>RFGB01000086.1 GCA_003697125.1 Alphaproteobacteria bacterium
ACCCTTCCCGCCCCGGCGGTGCGCGTCGTCTCGACCCACGGGGCCGGAGCCGCGTTCACCGGCCCGCTCGGCGCGGCGCTGGCTGACGGCGCGGCGCTGGCCGATGCCGCCCGCCTTGCCCAGGCCGCCGCCGCGCTGACCGTGGCCAGCCCGCCCGACGCGCGCCGCGCGGTCACGGCGGACGCGGTGCGGGCCTTTCTGGATCAGTCCTCGATGCCGTAGAACGCCGCCGCGCTGCCGCCGAAGATGCGCGCCTTCTGCGCCGCGTCCAGTTCGGCGCACAGCGCCTCGGCCGCCGCACGCCAGCGCCCGTATTCGCAGCGCAGGCGGCAGACCGGCCAGTCCGATCCCCACATGATCCTTTCGGGGCCGAACTCGGCGAGGACATGATCGGCATAGGGCCTGAGGTCGTCCATGCTCCAGCCCGCGCCCGCCTCGGTCACCAGCCCCGACAGCTTGCAAAACGCCCCCGTCTCGCGGGCGATGCGCGCCATCCCCTCGGCCCAGTGGCGGAAGCTTTCCGGGGAATGGTTCCGGATCCGGGGCTTCATGCAGTGATCCACCACCACGCGCAAATCCGGATGGCGGGTCATGATCTTCAGGAAATTGCCCAGATGGCGCGGGAAACCCAGCGCATCGAAGGTCAGGCCCAGCTCGACCAGCGCGCGAAAGCCCCATTGCACGTTATCGCGCAGCATCCAGTCGTCATCGGGGATGTCCTGGATCATGGGCCGCACCCCGACGAATCTGGGATGGGCCGCCAGCCGTTCCAGGACCGCACGGTCCGAGGGCCTTTCGAAATCGACCCATCCCACCACCGCCGCGACCGAGGGCGTGGCGTCGGCAATCCCCAGCATGTATTCGGTTTCGTTGACCGACGCCGCCGCCTGCACCAGCACGGTGCGGTCGATCCCGTGGGCGGCCAGTTCCGGGGCCAGATCCGCCGGCGCATAGACCCGCGCAAGGATCGGGTCGTCCTTCGGCATCCAGTCGTAATCCCCGCGGGCGGGGTTCCAGAAATGCTGATGCGCGTCGATCTGCATCGCCCCCCACTCAGCCCGTGGGCGCATCGGGGCGCAACAGCCCCTCGGCCTTCAGGTCATCCCACAGCGCAGGCGGGATCTCGGCCCGGGACGCGCGCAGATTCGCATCCATCTCGGCCACGCTCTGCCCGCCGGGAATGACCGAGAGCACCGCCGGATGCATCAGCGGAAAGCGGAACGCGGCATCGACCATGCGCACGCCGTGGCGCGCGCAGACCGCCTCGATCCGCGCCACGCGGTCGAGGATCTCCGGCGGTGCAGGCGCATAGTTGTAATGGGCGCCCGGACGCGGGCCGGTGGCGAGGATGCCCGAGTTGTAGGGACCGCCGATGACGACCCCGATCCCGCGCTGCTGGCACAGGGGCAGGAAACTCTCCAGCGCCTCCTGCTCCAGCAGCGTGTAGCGGCCGGCCAGCAGGAAGATGTCGAAGTCTCCCCGCTCGGCCATCCACTGGCAGGGCTGCCATTCGTTCACGCCGGCGCCGAAGGCCCTGATCACGCCCTGCTCGCGCAGCGCGCACAATGCGCGATAGCCGCCTTTCATGAGCTGGGCGAGACGGGCGTCAAGCGCCGCCTGACTGCCATGGTTGGACAGGTCCAGATCATGGGCGAACAGGATATCGATGCGGTCGACGCCAAGCCGTTCGAGCGAGAATTCGAGCGAGCGGAACACCGCATCATAACCGTAGTCATACACCTCGACCCGCGCGGGAACGTCGAACCATCTGCCCAGGCCGTCGCGGCGATCGGGGGTGGTCGCCTTCAGCAGCCGCCCGACCTTGGTCGAAAGCACATAGGCATCCCGCGGCTTGCCCCGCAGGAAGCGGTTGAGCCGGGTCTCGGCCAGCCCCAGGCCGTAGAGCGGCGCGGTGTCGAAATAGCGCACGCCCGCCGCCCAGGCGCGTTCCAGGATGGCCTGCGCCTCCTCCTCCGAGATCGCGCGATAGAGATTGCCCAGCGGCGCGGTGCCGAACCCCAGTTCGGTGAAGGAAAGCCCCCCGTCGCCGCGCCGGTCCCACTCACGTGCCCGCAAGGTCGTTGCCATCCCCGGTTCCCTCCTGACTGACATGCTAGTATGATTCAGCATGGACACAAACGCTTTTCGGGTTAGGCTCGCCGCCGCAGGAGGAGGGGATGCGCAGGTTCCGGGAAGTCTTCGGCGCGGCGAAGCCGGTGATCGGCATGGTGCATCTGGGCGCGCTGCCGGGCGCGCCGCTGCATGACGCCGCGGCCGGGCTGGAAGGGCTGGTGGAAGCCGCGCGGGCCGATCTGGACGCGCTGCAGGCGGCGGGCTTCGATGCCGTGATGTTCGGCAACGAGAATGACCGCCCCTATGAATTCTCGGTCGATCCGGCCTCGGTCGCGGCGATGGCCTATGTGATCGGGCGACTTCGGCCCCTGATCACCGTGCCGTTCGGCGTGAACGTCCTGTGGGACCCGATGGCCACGGTCGCGCTGGCCGCCGCCACCGGCGCCGCCTTCATGCGCGAGATCTTCACCGGCGCCTATGCCTCGGACATGGGGCTGTGGCTGCCCGACGCCGGCAAGGCCATGCGCTATCGTGACCGGCTGGGCCGGCGCGACTGCCTGATGCTCTACAACATATCGGCGGAATTCGCCGACAGCCTCGACCGCCGGCCGCTTCCCGACAGGGCCCGCAGCGCGGCCTTCTCCTCGATCCCGGACGCGGTGCTCGTCTCGGGGCAGATCACCGGCGAGGCGGCGGCGCTGGCCGATCTGGAGGCGGTGAAGGCGGTGCTGCCCGACACGCCCGTGCTGGCCAATACCGGCGTCCGGCACGAAACGGTGGCCGAGGTGCTGCGGATCGCCGATGGCTGCGTGGTGGGCTCGGCGCTGAAGGTGGACGGCAACACCTGGAATCCGGTGGATCGCGACCGCGCGGCCGATTTCATGGCGCGCGCGAGACAGGCGCGGGGACAGGCATGAAAGACCGCCTGCGCCGCGAACTGATCGGGCTGATGCAGATTCCCGGCCTGTCGGGGCACGAGGACCGCGTGCGCCGGCATATCGGGCGGCTGCTGGACGCCGAGGGCATCGCCCACCGCACCGACCGGCTGGGCAATCTGATCGCCACCATCGCCGGCGACCCGGATGCGCCGTCGGTGATGGTGTTCGCCCATATGGACCAGCTGGGCTTCGTCGTGCGCAGGGTCGAGGATGACGGCCTTCTCAGGGTCGAGCGGCTGGGCGGCGTGCCCGAGCGCGCGCTTGCCGGCCAGGCGGTGCTGTGCTGTGTCGGCGAGGGGCGCGACGTGCCGGGCGTGATCGGCAACAAGGCGCACCACGCGACCACGCCCGAGGAGAAGCATGCCGTGGTCCCGGCAGCCGGGCTGCGGATCGATACCGGCCATGGCTCGCGCGCCGCGGTCGAGGCTGCGGGCATCCGCATCGGGACCCCGGTCGTCTACCTGCCCCGCGCGCTGGCGCTGGCCGGCGACCGTGTCGCCGGCACCAGCGTGGACGACCGCGCCGGCTGCGCCGTGCTGCTGGCGCTGGCCCGCATCCTTGCCGCGCGCAGCGGCGGGCCGACGGTGCATCTGGTGTTCTCGGTCCTCGAGGAATTCAACCTGCGCGGCGCCGTGGTCGCCGCCCGCGCCCTGCGCCCCGACATCGCCATCCAGATCGACGTGATGCTGGCCACCGACACCCCCGATACGGCCGATCTGGGCGAGATGACCCTGGGCGGCGGGCCGGGCATCAGCCTGTATTCGTTCCATGGCCGCGGCACGCTGAACGGCGTGATCCCGCATCCCGCCGCCCTGCGCCTGATCGAGGGAACCGCGCGGGCCGAGGGGATCTTGCTGCAGCGCAGCGCCCGGGTGGGTCTGCTGACCGATCTCTCCTATGTCCAGCTCGTGGGCGAGGGGGTGGTGTCGGTCGATGTCGGCTTTCCCTGCCGCTATACCCATTCCGCGCTGGAGCTGTGCGACCTGTCCGACCTCGAGTCGCTCACCAGACTGCTCGCCGCGGCGCTGGCGCGGGTGGACGCGCGATTTAGCCTCGACCGGGATCCCCCGCCATGACCTGCCTGCTGGGCATCGACATCGGCACCTTCGAATCAAAGGGCGTGCTGACCGACGCCGAAGGCCGGATCCTGGCCGAGGCGCGCTGCCCGCACCGGATGATCGTGCCCCGCCCGGGCTGGGCCGAACACCGCGCCGAGGAGGACTGGTGGGGCGACTTCGTGCGCATCACCCGCGCGCTGCTCGATCGCGCCGGCATCGACCCCGCCCGCATCGCCTGCGTGGCGGCCAGCGCCATCGGCCCGTGCATGCTGCCGGTGGATGCCGATGGCCGCCCGCTGATGAACGGGGTGCTCTATGGCGTGGACACCCGCGCCACGGCCGAGATCGACGAACTGACCCGCCGCATCGGCGGCCAGGTCCTGCTGGAGCGCGGCGGCAATGCGCTGACCTCGCAGTCGGTCGGGCCGAAGATCCTGTGGTTGCGGCGCAACCATCCCGACCTGTTCCGGCGCATGGCATGCGCCCACACCTCGACAAGCTACATCGTCTACCGGTTGACCGGCGAGACGGTGATCGACCACTACACCGCGGCGAACTTCGCGCCGTTCTATGACGTGGAGCGCCGCGACTGGACCGACGAGCTGGACGATACCGTCGGCCCCCGACAGCTGCCGCGGCTCCTGTGGTCCACCGAGATCGCGGGCCATGTGACCCCGGCCGCCTCGGCTGAGACCGGGCTTGCCGCCGGCACGCCGGTCACCTGCGGCACGATCGACGCCGCGGCCGAGGCCGTCAGCGTCGGCGTGCGCCAGCCGGGCGACATGATGGTGATGTATGGCTCCACGGTGTTCATCATCCAGCTGACCGCCCGGCGCATCCGGGATGCGCGGCTGTGGTATGCGCCCTGGCTGCAACCCGGCATGCATGCCGCCATGGCGGGGCTGGCCACCTCGGGCACGCTGACCCACTGGTTCCGCGACCAGTTCGCCCGCGAACTGCCCGCCGAGACGGCCTTCGCCGCCCTTGCCGCAGAGGCCGAGGCCTCGCCGCCCGGGGCACGGGGCCTGCTGATGCTGCCCTATTTCTCGGGCGAACGCACGCCGCTCCACGACCCGGCCGCAAAGGGCGCATTCTTCGGCCTGAACCTGACCCACAGCCGCGGCGACATGTATCGTGCCCTGATCGAGGGCATCGCCAACGCCACCGCCCATGCGATCGACTGCTATCGCGAAGCGGGGCAGCCCCCCGCCCGCGTCCGCGCCGTCGGCGGCGGCACGCAAAACCGCGTCTGGCTGCAGGCAACCTCGGACATCGCCCGCCTTCCGCAGGCCCTGTGCGAAAGGACCGTCGGCGCAAGCTATGGCGATGCCTTCCTGGCAGCCCTGGCCGCAGGGCTGGCCGAACCGGGCGACATCGACGGCTGGAACCCGGTGCGCCAGCAGGTCAGCCCCGAGGCGCACGACGTCTATCCGCGTCAGCATGCGCTGTTCCGCAGGCTCTACGAGCAGACGAAGGACATCGCGCACGAACTGTGATCCGGTGGCCCCGCAGGGCGGCGCTATTTCACCGCCCCCGCCGCCATGCCCCGGATGATGAACCGCTCCAGCAGGATGCCGACCAGGATCAGCGGCAGGATGGCCGCGGTGGACAGCGCCGCCATCGACCACCACGAGATCCCCTGCGATCCGGTCTGGCTGGCGACCATCACCGGCAGGGTCTTGGCATTGGTGGAGGTCAGCAATGCCGCGAAGAAGTATTCGTTCCAGGTCAGCACCAGCGACAGGATGAAGGCGGCAACCATCCCCGGCAGCGCGATCGGCAGGATGATCGAAACGAAGGCGCCCCAGATGGACAGGCCATCGACCAGCGCCGCTTCCTCCAGCTCGGTTGGGATCGACGCGAACTGATCGCGCATGATCCAGATCACGATCGGCAGCACGGTGAGCGTGTAGAGCAGGATGAGCCCGATCCGGGTGTCGAGCAGCGCGAGTTCCTTGTAGAGCACGAGGAACGGCAGGGCGAGCACCACCGGCGGCAGGATCAGCTGGCTGAGGAAGAAGAAGGAGATGTCCGAGTTGCGCATGAAGCCGAACCGGTAGGAGAAGCGCGAAAGCCCGTAGGCCGCGCAGCTTCCCAGCACCACGGCAAGCGCCGAGGAGGACAGCGCCACGATGGTCGAGTTCCAGAACCGCTTCAGGAATTCCGCCCGCACGGTGGATTCGGCGAAGATCGTGTCGGGGGACAGACCCAGCGACCGCAGGCCGAGCCATTTCGGCGCGAAATCCACCCAAGGCACCAGATTGCCCCGCATCACGTCCGGCGCCGCCTTGAAGCTGGTGGTGATGGTCCAGTAGATCGGGAACAGGCAGATGACCGCCCACAGGATCAGCGCCCCATAGATCGCCGCCCGACTGAACAGCCAGCTGGCCCGGAAGGCGCGGTCGCTCTCTCCGTCACGGAAGATCTGGCTCGACATCTCAGTACCTCGGGCGCATCCAGCGCTCGGCCAGCTTGATCAGGACCGTCATCGCCACCACGATCAGCACCAGATAGAAGATGGCCAGAAGCGTGCCGTAGCCGACATTCGACCGGTCGCGATACTCGCGGAAGATGAAGCTGGTGACGCTGTCGGTCGCCCCGCCCGGACCGCCCGCGGTGACATTGATGATGATGTCGGCAAGCTTCAGCTTGAAGATGATGCGGATCAGGATCGCGGTGATCGAGACCGGCAGCATCAGGGGAAAGGTGATCTCCCAGAACCGGCGCCAGGCCGAGGCGCCATCCACCTCGGCCGCCTCGTTCAGTTCGCGCGGAATCGCCTGCAGACCGGCCAGGATCATGATCATCATCAGCGGAATGTAGGTCCAGGCATCCATGACCATGATGGTCGCCCGCGCGATCTCGGGCGTGCCGAAGAAGGACGGGTTCTCCCATCCCAGCCAGCGCGCGAACCGCGCCATCGGCCCGAAGCGGGCCTCGAGCATGGACTTCCCGATCATCCAGCTCACCGCCACGGGCGAAAGCATCAGCGGCAGCAGGAAGACCACGCGGAAGAACTTGCGCGCCCTGATCTGGGCATTGAGCAGCAGCGCCAGGCCGAAGGCGATGGCGTATTCCACCGCGATGGCCAGGGTGTAGAACACCATGTTCCTGAGCGCGTTCCAGTAGAACGGGTCGCCCCACATCTGTCGCAGGTTGTCGAGCCCGTTGAACTGGCGTCCATCGGGCGAGGACAGGTTCCAGTTCGAGAAGGCGATGCCCAGGGCGAAGATCAGCGGGAAGATGACGATCGAGACGACGAACAGCGCCGCGGGCAGCACGAACAGGCTGCGCTTGCCCTGTTCGCCATGCAGGATCACCTGACCCCAGCACAGGCAGATGCAGAACGCGACCCAGGCATAGAGCGTCGGGCGCCAGTTGCCCAGGCCCAGCCCCACAACCCCGGCGGCGTCCAGCGCCTGCACGGCGGCGACCAGCGCGACCAGCGCGCCCGCACCCCGCACCAGCCACAGCCCGAAGGCCCGCCGCCGGTCCCCGATCGCATCGCCGGTGACGACGTGCAGATGATCGCCGCCGCTCATGCCGGCGCCACCACCCGGCGCGGCCGGGTCAGCCCTTCTTCCCCTGCTGCCGCATCCATGCGATGAACCGCGACCTGTTCTTCTTCCAGTCGGACAACGCCGCCTTCAGGCTGCCTTCCTTGATGTGGGTGTCCAGCGGATCCGGCAGCGAGGCGGTCAGCTTCTCCTCGCCCATGGTCAGCGAATAGATGACGTTCCTGCCGTGCTTCTTGTCCCCGTCCTTGGTCGAGACCGCGTCCGGGAACTTCCGCTTCATCTCGTCCAGCTCCTTGCGGGCCCTGCGCACGGCCGCGGCGTTCGCCTTGCCGGCACTGTCCTGGCCCTGCTCCTTGGGAGGCTGGATGATGCAGCGCACCCGCCTGGCCAGCGTGTCCTTGCCGATGCGGAACTTCAGCCGGTGGGTGCCGATGATGTTCTTCGGCGGCTCGGCCGGCATGGAATCGTCGATCCCGCCGGCGAAGCGCCAGTCGGCTGCGCTCAGACCTGACTTGATCTCCCTGGCCATGGTCGAATCGACCACCTGCTTGCGGATCGCCTCGGCCAGCTCGACCGCATAGGCGACCATCACGCCGCCCGGCAGGTTGTTGCTGACTTCCGGCCCGTAGAGCGGCTTTGACTTCTCTTTCAGCGTAATCACGATGTCCATCGGCGTGCCTCCTCGAACGAGACGGGGAAAGCGCAATCCCAAATTTCCAGGGCACACAACGACGGGTGGAACCGGCGCGGGGCCCGGACCGGTCCGGGCCCCGCATCCGAGTGAGGGCGCAAGGCCCCGGCAACATCAGAGCCCCAGGCTGGCCTTGTAGAGCGCGATCTGGCTTTCGCGCCCGATCTGGTCGGTGATCCGCTCCCACGCCGCGGCGATGGCGTCGGCCGTCTCCTGCGCCGAGCCATACTGCCCCGCGAACCCCTTGGCGAGCTCGTCCTCGGCCACCGAATAATACTGGAAGATCCCGGGAATGCGGGGTTCGATCGCCGCGTTGGGGTGATTGTAGCTGTCGCGGTTCGAGCCGAGATAATCCTCGACATAGGCCCGGTCGTAGCCCGCGGCCTCCCACTCCTCGTAGTTGAAGTGCGAGTTGCGATAGGGCTGGAAGCCCGAGGGATAGGCCGACATCCACAGCGAGATGTCCCTGCCGCCCAGATGCGCCGCGGCCGACCAGGCGGCCTTGCGCTTCCTGGCATCGCCCGAGACCCGCTTGGTCACATACAGGCCCCAGCCGATATAGGCCATGACCGGCGCCTCGTTGTAGGTCTCCTCCCACGCACCGGCGGCGTGATTGTAGCGCCGCTCGCTGCCGGGATTGATCCCGAAGCCGACCACATCGCCGACAACCGACGTGTCCGATGTGCGTGCCGAGGAGCCGACATCGCCCCACCACATCAGCATGGAGCCGGTTCCGGCCAGGAACTGCGCGAAGGCGGTGGTGCCGGGGTCGGCGTTGATCTGGTCGGGCGGATAGGCGCCCGGCGTGTTGATCAGGTCCATCACGTCCTGGATCGCCTGCACCCAGCCGGGATTGTTGACGCGCGGCTTCATGGTGTCGGGATCGAACAGCCAGGCCGGATCGTCGGGATGCTTCACATAGGCCGCGGCGCGGTTGCAGATGAAGTAGAAGCCGAAGCCGCCCCAGCCCTTCAGCGGATCGAGATAGCCATGGGCGGGCAGCCCGGTCAGCGGGTCGGTCTTGCCCACCAGCGCCTTCGACACGGCGTTGACCTGCTGCCAGGTGCGCGGCACCTCGGGCCCGCCGATCGCGCCCTCGCCAAAATAGTCGGTGCGATAGGCGAAGGTGTGGCAATCGCCGTCGATCGTCACGCGATACTTCTTGCCGTCCCAGGTGCCCACCGGCGGCTGCAGATAGCCGACCAGGTCGGATTCGTCGATCTGCTCGGACACCCAGCCCGGCATCTCGTCCAGAAGCCCGCGGCCCGCGGTGTCGCCCTCGAACGGCGCGCCCATCTCCAGGATGTCGAAATCGACCGTTCCCGTCGCGATCGACTGCTGCAGCCGCGCATTGTAGTCGGCCTGCGCGAGGTCGATCCAGTTGATCCGGGCGCCGGTATAGGCCTCCCACGGCTTCAGGAACCCGCGGAACAGGAAATTGTGCAGGTTCTGGTTGTTGAGCCCCATGAAGGTCAGCTCGACGCCGGCGAACTCGCCCTGCGCGACACGCTCGCGCGTCGGGCCAAGGCACATCTCGCCCACCTTCTGCCAGTCGGCATCCGTCGGCGATCCCATGCCGACACCGGGGATCTTCAGGATCTGGGCCCTGAGCGCGGCGCTGTCGGCAGCCCAGGCCGGCCGCACCGAAACTCCGGTGGCAACACCGCCCAGCGCGGCCATCGCCCCCAGGCCTGCCGCACCACGCAGCACGCTGCGGCGGGTCATCCGCTGCCGCCGCATGATGGCATTGTAGATCTCGACTTTCACGGCTGGTCCTCCCTGGCACGGCACCTTGCGGATGACGACCGCGGCGCCCTTCGCTGTTGTCGCGCCCGCCCCGGCACCGGCCCGGCGACGCGCCCGGCCGGCCCGGAACATGCGCGTGGGCCGAGCATTTCACGGCTGCAAGATCGCTGTCAAGGTTCTAACATGTTAGTATGATCAGGGCGTGGACAGGCTGGCCGGGCTCGGCTAGTCGTTGCTCAGGAAGGGCAGTCGGAACCGGCGGGATGGCGGAAGTCAGGATCAGGTCGTTGCGGAAATCCTACGGGTCGGTCGAGGTCATCCACGGGCTCGATATCGATATCGGCGACGGCGAGTTGGTGGTGCTGGTCGGCCCGTCGGGCTGCGGGAAGTCCACGCTGCTGCGCATGATCGCGGGTCTGGAAGGCATCACCTCGGGCACCATCCATATCGGCGAGCGGCTGGTGAACAACCTGCCGCCCGCGCAGCGCGACATCGCGATGGTGTTCCAGAACTACGCGCTCTATCCCCACAAGACGGTCGCGGCCAACATGGCCTTCAGCCTGCGCATGCGCGGCATGGACAAGGCCGAGATCAAGGCGCGCGTGGAACATGCCGCCGAGGTGCTCGGGCTCACGCCCTATCTCGACCGCTATCCCCGGGCGCTGTCGGGCGGCCAGCGCCAGCGCGTCGCCATGGGGCGCGCGATCGTGCGCGATCCGCAGGTGTTCCTGTTCGACGAGCCGCTGTCCAATCTCGATGCCAAGCTTCGCGTGCAGATGCGCACCGAGATCAGGGAGCTGCACCAGAGGCTGCGGGCAACCACGGTCTATGTCACCCATGACCAGATCGAGGCGATGACGATGGCCGACAAGATCGTGGTCATGCAGGGCGGCAACATCGAGCAGGTCGGCGCGCCGCTGGAGGTCTATGACCGCCCCGCCAACACCTTCGTCGCGGGCTTCATCGGTTCGCCCGCCATGAACCTGCTCACGGCCCGCATCCGCCGCGGCGACGGCACGCCGATTGCCGAGATCGGCGGCGCGCGCCTGCCGCTTCCCCAGACCGACAGGCTGCGCGAGGGCGCGGAGATCATCGTGGGGGTGCGCCCCGAGAACCTGCTGATCGGCGAGGAGGGCCTGCCCGGAGAGATCGCCGTGGTCGAACCCACCGGCGCCGAGACGCATGTGGTCGTGCGGGCCGCGGGGCGCGAGCTCGTCTCGGTCCTGCGGGAACGCCGCGCCTTCCGGCCCGGACAGGCCGTGCGCCTCGCCGCCGATCCCGCCGCGATCCATCTGTTCGACCCCGCCAGCGGGACGCGCATCGAATGACCGTCGGCGCGCCGGCCATCCCCCCGCAGCCCCGGGGCGCGGATGCGCCGGAAACCGGACCGCGCCGCCACCATCCGCACCCGCACGGCCACATGGAACCATCCTGCAGGGGGGAAGCATGCTGAAGGGAATCGATCCGCGGCTGAATGCCGACGTGCTGTTCGCATTGCGCGCGATGGGCCATGGCGACGCCCTGGTCATTGCCGACGCCAACTTCCCCTCCGACCAGGTCGCGCGCGCCACGGTGCTCGGCAGGCTGCTCAGGATGGACAACATTTCCGCCGCCGAGGCGGCCGAGGCGATCCTGTCCGTCATGCCGCTGGACACCTTCGTCGAGGATTTCGCCGGCCGCATGGAGGTCGTCGGCGAGCCGCAGACGGTGCCGCCGGTCCAGGCCGAGGTGCAGGCGGTGATCGACCGCGTCGAGGGCCGCCCGCGGCCGATGATCGGGATCGAGCGGTTCGACTTCTACCGCCGGGCCCGCGAGGCCTATGCGGTCATCCAGACCGGAGAGCGGCGCTTCTACGGCTGCTTCATCCTCCGCAAGGGCGTGATCCCGCCCGATGCCTGAGGGGGAACGGATGGAAGGCCGGATCGTCATCCTGGGCGTGTTCGTCGCCGATACCGCCTATCGGGCCGAACGCCAGCCGCGCATGGGCGAGACCATCCTGGGAAAGGGATTCGCGCTCGGCCCGGGCGGCAAGGGGTCCAACCAGGCCGTCGCCGCCGCCATGGCCGGCGGCCGGGTGCATTTCATCACCCGCCTCGGCCGCGACACCTTCGCCGACATGGCCCGCGCCACCTGGGCCAGGGCCGGCGTGCGGCCCGAGGTCATCGAGGATCCCGACAGCTATACCGGCGCCGCCTACATCTTCATCGAGCACGCCACCGGAAACAACGCCATCATCATCGCCCCCGGCGCGGCGGGAAACATGTCGGTCGCCGACATCGAGGCGCAGGCCGGGCTGATCGCCGGCGCCGACATCTTCGTGACCCAGCTCGAGCAGCCCGTCGCCGCGGCGCACCGCGCGGTGGAGATCGCGCGCGACGGCGGCGCGCGCACCATCCTGAACCCCGCCCCCGCCACACGCATCCCGGACGAGATGATCGCCCGGTGCGATTTCGTCACCCCGAACGAATCCGAGGCCGAGGGAATCACCGGCATTGCGGTGGCCTCGCTGGACGATGCCGAGCGGGCGGCGCAGGCATTCCTTGACCGGGGCGCGGGCGCGGCGATCATCACGCTCGGCGCGAATGGCGCGCTCTACCGCGACCGGGCGCGATCGGTGCATGTGCCCGCCTTCAGGGCCGGCCCCGTGGTCGAGACGACGGGCGCGGGCGACGCCTTCAACGGCGCCTTCGCCGCGGCGCTGGCGCGCGGCGCGGATCCCGTGCAGGCCGTCCGCTTCGGCTGCGCCGCGGCCGCGATCTCGGTCACCCGGCCCGGAACCGCGCCGTCCATGCCCGGCCTGTCCGAGATCGAGGCGCTGCTGGCAGGCGGCTGAGCGGCGCGGCGCCCGCGCCCCGGGCCGATCCGGCACTGAATCCGGTGCGCGCTCGGCCGGCGATCCGGGCCGGCGGCACGATGAAGGCCGGCGCGCGCGCCCCGCATGCTGGATGCCGGCGCCACCGCCCCGCCGGGACCGGCGCCGGTGGCCGGGGGTCATGCATTGCGCCCGGCGAGCCAGCCCGCCATGGCGCGCAGGCGCGCCTCCGCTTCGGGGCAGTATCCCATCGCCCGCAGATAGCCGTGGATCAGCCCCTGGCCGGGGTCGAGCACCACCGGCACGCCCGCCGCGCGCAGCGCCTCGGCATAGGCCACGCCGCTGTCGCGCAGCGGGTCATGCTCGGCCACGGCGATGTAGGCGGGCGGCAGGCCGGCATGGCTCGCGGCCAGAAGCGGCGCGGCGCGGGGGTTGCGCAGATCGGCCGGATCGGGGCAGTACATGGCGTTGACCCGCTCCATGTCGGCCACCCGCACGATCGGCCCCTCGGCATTCTCGCGATAGGAGGGGCGGGAGCGGTCGAAGTCGCAGGCGGGATAGATGAGGAGCTGGGCGATCAGCGGCACCTCGCCCCTCAGATCAAGCGCCGCGGCCGCGGCCAGGTTTCCCCCGGCGCTGTCGCCGCCCACGGCGATGCGGGCGGGATCGATGCCCAGCGCCCCGGCCTGGGCGCGGGCCCAGCGGATCACGCCGTCCACCTGGTCGAGGGCGGCGGGAAAGGGATGCTCGGGCGCCAGCGCGTAGTCGACCGAGATCACCGTCTGCCGGTTCCAGGCGGCGATGCGCGCGGTGATGTCCCAGTGCGTCTCGGGACTGCCCTGCATGAAGGCCCCGCCATGCATGTAGACCAGGCAGGGCTGGCGCGGCCCGCCCGCGACATGGCGGAAGATGCGCACCCGGACCGGACCGGCGGGGCTGTCGACCCATTCCTCCCGCTCGGCCGCCACGCCGTCGGGGTCGGGCAGGCGCATGTTGCGCGCGACGGTCTCGAAATGGGCGCGCCGCTCGGCCGGGCCGGCACCGGCGGGCAGCGACGCCCATTCCGCCTGCCAGCGTGCGAGAAACGGCTCCAGCGCGGGATTGATCGTCATCGGTGCTCCTGCGGGATCCTGACCAGGGCAAGGACCATCTCCACCGCGCGCTCGCGCAGGCGGGCCTGACCGGCCTCGTCGAACAGCGCATCGCCGAACAGGGTGGAGAAGGTGGCGCGGTTCGAGACATTGAACACCGCCAGCGCCGAAATCAGCCAGTGGAGTTCCAGCGGATCGATGTCGGGGCGGAACACGCCCGCCCGGCGGCCGCGCTCGAGGATGTCGCGCAGCCGGTCGATCGCGGGGCGGTTCAGGCTGCGCGCCGAGGCGGCCCCGCGCAGATGCCTGGCATCGTGGATGTTCTCGACCATCACCATGCGGATGAAGTCGGGATGGCGGCGGTGATGGTCGAAGGTGAAGGCCACCAGCCGCGCCAGCGCCGTCTCGGGCGGCAGGCCGGCCAGATCCAGCTCCTCCTCGCCCCGGCGCACCTGTTCGTAGGCGGCCTCGAGGCAGGCGCGATAGAGCCCCTCCTTGTCGCCGAAATAGTAATAGATCATCCGCTTCGAGGTGCGGGTGCGGGCGGCGATCTCGTCGATCCGGGCGCCCGAAAGCCCCTTCTCGGCAAACACCGCGCCCGCCGCGGCAAGGATGTCGCGGCGCACCCCCTCGGGGTCGCGCCGGGCCGGGCCGTCCTCCCTCGCCCGCTGGGGGGCCTGTCGCGAAGCGCCGTCCATGCTCTCCTCCATCGGGGACAGGCTAGCCGATCCGACTTTTAACTGTCCAGTTAAAAACGCTTGACGGAATGTACGAAACGGTTCAAACATGCCCGGACAGCGGTCGCGCAGGACCGCCGGATCACGGAGGAGACGGTGCCGCATTCCCAGGCCGCGACCCACCCGCAGCAACCGGCGCCCCTGCGCGCCGCGCTGATCGGATCGGGGATCGCCGCCTCGCGCACACCCGCGATGCACATGGCCGAGGGGCGCGCACAGGGGCTCGACTACCGCTATGACCTGATCGACATCGCCGCGCGTGACGGCGGCTAGATCGGCGCGCTTCTGGCCGAGGCGGAGGCGGCGGGCTGCCGGGGGGTCAACATCACCCATCCCTTCAAGCGGGCGGCGATCGCCCATCTCGACAGCCTGTCGCCGACGGCCGCGGCGGTCGGCGCGGTCAACACCGTCGTCTTCGCCGATGGCCGCAGGCGCGGGCACAATACCGACTGCTGGGGTTTCGCCCAGGCCTTCCGGCGCGATCTGTCCGGCGCCCCGCGCGCGGTGGTGCTGCTGATCGGCGCGGGCGGGGCCGGCGGGGCGGTGGCCGAGGCGCTGCTGGGCGAGGGGGTCGGGCGCGTTCTGGTGCATGACGCCGACCCCGGCGCCGCGCGCGGGCTGTGCGCGCGCCTTGCCGCACGCCATGGCGCGGGCCGGGTCGCGGCGGCGGGCAACCTGGCGGACGCCGCCGCCCGGGCCGAGGGCATCGTCAACGCCACGCCGGTCGGCATGGTGGGCCATCCCGGCCTGCCGCTGCCCGCCGCGCTGATCGCCCCGCATCACTGGGTGGCCGACATCGTCTATTTCCCGCTGGAGACGGAGCTTCTGGCCACCGCCCGCGCCCGCGGCTGCCGGGTGATGAATGGCGCCGGCATGGCCGTGTTCCAGGCGGTTCGCGCCTTCGAGCTGTTCACCGGCCTCAGGGCCGATCCCGAACGGATGCGCGCGGCCTTCGACGCCGCGGGCAGCCGCCAACTCGCCGGGCGAACCGGCATTCCCAGCGCACAGAGGGAGGACCAGTAATGCGCAACATCCTGACCGGCGGCCTTGCCGCGCTGATGCTTTCCGCCACCGCGGCGGCAGCGCAGAAGGTGGAGCTGATCTACTCCGACACCGTGGCCGAGAACGACATCCGCACGCAGATCCTGCGCAAGGAATTCGGCGAATGCCTCGGCGACGAGTTCGAATTCAAGTCCTATCACGGCGCGACGCTGTTCAAGCAGGGCACCGAGCTCAACGCCATGCAGCGCGGCAATCTGGACATGGCCAACCTGGCGATCTTCGACTTCTACAACCAGGTGCCGCACACCAAGGTTCTGGGCGCGCCATTCCTGTTCCGCGACTACAGGCACATGCGCGCGGTCTATGCGGCCGGGCTGCTCGCCGACCTGTGGCGCGAGATCGAGGAGAAGGCGCAGGTGAAGATCCTCGCCACGCCCTACAACGGCACGCGCCACCTCGGCTACAGGGGCGACAAGCGGGTGATGACGCCCGAGGACCTGAAGGGCATGAAGCTGCGCATGCCGCCGGGCGAGGGCTGGCAGCTGGTGGGCCGCGCCATGGGCGCCACCACCGTGCCGGTGCCCTTCACCGAGGTCTATACCGCGCTGCAGACCGGGGCGATCGACGGGCAGGACAACGGCTTTCCGGCCACCCGCTCGATGAAGTTTGACGAGGTCATCAACCACATCGGCAAGACCGCGCATCTGGTCGGCCACAACCTGTTCACCATCTCGCTGGCGAAGTGGAATTCCCTGACCCCCGCCCAGCAGGCCAGGGTGCAGGAATGCGCGAAGAACTTCGAGCGCGAGCTGGACGCGGCCTCGCTGAAGCTCGAGGAGGAGCTCGAGGCCGACATGAAGGCCAAGGGCATCGATGTCTACACCCCCGATCTGGCCGCCTTCGTGGCCAATGTCCGCAAGGTCTATGCCGAGGAGGGGCAGGACAAGGACTGGCCCGAGGGGCTTTTCGAGAAGATCAACAGCTTCCCTTCGGAATGAACCAGGCCGGGCGGCAGGCGGCGATCGCCTGCCGCCGTTCCGTTGCCGGAGGGATCGCCCATGGACCGCCTGCGCCAGCTTGCCGCGCGGGGCGCCGCGTTCGCCAACCACGTCACGGCGGCGCTGCTCCTGTCGATGTTCGTCGTCTTCATCCTGCAGATCACCTTCCGCTACCTGCTGGGCTGGCCGGTGCTGTGGACGGTGGAATGGGTGACCATCGCCTGGCTGTGGGGCATCCTGCTGGCCTTCGCCTTCGTGCTCACGCCGGGCGAGATGATCCGCCTCGACATCCTCTACAACGCCGCCCCGCGCGGGGTGTGCCGGGCAACGGACGTGTTCGCGGGGCTCGTCACCGCGGCGATCTTCGCCTGGACGCTGCCCTATGCCTGGAACTGCGTGATCTTCATGAAGATCGAGCGCACCGCTGCCTTCCTGTGGCGTTTCGGCCTGGTGTTCGCCGTCTACATTCCCTTCCACATCGCCGT
>RFGB01000087.1 GCA_003697125.1 Alphaproteobacteria bacterium
CGCTGCCGCGGGTGGGCGACAGCCTGACCGTGAGCTGGGCGCCCGAGGCCGCCTTCGTGTTCCCCGGATCGGCGGAGGGATGAACCCGACCGCCCACAACCACCCGCAACGACAGGAGAGGACCATGCCACATCACATCTCGCGCCGCCGCCTGCTGCAGGCCACGGGCGGCATGATCGCCGCCGGCACGCTGGCCAGCCCCGGCATCCTGCACGCCCAGTCGCGCGGGCGCATCGTCGTCGGCACCTGGGGGGGCGACTATGCGCGGCTGCTCAACAAGAACATCGAACGCCCGCTGCTGATCCCCCAGGGCTGGGAGGTGATCCAGGATCAGGCCGGCGATCCGGAACGCCGCGCCAAGATGGCGGCCGAACGCCGCCTGCCCCGCGGCAGCACCGACCTGCAGGGCCTGAGCGCGGCCCAGATGTTCCAGGTTTTCGAGCAGGGCCTGACGCAGGAAATCGACTATTCCCGCCTGAAAAACGGGAACGACGTGATCGAGTCGATGAAATACCCCTTCGGTGTCGCGCATATCTATTCCGCGATGGTCGCGGTATACAATCCGGACAAGGTCGATCCGCCCAAGAGCTATGCCGAGGTGTTCGATCCCCGTTGGGGCGACCGGCTGGGACTGATCGACATCCAGTATCAGTATACCCAGGTCGCCGCGGCGCTGGGCGCGGGCGGGACCACCAGCAATCTGGAGCCGGGGCAGAAGCGGCTTCTGGAGGTCCGGCGGGCCGGGGCGCGCATCTATCCTTCCAACGAGGCCTTCGCCCAGGGTCTCGCGGCCGAGGAGATCCACATCGGCATCATGTGGAAGGCCCGCTCGGTGCAGTGGCAGAACGCGGGGATCAACGTCAAGGCCGCCACCCCGGCCGAAGGCGCCATCGCCTATGTCTCGGGCTTCGCCATCCCCCGCAACGCCCCCAATGTCGAGGGCGCCTATGCCTATCTGGACGCGATGCTCGAACCCTCGGCACAGGAGGCGTTCGCCGTGGACATGGGCTACAACCCCACGGTCTATGACGCCAAGGTGCCGCCGGAGCTCAATGCACGCATCGGCTTCACCCCCGAGGAGCGCGACAGCCTGGTCAACCTCGACTACAAATACATGATGGAGAATGACGTTGCGCTGAAGGAGTGGTGGGACAAGCAGTTCAAGGGCTGACCGGCCCGGATGGAAGGCACCGCCCCGGCGCCCGGCGCCGGGGCGGGATGAGGGGAGGCGCACGGCCATGGCCGTCCAGACAGCCGAGAGCCGCACCGGCACGCCGCTGACCGCCGGCGCGCTGGTCGGACCCGCCACCGTCGTCACGGTGATCGGGCTGGTGCTGCCGGTGCTGCTGCTGCTGCGCTACAGCCTCAACCGCTATGACCCGCGCGAGCTGATGATCGAGACGGTCACGCTCGAGAACTACGTCAAGTTCTTCACCGATGCCTATTATCTGGAAGTGTTCCTGACCACGCTGTGGGTGGCCAGCCTGTGCACCCTCGTCTGCCTCGTCGCCGGCTTCCCGCTGGCCTATGTGCTGGCGCGCACCCGCGCGCGGTTCAAGAATGTGCTGATCATCCTGGTGGTGATGCCGCTGTTCGTGGGCAATGCGGTGCGCGCGGCCGGGTGGATGACGCTGTTCGGCAGCCGCGGCTTCCTCAGCGTCACGCTGATGGATCTGGGGCTGACCAGCGCCCCGACCGAGATCATGTTCACCACCCAGGCGGTGCTGATCGGGATCATCTCGGTCAATCTGCCCTACATGGTGCTGACGCTGCAAAGCGTGATCGAGGGGGTCGAGCGGCAGATGGAGGAGGCCGCCCTCAGCCTCGGCGCCGGGCCGATCACCATGTTCCGCCGGGTGCTGTGGCCGCTGGCGCTGCCGGGGATCATCGCCGGCACGATCCTGACATTCATCCTGGCCATGAACGCCTATGCCACCCCGGTTCTTCTGGGCGGGCCGGAATTCAAGATGATGGCGCCGCTGCTGTTCGGCCAGTTCCAGCTGGGCAACTGGCCGTTCGGCGCGGCGGTGGCCTTCATCCTGATGACCACCACCCTGGCGCTGACCGCGCTGGCCGCCTTCCTGATGGGCAAGCGCATCCGCGCCGGCTGAACGGCGCGGTCAGCCCGCCGCCCGGCCCCGCAGCCGGGCGCGGGGATCGGGCCCGGTCTCGGCGCGCCACAGATGTTCCGGCTGGCGGGCGGCGAGGGCGTCGTCGATCTCCACCTCGTCGAAGCCGCAGGCCAGCGCGAGGCGGAACTGGTCGGCGATCAGATGCCCCGCGGCGCGCAGCCGCCCGCGATAGCCCAGATCGCGCAGCCGCCTTGCCAGGCTGAACCCCCGCCCGTCGGCGAAGACCGGAAAGGGAATCCGGATCAGCGCGATGCGGTCGAAATGGGGCGCGAGCCGCTCCGGATCGGCGTCATTGGGCAGGTCGATCGCCGCCGCGCGCAGCGCCGCCGCCGCCTCGGGCGGGTGGAAATCCGCCGGCGGCACCGGTGCGAAGCCGTTTCGCGTCACGATGGGCATGGTTCCTCTCCCCGCAGCGGAACGCGGATCACGCGCCCGCCCACGATATGGATGCCGCATTCCTCCTTGTCCCGGCCGCGCCAGCGCCCGGCGCGGGGGTGCTCGCCCTCGGCCACCGGGCTGGTGCAGGGGGCGCAGCCGATCGAGGGATAGCCCCTCTCGACCAGCGGATGGGCCGGCAGGCCGTGGGCGATGCGCCAGGCGCCGAGCTCGGCCGCCGACCAGTCCGCCAGCGGGTTCAGCTTGACCCGGCCGGCCTCGTCACGCTCCCGGAAGGGCAGGGCCGCGCGGGTGGCGGCCTGAAAGCGCTTGCGCCCGGTGATCCAGGCATCGAAACCGGCCAGCGCGGCATCCAGCGGGGCCACCTTGCGCAGGGCGCAGCAGGCATCGGGATCTCTCCGGTGCAGCTGCCCGTCGGGGTCGGCCACGGCCAGCGCGGCGGGGTCGGGGCGCAGATGCCGGATGTCGGACAGCCCCAGCAGCCCTGCCACCGCCCGCTGATAGCTCAGCGTCTCGGGGAACAGGGCGCCGGTGTCCACGAACAGCACCGGTGTCGCGCGATCGACCAGCGAGACCATGTGCAGCAGCACCACCGCCTCGGCGCCGAAGGAGGAGACCAGCGCGATGCGCCCGGCGAATTCGCGCGTGATGGCATCCTGAAGCCGCGCCAGCGCCGCCTCGGCACGCGCCACCGGCACCGCGGCGCGCGGCTCGTTGCGCAGGTCCTCAGGCCGCATGCCGACCCTCCGTCGCGCCATAGAGCGCGGCCTTGAACGGCGCCATGCCCAGCCGCCGATAGGCGGCGAGGAAGCTTTCCTCCGGCCCGCTGCGCAGTTCCAGATAGGCGCGGATCAGCCGCTCGATCGCCGGCACAACCTCCTCGGCGTCGAAGCCGGGGCCGGCCCGCTCGCCCAGCGTCAGGTTCTCGCCATGATCGCCGCCAAGGGTGATCTGGTAGTTCTCGCGCCCGGCCTTCTCCAGCCCCAGTATGCCGATGGTGCCGACATGATGATGGCCGCAGGCATTGATGCAGCCCGATATCTTGATCCGCATCTCGCCGATGGCGCGCTGCAGCTCGGGATCGGCGAAGCGGCGGCCGATCTCCTGGGCGATCGGGATCGACCGCGCGGTGGCCAGCGCGCAATAGTCGAGCCCCGGGCAGGCGATGACGTCGCCGATCAGCCCGGCATTGGCGGTGGCCAGCCCGTGGCGGCGCAGCACGGCGTGGATCGCCGGCAGGTCGTCCAGCCGCACATGGGGCAGCACGATGTTCTGTTCGTGGCTGACGCGCAGCTCGTCATGGCTGAAGCAGCGGGCCAGGTCGGCCAGCACCCGCATCTGTTCGGCGGTGGCATCGCCCGGCGCGGCGCCCGGCGCCTTCAGCGTGACGGTGGCGATGGCATGGCCGGGCACGCGATGGGGTAGCACATTGGTGTCGGTCCAGGCGCGGAAGACCGGGTCGGATCGCCGCGCGGTCTCGTAGGCCTCGGCCGGGCCGGTGGCGGGCACCAGAGGGGGCGGGGCGAAGGCCGCCTCGATCCGGGCGACAACCGCGGGATCGGGGATCACGGCGGGGCCGCCCTCGGCCGCCATCTGGCGCGCGAACTCGGCCTCGACCTCGGCGCGCAGCGCCTCGATGCCGCGTTCCAGCATCAGGATCTTGATGCGCGCCTTGTGCTTGTTGTCGCGCCGACCATGCAGGTTGTAGACGCGCAGGATCGCCTCGACATAGGGCAGGAGATGCGCCTTGGGCAGGAAGTCGCGGATCACCTGGCCCACCACGGGCGTGCGCCCCAGACCGCCGCCGACCGAGACCTCGTAGCCCGGCTGCCCCACGCCGTCGCGGATCATCCGCAGACCGATGTCATGGGCGCGGGTGACGGCGCGGTCGCGCGGAGCGCCCGAGACGGCGATCTTGAACTTGCGCGGCAGGAAGGCGAATTCGGGATGGTCGGTCGACCACTGGCGCAGCAGTTCCGCGGTGGGACGCGGATCCTCGATCTCGTCGGCGGCCGCGCCGGCCAGGTGATCGGCGGTCACGTTGCGCACGCAGTTGCCCGAGGTCTGGATCGCGTGCATGCCCACCTCGGCCAGGGCCTCGAGGATATCGGGGATGTCCTGAAGCCGCGGCCAGTTGAACTGGATGTTCTGGCGGGTGGTGAAATGGCCATAGCCGCGGTCCCAGCGTTCGGCGATGTCGGCGAGCCGGCGCATCTGGGCCGAATTCAGCGTGCCATAGGGGATCGCCACCCGCAGCATGTAGGCGTGCAGCTGCAGGTAGACGCCGTTTTGCAGCCTGAGCGGGCGGAACTCCTCCTCGGTCAGCGCCCCCGACAGGCGGCGGGCGACCTGGTCGCGGAAGCGTTCGATGCGCGCGCGCAGGAAGGCCTGGTCGAATTCATCGTGGCGATACATGGCTCAAGCGTCCTGAAGGGTTTCGCGGCGGTGGCGGTCCAGATCGGGCCGGTGGGTGGGGCCGCGCTCGCGGATCGCCTCGCGCAGATGGCGGGGCCGGGGAATGCCGTCGGGGCCGATCTCCACCGCCACCAGATCGGGGCCGACCACCTGCAGCGGGCGGTCGGCCTGCGACATGAGCGCGCGGGCCTCGGCCTCGCTGCGGGCGATGGCGGCGCGGGCGATGTCGCGGCTGAAGCCGCCCTCGCGGTCCAGATAGACGACATGGCCGGCCAGAAGGTCATTGGCGCTGACCACGGCGGGAAGGGACAGGCGGCTCATCGTCCCGCCTCCGCGATGGCCGGCGCGGCCGCGGGCGCTGGCGCCCTGGTCGCGGCGGTGCGGTGGGGCGCAAGCCCGAACAGGATCACCGCGGTGCCGCCCGCCTGCGCGGTCGCGAGATCGGCGGCCAGCATGTCGAGCCGGGTGGCGATCAGCCGCTGGTCCGGTCGCGCGACGTTGAAGGCCACCGTCACCGGGGTTGCCGGATCGGCGCCATGCATCATCAGACGCCCCTGCAGGAAGCGTGCCGCGCCAAGGCCCATGTAGATCGCGGCCACCGTCCCGGGGCGCGCCAGCGCGCGCCAGTCCTGCTCGGCGAAGCCGTTGATGTCATGCCCGGTCAGCAGCCGCAGTTCCGAATTGCGCCCGCGCCGGGTCAGCGACGCCTTCATCGCCGCGGCCGCGGCCGAGGCGGCGGTCAGGCCCGGAACGATCTCGAAACCGATGCCGGCCGCGTCCAGGGCGGCGATCTCCTCCTCCAGCCGGCCGAACAGGCCCGGATCGCCCGATTTCAGCCGCACCACCAGCGCCCCCTGCCGGGCCTCGGCCACCATCAGGGCATTGATCGCCTCCTGCGGCCAGCTAGGGCCGCCGGGGGTCTTGCCCACCTCGATGATCCGCGCCTCGCGGCGGGCAAGCTCGAGCACCGCGCCGGGCACCAGCCGGTCATGGATCACCACATCGGCATCATGCAGAAGCCGCCGCGCGCGCAGGGTCAGAAGCTCGGGATCGCCCGGCCCGGCGCCGACGATGGCCACCCGCCCGGGCGGGGGGGCATCCGCCTCCGCCTCGGCCAGGAGCCGGTCGAGCGCGGCGCGCGCCCCCTCGGCCCCGCCCGCACGCAGCGCGGCATCGCCCTCGGCGCCGAAGACGCGCGCCCAGAAGCGCCGGCGCACCCGGCCCGCGGGCAGCGCCTCGGCCGCCGCACGGAAGGCCCCGGCCAGCCGCGCCAGCGTGCCCAGGCCGGTGGGCAGCATCGCCTCGACGCGGGCCTTGATCTGCCGGGCCAGGACCGGGGCGGTGCCCTCGGTGCCGATCGCCACCGTCACCGGATCGCGGTCGACGATGGCGGGGGTGATGAAGTCGCTGCCGTCCATGACGTCGACGATGTTGACCAGGGCGCCCGCGGCGCGGCCGAGACCGGCCAGCGCGCGATCCTGCGCCGCGTCGCCGGTGGCCAGATAGATCAGCCGCGCCCCGGCCAGATCCGCCGCCTCGGGCAGGCGCGGGACCAGGGTGATGCGCCCCTGTGCGGCGAGCGTCACGAATTCCGCCCCCGGATCCGCGCCCCAGACCTCGATGCGGGCGCTGGTGCGCAGCAGCAGGCGCAGCTTGGCAAGCCCGGCCTCGGTGGCGCCGCAGATCACGACCCGTGCGCCGGAAAGGTCGAGATAGATCGGGAAATGCTGCATGGGCTCGCTCCGCTTCGACGGGATCACCCGGGGAATCTAGGAAATTTTCCCGGCAAAGGTCTATACGCCGCTGGAAATAAGGAAACCGTCCGATTAAACTGGCGAAATCACGAACATCATTCCCAATTTCGCGGAGGATCGGAAATGGCCGAGGAACTGGACGAGCTGGACCGGAAAATCCTCGCCGCACTGCAGGAGGATGCGACGCGCCCGCTGGACGAGCTGGCCCGGCTGGTCGGCTCCTCGCGCACGCCGGTCTGGAACCGCATCCGCAGGCTGAAGGAACGCGGGGTGATCCGCGCCCAGGTGGCGATCGTCGATCCGCGCAAGGTCGGCAAGGCCGCCTGCTTCTTCGTGCTGATCCGCACCTCGCGCCACGAGAAGGCGTGGCTTGACGATTTCGTCGCGGCGCTGAAGCGCCGGCCCGAGGTTCTAGAGGCCCACCGCCTTGCCGGCGAGATCGACTATATCCTGAAGGTCCGGGTCGCGGATGCCGAGGCCTACGACGCCTTCTACCGCGCCCTGGTGGCCGAGATCAGCATCTTCAACGTCTCGTCGCTGCTGTCGATGGAGGAGATCATCTCGCGCACCGCGATCGAGGTCTGACCGCCCGCGCCCTACAGATCCCACCCCTCGTGCAGGGCGGGCAGGATCACCTCGGCGGGCTCCAGCCCCCCCGCCAGCGCCCGGCGCGGGGCATCCTCGCCATGGACCAGGAACACGCGCCCCGGCGCGCCCGCCCGGCGATGCCAGTCGATCAGATCGTCCCGGCCGGCATGGGCCGAGAAACCGCCGATCGTGTGCAGGCTGGCGCGCACGGGAATCTCCTCGCCCGACAGGCGCACCGACGGGGCGCCATCGATCAGGATCCGCGCCAGCGTGCCCTGGGCGGCGAAGCCCACGAAGACAACGGCATTCTCGGCCCGGGCCAGGTTGCGGCGCAGATGGTGGCGCACCCGGCCGCCGGTGCACATGCCCGACCCGGCGATGATCACCGCGCCGCCGCGCAGGCGGCCCAGCGCGCGCGACTGGGCCGCGTCGCGGGTCACATGCAGCCCCGGCAGGGTGAAGGGATCCCGGCCCCGTTCCAGCAAGGCCCCGATCTCGGGGCGCAGCGCCGCGCCGTGGCGGCGGAAGATCCGCGTCGCGGCGCTGGCCATGGGCGAATCGAGGAAGACCTGGAGGCCGGCCGGCAGCCGCCCGCTTGCGATCGCGCGGCCGATCACGAACAGGATCTCCTGCGCGCGCTCCAGGGCAAAGCTGGGGATGATGACATTGCCCCCCCGCGCCACGGCCCGCTGCAGCACCGCCTCGAACTCGGCCACCGTCGCGTCAAGATCGCGATGGTTGCGGTCGCCATAGGTCGATTCCATCACCGCGATCCCGGCACCCGCGGGCGGGGCCGGCGGGCGCAGCAGCAGCCGCTCGCGCGGGCCGATGTCGCCCGAGAACAAGATCCGCCGGGGGGGCAGCGGCGCGCCGGTCTCGATCAGCACGCTGGCCGAGCCGAGGATGTGCCCCGCCTCGTGCAGGCTGGCGGTCACGCCGGGGCCCAGCGCGATCGGCTCTCCCAGCCGGGCGATGCGGCCGAAACGGTCCAGGCTGTCCATCACGTCAAGCGTGTCGAACAGCGGCGCATGCCGCCTGCCCCGGCGCCGGGCCTCCTCCTCGTTCAGGCTGGCCGCATCGAGAAGCACCAGGCGCGCAAGCTCGCGCGTGGCCGCGGTGCAGATGATCTCGCCCCTGAATCCGCGCCGGACCAGAAGCGGGATGCGCCCGCAATGGTCCAGATGCGCATGGGTCAGGATCAGGATGTCGATCGCGGCCGGATCGAAGCCGAAGGGGGCGGCATTCTCCTCCTGCGGCGTGCGGCCGCCCTGGAACAGGCCGCAGTCGATCAAGACCTGTCGCCGCCCCAGCTCGAGGCGGTGGCACGAGCCCGTGACCCCGCCCGCGGCGCCGTGGAAGGACAGCCTCATCGCCCCGGATCCCGGGCGGCGAGCCCGGCAAGCGGCCCGCCCGCCCGCGCATGCCAGTCGAGAATGTCGCGCCAGATCTCTTCGGCGGTCTCGGCATGCCAGAACAGCTCCCGGTCCTCGGGATCGATCACCCCTTCGGCCACCAGGAAATCGGCGTCGAACAGCCGCTGCCAGTAGTCCCGGCCAACCAGGATCACCGGCACCGGCGCGATCTTGCGCGTCTGGATCAGGGTCAGCGTCTCGAACAGCTCGTCCAGCGTCCCGAACCCGCCCGGGAAAACCACCAGCGCCCGGGCCCGCTTCAGGAAGTGCAGCTTGCGGATGGCGAAATAGTGGAAGCGGAAGCACAGGCCGGGGGTCAGATAGGGGTTGGGGAACTGTTCATGGGGAAGCGTGATGTTCAGCCCCACGGTGGGCGCGCCCGCCTCGTGGGCGCCGCGATTGGCCGCCTCCATCAGGCCGGGGCCGCCCCCGGTCATCACCACCGGCCCGTCGCCGGCCGCCGCCGCGCCGACCAGCCGGCCGAATTCGCGCGCGACGGTGTAGAAGCGGCTCTTGTCGGCGATGCGCCGGGCGATGGCCAGCCGGCGGGCGAGCCCGGGATCGTCCGGGCTGCGGGCCAGCGCCTCCTCGAGCGCGGCGACGCGGCGCGCCGCGGTCGCGGGTTCGGGGATGCGGGTGCTGCCGAAGACGACGATGGCATGGCGGATCCCGCGGGCGGCGAGGATCTCCTCGGCCTTCTGGTAGTCGAGCTGCAGCCGCACCCCGCGCGCGGTCTCGCCGCGCAGATAGGCGGGGTCCTCGTCGGCCTGGCGGTATTCGGGGCTGGCCAGGATCTCGGCCACCAGCCGCGAGGCGCGCGGATCCTCGCTGTCGGGCTTGGGCCGGCACCAGGGCAGCGCGGTCTCGCGCCTGACGGGATGCGCCGGCGCGGGCTTGCCCGGCCTGCCGCGGCCCTCTGTCGCCATTCGCCCCTCCCCGCTTGCGGACGGGGACCGATCAAGCCATGCAGGGGCGGCGGCGTCCAGAGGTTTCCGCCCGCGGCCGCCGGCAGGAGGGTCCGCCATGCAGCAAGCCATCCGCCACCGGCGGCAGGCGGGGCTGATCGCCCTGGCGCTGGCGGGGCTTGCGCTTGGCGCCGCACTCGCCGCGCTGGGCCGCGGGGATGGCGCGCGCATCGCCTGGACGCTGGGGGTGCTGCCGGTCCTGGCGGCGCTGGCGTTCGACATCCTGCGCGGGCTGCTCAGGGGCGAGACCGGGCTCGACATCGTCGCCGCGCTGTCGATGACTGCCGCGCTGGCGGCGGGCGAGACTCTGGCCGCGGCGGTGGTCGCGGTGATGTATGCCGGCGGCAGCTTCCTCGAGGCCCATGCCGCCGGTCGCGCCCGGCGCGAGATGGAGGCGCTGCTGGCACGGGCGCCGCGCAGCTCGACGCGCCGCCATGGCGACGGGCTGGAGGAGGTGCCGCTGGATGCGGTGGGCCCCGGCGACGTGCTGGTGATCATGCAGGGCGACATTCTGCCGGTGGACGGGACCATCGCCTCGGCCAGCGCGCTCCTCGACATGTCGGCACTGACCGGAGAGTCGCTGCCGGTGCGCCTTCCGCGCGGGGCCGAGGCGCCGAGCGGGGCGCAGAATGCCGGCCCGGCCTTCGACCTGGTCGCGACCCGGCCCGCGCGCGACAGCACCTATGCCGGCATCGTCCGGCTGGTCGAGGCCGCCCAGCGCGCCCGGGCGCCGATGGCGCGGATGGCCGACCGCTGGGCGCTGGCCTTCCTGGGCCTGACGCTGGCCATCGCCGGGGCGGCGTGGGGCCTGACCGGCGACCCGGTGCGCGCGGTGGCGGTGCTGGTGGTGGCCACCCCCTGCCCGCTGATCCTCGCCCTGCCCATCGCGCTGGTGGCGGGCATGTCGCGCGCGGCGGCCTCCGGCGTGCTGATCAAGGGGGCGGCGGTGCTCGAGCGGATGGCGCGGACCGCGACCGTGATCCTCGACAAGACCGGAACCCTGACCGACGGCGCGCCGCGGATCGCGCGGATCGAGCCCGCCCCGGGATTCACGCCCGAGGCGCTGCTGCGCATCGCCGCCGCGCTCGAGCAGGCATCGCGCCATCCGGTGGCGCGGGCGATCGTCGCCGAGGCGCGCGCCCGCGGCCTGGCGCTGCCCGCGCCCGAGGATGTGACCGAGGCGGCCGGAGAGGGCCTCGCCGGACGCATCGACGGCCGGCCGGTCGCGCTGGGCAGCCCGGATTTCATCGCCCGCCTCACCGGCCGGCCGGCCGCGCCCGCCGCCACCGACGCGCCGGGCGCCCTGCGGGTGGCGGCGGTGGTGGATGGCCGGCCGGCCGGGCAGATCGTGCTGGCCGACCGGCTGCGCGCGGATGCCGCCGGACTGATCGCGGCGCTGCGCCGGCAGGGGGTGCGGCGGGTGCTGATCGCCACCGGCGACCGGGCCGAGGTGGCGCAGGCCGTGGCCGCCGGGCTGGGGCTTGACGGGCTCCGTGCCGGGCTGAGCCCGGCGGGCAAGCTGGCGCTGGTGCGCGAGGCGCAGGCCCACGGGCCGGTGATGATGGTCGGCGACGGGGTGAACGATGCCCCGGCGCTGGCCGCCGCCGATGTCGGCGTGGCGATGGGCGCGCGGGGCGCGGCCGCTTCGGCCGAGGCGGCCGATGTGGTGCTGCTGGTCGACCGGATCGACCGGCTTGCCACCGGCATCGCCATCGCGCGGGGCGCCATCGCCATCGCCCGCCAGAGCGTGGCGGTCGGCATCGGCCTGTCGCTGGCCGGAATGCTGGCCGCGGCGCTGGGCTGGCTGTCGCCGCTTCAGGGCGCGCTGCTGCAGGAGGCGATCGACGTCGCGGTGATCCTGAACGCGCTGCGCGTGCTGCGCCTGGCCCCCGGCCCGGCCACCGCCGCGCCCGCATCCTAGTCGCGATAGTCGGACCCCTCGCGGATCAGGATGCGATGGATCGAGGCCAGCAGCGGCGCGCCGCCGCCGGGATAGGCCTCGGCCTCGCGCGCGGTCTTCTCGGCCACCGCATCGGGCAGGATGCGCAGCGGCCGCCCGGTGGACAGCGCGCGCAGATAGACCTCGCAGGCACGCTCGAAATAGATCAGCCGGTTCAGCGTGTCCGCCACCCCGTCGCCCACCACCATGACGCCGTGATTGCCCATCACCAGCACCTTCTTCGCCGGATCCGCAAGCAGGGCGCAGACCCGTTCGGCCTCGGCCTCGAAGGCAAGCCCCCCGTAATCCACATCCACCGCCACCCGGTTCCAGAACATCGCGGCGTTCTGGTCGATCGGCGGCAGCACCGGATCGGCCAGGCAGCCCAGCGCCGTCGCGTTGACCGAATGGACATGCATCGCGCAGCGCGCATGGGGCAGGCGACGGTGGATCGTGCCATGCAGCGCCCAGGCGGTGGGATCGGGCGCGTCGGGGCGCTGCATCACCGCGTCGTCATCGGCGTCGAGCAGCAGGAGATCCGACGCGCGGATCAGCTCGAAATGGACCTGACCCGGGTTGATCAGAAAGCGCCTGCCCCGATCATCCACCGCCAGCGAGAAATGGTTGGCCACCGCCTCGTTCATGCCCAGCCGCGCCACCCAGCGAAACGCCGCCGCCAGATCGGCCCGCGCCCTGTCCAGCTCAGCCGCGCCCGCCATCGCGCCCGCTCAGCTCGGCGACATGCCGCGCAGACGCTCGGACCGGCGGCGCAGCAGCTCGACCACCACCAGAAGCGCGATCGCGACACAGACCAGAACCGTCGCCACCGCCAGGATCGTGGGGCTGATCTGTTCGCGCAGGCCGATGAACATCTGCCAGGGCAGCGTCTTCTGCCCGGCCGAGCCCACGAACAGCACCACCACCACCTCGTCGAACGAGGTGATGAAGGCGAACAGCGCGCCCGAGATCACCCCGGGCAGGATCAGCGGCATCTGCACCCGGAAGAAGGTGGTGATCGGCCCGGCGCCCAGACTGGCCGCCGCCCGGGTCAGCGAGCGGTCGAACCCCACCAGCGTCGCGGTCACGGTGATGATGACAAAGGGGATGCCCAGGGCCGCATGGGCAAGCACCACGCCCCAGTAGGTGCCCTGAAGCCCGATCCGGGAATAGAAGAAATACATCCCCGCCGCCGAGATGATCAGCGGAACGATCATCGGCGATATCAGCACCGCCATGATCGTGCGCCGGAAAGGCATGTTGGAATCGCTCAGCCCGATCGCGGCCAGGGTCCCGAAGCCCACCGACAGCAGCGTGGCCACCGGCGCGATGGTGATCGAGTTGCGCAGCGCCTGCTGCCAGTCGGGATTGCCGAAGAAGTCGCGGTAGTGCTTCAGCGAATAGGCATCCGGATCCAGCGCCAGCATCCCGGGGGTGAAGGTGAAGAAATCCTCGGCATTGAACGACAGCGGAATGATCACGATGATCGGCGCGATCAGGAAGAAGAAGATCAGCCCGCAGATCACCCGGAAGCCGTAATGCCAGATGCGCTGCAGCGGGGTGGCATAGGCGGGAAGGCTCATCTCACTCACCCCAGCTTGACATTGTCGATGCCGACGATGCGGTCATAGGTCCAGTAGAGGATCAGCACCGCGAACAGCAGGATCGAGCCCAGCGCCGCCGCCAGCCCCCAGTTGAGGCTGATCGAGATGTGATAGGCGATGCGGTTCGAGATGAAGATGCCCGACGTGCCGCCGACCAGCTCGGGCGTGATGTAATAGCCGATCGACAGGATGAAGACGAGGATCGCCCCCGCCCCGATCCCGGGAACCGACAGCGGGAAATAGACCCGCCAGAAGGCGGTCCAGTTCGTGGCGCCCAGGGACTTGGCCGCCCGCAGATAGCTTGGCGGGATCGTCTTCATCACCGAATAGAGCGGCAGCACCATGAAGGGCAGCAGGATGTGGGTCATGGCGATGATCGTGCCGGTCTGGTTGTTGATCATCACCAGCCGGGCATCGTCCGAGATCAGCCCGATCCAGACCAGAAGGTCGTTGATCACCCCCTGCTGCTGCAGCAGCACCTTCCAGGCCGAGGTCCGCACCAGAAGCGAGGTCCAGAACGGCAGCAGCACCAGGATCAGCAGCAGGTTGGCATGCCGCGCCGGCAGATTGGCCAGCAGCCAGGCCACCGGATAGCCCAGGACCAGCGTGGCCAGGGTGATGCCCACCGACAGAAGCAGCGTGCGCCAGAACAGCATCAGATAGATGCGGCGGTTCTCCTCGACCATCGCGATGCCGTCGGGGGTCTTCTTCATGTCCAGCGCGGCGAGGAAATAGCCGTTGGTGAAGCGGCCGGAATAGGCCTTGATCGTCTGCCACATCGCGACATCGCCCCAGCCGTCGTCGACCTTCAGCATCTCGTCGCGGATCGAGACGGGCGGGAAGCCGGGCACCGCCGCGGCCGCGGCGCGCAGCAGGTCGGCATGCGGGCCGGTGTGGCGCGACAGGTCCGCGCCCCCCGACAGGTCGCGGTAGAGCGCGTCATAGACCAGGGGCCAGGGCGCCTCCTCGGTCGGGCTGTCGCCATCCTCGGTCTGGATCGCCCGGGCGAAGGCCGCGTAGAAATCCGCCGTCTGGGGCAGCAGCGCGGCAATGGCGGGATCGGCGCGGAACAGCGGCTCGGGCCCCGCATCCGCCCCGGCACGCGCGCGCCGCGCCGCCCAGGCGGCCTGCGCCTCGCGCCAGTCGGGCGCGCCGATCAGCTCGACCCAGGTCGCGGGCTCGCCCCAGGCCGGATCGAGCCCGACGAATGCCTGCTTCAGCTCCCGCCCCATCCGCGACAGGCGCCGGCCGGTCTTGCGGAACAGCGACGACACGCCGGTGTATTCGTAGTTCAGCCGCTGCCCGACCCGGGTATGCAGCTTGCGCGTCTCGGCCAGCTGCAGGTCGCGGGCCATCGCCACGAATACCTCCTGGGGCGGCAGGCTGCCCGAACGCTCGTCCCAGCGCCGCAGTTCGGCCACCGTGCGCGGCAGCGTCTCGGGAACGATCTCGTTCTCGACCGAGCGGAACAGCATGTCGGCGATGGGCGCCACGAAGGCGATCAGCACGAAGGCCAGCAGCGGCGCCACCAGCAGGAAGGCGCGCAGCCTCTGCCGGCGCTGCGCCCGGGCCAGGCTCTGCTTCAGCGGCCGCCCGTCGGCGGCCAGCATCACCCCGCCCGCCGAAACCGGGCCGCCCTGTCCCGTGGTCGTGTCACTCATCGGCCCTTCCCCCGTGCTGATCCCCGCGGCGGATCGGCGGCGGGGCGCATGGCCCCGCCGCCGGGGCGGCGGTTACTGCGCCAGCCAGGCCTGGAACCGCGCGTCGAGATCGTCGCGGTAGTCGGCCCACCATTCATAGTTGAACAGGAAGGTGTGCTTCGCGTTGGCGGGGTCGGTGGGCATGTGCGGCTTCATGTGCTCGGGCACCAGCGGGGCCGAGGATTTCCGCGCCGGGCCGTAGGAGATGTACTTCGCCTGATCGGCCAGCCGCTGGGTGTCGGTGGCGAAGCGCACGAAGTCCAGCACGCGGGCGAGGCGATCCTCCGGCAGACCGGCGGGGATGATCCAGCCGTCCAGGTCGAACATCTGCCAGTCCCACAGCATGGCGATGGGCTGCTTCTGCTCGACGATGGCGGCATAGAGCCGGCCGTTATAAGTGGAGCCGATCACCACCTCGCCATCGGCCAGGAGCTGCGGCGTCTGGGCACCGGCGGTCCACCAGATGACCTGATCGCGGATGGTGTCCAGCTTGGCGAAGGCGCGCTTGATGCCCTCCTCGGTCTCAAGCACGTCATAGACCTCCTCGATCGGCACGCCATCGCAGATCAGCGCCCATTCCAGATTGCCGATCGGGCGCTTTTCCAGGCTGCGCTTGCCGGGGAAGGTCTTCAGGTCGAACACGTCGCAGACGCTGGTCGGCACCTTGCCGCCCCATTCCTTGACATCGGTGCGGTATCCGAAGGTGGTGGAGAAGACGATCTGCGGGATGAAGCAGTCCGAGACGATCAGCTCGCCGAAATCCTCCGAGGCCGGGGTGCCGTCGGGGGCCGGGGCCAGCACCTCGTCATGGTCGATCTCCATCGCCAGCCCCTCGTCGCACAGCCGGATCGCGTCGGCGGCGACGACATCCACCAGATCCCAGGTGATGTTGCCCGCCTCGTTCATGGCGCGCAGCTTGGCCACCGCCTCGGCCGAGGATTCGTCCCAGACGACCTCGACCTCGGGATGCATGGCGCGATAGGGGATGGCATAGGCCTGGTTCTGGCTGTTCTGATAGGCGCCGCCCCAGCTGACCAGGGTCATGGTGTTGGCCATCTGCTGGGCCATGGCGGCGGTCGCGGCCAGGATGCCGGCCCCGGCCATCGCCGCGAATGCGGTCTTGCGTGGTGTCATCTCGTCTCTCCCTGCTTGTCGATCGGATAGGGGGTTCTTCCCGATGGCATTTCCGCGCGGCTTCCCGCCGGGGGTCAGGCGGCGTCCAGCGCGCGGCAGTCCTCCACGCGCCAGCCGATCTCGATCACCTCGCCCGGTTTCAGGCGCCGCTGGTCGGGGGCGTTGCGGGTCTTGATGATGAAGTTCTGGTTGCCCGCCACGTCGAGGCGCGTGCGGTAGATGTCGCCCATGTAGATGAATTCCAGCACCTCGGCGCGGATCCTGAAGGCGTCGGCGGGCATGCGTTCGGCGTTGTATTCCACCCTTTCGGGCCGGATCGATATCCGGGTGCGTTCGCCGGGCGCGCGGACATTGACCGCGACCGCGTCGATCACCTCGCCATGGTCGAGGCGCACCCTGCACCGGTCGCCCTCGATCGATTCCACCGTGCCGTCCAGGGTGTTGTTCTCGCCGATGAACTGGGCGACGAAGCTGTTCTGGGGCCGCTCATACAGCACGTCGGGCGGATCGATCTGCTGGATCACCCCGTCGTTGAACACCGCCACGCGGTCGGACATGGTCAGCGCCTCGGTCTGGTCATGGGTGACATAGACCACGGTGATTCCAAGCCGTTCGTGCAGGTGCTTGATCTCGAACTGCATGTGTTCGCGCAGCTGCTTGTCCAGCGCGCCCAGCGGCTCGTCCATCAGCACCAGCTCGGGTTCGAACACCAGCGCGCGGGCCAGCGCGATGCGCTGCTGCTGGCCGCCCGACAGCTGCGCCGGGCGGCGGCCGGCGAAGTCGCCCATCTGCACCATGTCCAGCGCCCGGGCGATCTTCTGCTCGCGCTCGGCCTTGGGCATGCCGCGCACCTCCAGCGGGAAGGAGAGGTTCTCGGCCACCGTCATGTGCGGGAACAGGGCATAGTTCTGGAACACCATGCCGATGCCGCGCTTGTGGGGCGGCACCTGGTTGATCGGCCGGCCGCCGAGGCGGATCTCGCCATGGGTCGCGGTCTCGAACCCGGCCAGCATCATCAGGCAGGTGGTCTTGCCCGACCCCGACGGTCCCAACATGGTCAGGAACTCGCCCTTGCCGATCGCAAGGTTGAGATCCTTCACCACCAGGGTCTCGCCATCATAGCTCTTCTGGACACGTTCGAATTCGACGAACGCGCCGTCGGAAGACTGCTGCACGCCTCTCGCTCCCTGTCGCCGACCGCGGGGTCATGCATGTGCCCCGTCTGGTCCTTCCTCCGTGCGCCAAGACTATGCCGCCCCGCGGCGGCGGGCAACAGCCGCGAACGACCGATCAGGCGCACAAAACGCCAAATGCGCCCGCGGTCGGGGGCGGGACGGCTATTTCGGCGCCATGCGGATCGCGCCGTCGAGGCGGATCACCTCGCCATTCAGCATCGGATTCTCGACGATGTGGCGCACCAGCGCGGCATATTCGGCCGGATCGCCCAGCCGGGGCGGGAACGGGACCTGGGCGGCCAGGCTCTTCTGCGCCTCCTCGGGCAGGCCATGCATCATCGGGGTCAGGAACAGGCCCGGGGCGATGGCCATCACCCGGATGCCGTTCCGGGCGAGGTCGCGGGCCATGGGCAGGGTCATCGCGACGATTCCCCCCTTGCTGGCCGAATAGGCGATCTGCCCGATCTGCCCGTCGAAGGCGGCGACCGAGGCGGTGTTCACGATCACGCCCCGTTCGCCGTCGTCGTTCAGCGGCCCGGCCGCGGCCATTCCCGCCGCCGACTGGCTGGCCACGTTGAAGCTGCCGATCAGGTTGATCTCGATCACCTTGCGGTAGAGCGCCGGGTCGTGCGGCCGGCCTTCGCGGTCCAGCGTGCGGGCCGCCACGCCGATGCCGGCGCAGTTGACGGAGATGCGCTCCTGCCCGTTGGCCGCGCGCGCCTCGGCCAGGGCGGCGGCGACGCTGTCGGCATCGGCGACATCGACCTTGTGGAAGCTTGCCCCGATCGCGCCGGCATGGGCGCGGCCGCGCTGTTCGTCGCGGTCGAGGATCGCCACCCGCGCCCCGGCCGCCGCCAGCATGGCCGCCGTGGCGCCGCCGAGCCCCGAGGCCCCGCCGGTGACCACCGCCGCGATGTCCCCCGTGATCTGCATTGCGCGTTTCCTTTCCCTTCGGCCGCGCGCGGCGGATGCCCCGCCGCCCGGCGCCCTGTCAGACCAGTTCCACGGCCAGGGCCGTGCCCTCTCCGCCGCCGATGCAGATGGCGGCCAGCCCGCGCCGCCCGCCCCGCGCCGCGAGCGCGTTCAGCAGCGTGACCAGGATCCGTGCGCCCGATGCGCCGATCGGGTGGCCCAGCGCGCAGGCGCCGCCATGCACGTTCATCACGTCGCGCGGCACGCCCAGTTCGGCCATGAATGCCATGGGCACCACCGCGAATGCCTCGTTGACCTCGAACAGGTCCACATCGCCCACCGACCAGCCCAGCCGGTCGAGGAGCTTTCGCGCCGCGGGCACCGGGGCGGTGGTGAACCAGCCGGGCGCCTGGGCGTGGCTGGCATGGCCCAGGATGCGCGCGCGGGGGGTCAGGCCCCGGCGCTCGGCCTCGGATTGGCGCATCAGGACCAGCGCCGCCGCCCCGTCCGAGATCGACGAGGCATTGGCGGCGGTCACCGTGCCGCCCTCGCGGAAGGCGGGCTTCAGGGTGGGGATCTTCTCGGGCCGGGCCCTGCGCGGCTGCTCGTCCTCGGCGACCACGCTGCCGCCGCCGCGCCCGGCCACCGTCACCGGCGCGATCTCGGCGGCCAGGACCCCGCCCGCCTGGGCGGCCCGCGCGGCCTCCAGCGAGCCCAGCGCATAGGCATCCTGCGCCTCGCGGGTGAACTGATACTTCTCGGCGCAGTCCTCGGCGAAGGTGCCCATCAGGCGGCCGCGGTCATAGGCATCCTCCAGCCCGTCAAGGAACATGTGGTCCTTGGCCTCGGCATGGCCCATCCGCGCGCCGGCGCGCATCTTGGGCAGCAGATAGGGCGCGTTCGACATGCTCTCCATGCCGCCGGCCACCACCACCGCGCCGTTTCCGGCCAGAAGCTGGTCATGGGCCATCATCACCGTCTTCATCCCCGACCCGCACATCTTGTTGACGGTGGTCGCCGGCACGGCTTCCGACAGCCCGGCCAGGAAGCCCGCCTGCCGGGCCGGGGCCTGCCCCTGGCCAGCGGGCAGCACGCATCCCATGAGGAGTTCGTCGACATCTGCCGCCGCGACGCCCGCCCGCTCCAGCGCCGCGCGAATCGCCACCCCGCCAAGCTCGGCCGCCGAGGCGCCCGCCAGTTCGCCCAGAAAGCCGCCCATGGGCGTGCGCGCCGCCCCGACGATGACCACCGGATCGTGCATGCTCTCCTCCCCTGTCGCGGGGCTATCCTGCCCCGCGGGCGGCCAAGGTCAAGGGCGATCGGGCTCCGCGGCGGCGGGCGCCGGCTCAACCCGCCCGGCGCACGATCAGCCCGCCGGCCAGCAGGCTGATCCCCAGCGCCAGCAGCAGCGGATCGGCCACCGGCTGGGGAATGACGCCCGACACCCGCGCGACCGAGACCGGCATCAGCCCGAACTCGCCGCCATTGGCCAGGATCGCCGCCACGCGCCAGGCCACCCCGGGCGCTTCGCCGAAACCGCGCGCAAGCGGCCAGACCAGCGCCATCTTGCCGGCCAGCAGCACGGCCAGTCACAGCGCGACCTCGGGCCAGAAATCCGGCAGAAGCCGCAGCTGCAGCTGCGTGCCGATGCCGATGAAGAACAGCCCGACCAGAAGGTCGCGGAAGGGGCGGATCTCGCGCTCGACCAGATTGCGCGCGTCGCCCTCGCTGATCATCATTCCCGCCGCGAAGGCCCCCAGCGCCGGCGACAGCCCGCCGGCGATCGCCGCCACCGCGGCGACCAGGGCGATCCCCAGGGCGAGAAGCTGCGCAAGCTCGGGCTCGCCATGGCGCGCGATCCAGTCGGCCAGCCGCTGCAGCGGGCGACGCCCGACCAGCAGCGCCACCGTCAGCGCCCCCAGGCCCAGCGCCAGCGTCGCCAGGCTTCGCCCATGCCCGCCGCCGCCGGCGGCGGCGTCATGCAGCACCAGAAGCGCCACCGCCGCCAGATCCTGGAACAGCAGCACCGCGATCACCGCCCGTCCGTGCGGGGTTCCCAGCGTTCCCTTTCCCGCGAGGATCTTCAGCGTGAGCGCGGTTGACGACATCGCCGCCGCCCCGGCCACCAGGATCGCGGGCAGCGCGCCCAGCCCTGCCGCCGCCGCGACCGCCGGGGCCAGCAGGAAGGTGGTCAGCGCCATCTGCGCCGCCCCCAGCCCGAGGATCAGCCGCCTGAGCGAGAGGAATCTGGGCAGCGAGAATTCGAGCCCGAGGGCGAACATCAGCAGGATCACCCCGATCTCGCCGATCGCGGCCAGCGCCTCGCCACGCTCGATCAGCCCCAGCCCGGCCGGGCCGATCACCACCCCGGCCAGCAGATGGCCGACCAGGGTCGGGATGCCCAGCCGCGCGCACAGCGCGGCCAGGGCGAAGGCACCGCCGACCAGAAGCGCCGCGATCTCCAGAAGCCCGCTGGCGGCCGGCATCGCCGCGGGCTCAGCGCAGGCGCTGGCGGCCGCGCGGCTCGGGCAGGAACTCGACCCCGCCGCCCTGGCGCTGCACCGGCTGGGGATAGAGCGTCATCAGCTCCAGCACCTCGGGCGGCATCTCGGTGGACACCGGCAGCCCCATCGCCCGCGCCTCCTCGGCCGAGATGGGATAGTCATGCGTCCATGTCCCCGTGGCCAGCCGCGCGGCCAGTTCGCGCGCGGCGGCCTCGTCCATCTTGTCCGACAGAAGCTCCACCGCCAGCGATTCGACCTGGGCGATCGCCTTGCGCCCGACATCGGCCATGATCAGCGTCTGGTCGTCGATCTCGGCCAGGGGCTTCTGTTCCACCACCCGCAGGACCGAGGCCGCTGGCATCTGGCCCAGCTGCGGGTCGATCGGCCCCAGCACCGAATGCGGGCACATCACGATCTCGTCGGCGGCCAGCGCGATCAGCGTGCCGCCCGACATGGCGTAATGGGGCACGAAGACGGTGACCTTGCCCTTGTGCTGCCTGATCGCGCGGGCGATCTGGGTCGCGGCCAGCACCAGCCCGCCCGGGGTGTGCAGCACCAGGTCGATGGGCACGTCGTCATCGGTCAACTGCACCGCGCGCAGCACGCTCTCGCTGTCATGCACGTCGATGAAGCGCATGATCGGAAAGCCCAGCAGGCTCATCGTCTCCTGCCGGTGGACCAGCAGGATGACCCGGCTGTTCCGCGCCTTCTCGATCTGGGCGATCTTGCGCAGGCGCATCGCGTCGAGGAAGCGCCGCTGCAGCACCGGCTGCAGCGCCGAAATGATGAAGAAGAGCCAGAAGAGATCCATCACGCCCATGGGCTTCGTCCCGCATTGCGCCGGCCATCCGGCAGGAATCCGAAGGCGCCCTCGTCACGGAAGAAGCGCCGGTATGCCGCCCGCCGGTGGAACAGCGGCGCCAGCGCCAGCCCCGCGGCGAAGCCGCCGATATGCGCCCACCAGGCGATCCCGCCCGAGGCGACCTCCTGGCCCAGGCTGAGAATCCCCGGCAGGATCTGCATCATGAGCCAGATCGCGGCAAACGCCATGGCGGGCATCTCGAAGAAGAAGGGTATGAAGCCGATCGGCACCAGCACGGTCAGCCGCGCGGCGGGAAACAGGCGTGCATAGCACCCCATCACCCCGGCGATCGCCCCCGAGGCCCCCAGCGCCGGCACCGTCGAGGCGGGATTGGCCAGCGCATGGGCCAGGCTCGCCGCCAGCCCGCACAGCAGATAGAAGCCCAGGAAGCGGCCCGAACCGAAGCGGTCCTCGACTGCCGGGCCGAAGATCCACAGCGACCACATGTTGAAGATCAGGTGCAGCCAGCCCCCGTGCAGGAACATGTTGGTCAGGAAGGCCGTCCAGTCGCCGGGCGCCACGGCGGCCAGCGGCCCGAAGAACCGCGCGGGCACCAGCGCATGGTCGAACAGGAAGCGTTCGAGCGCCCCCGGCGGAAGGCCGAGCTGCCACAGGAACACGAGGGCATTGGCGCCGATCAGCAGCCACACCACCACCGGCGGATAGCGCCGCGCGACCGTATCCAGATAGGGGATCACGCGCCGCCCCCGCGCGTGGCGATGGTGGTGCCGGTCCAGGCCGGGGGATCGGAGGCGGGGAAGGATTCGATGTCGGCCTCGAGCACCGGATCGAAACCGTCGGGGCTGCGGCGGCGGGAGAGGTCGAACGCCCCCGGCGCCTCGGCGCCGCGGTGCAGCCGGTGGCCCGCCTGCGGCGCCGGTGCGCCGGCGATGCGGTGGGCGCCGGGCGCATCCGCCCCGCGATGCAGGCGATGGGCGGTGTGGCCGCGCCACGGGTTCGGAACCGGGCGCGCCGGCCGGTCATCCAGCACCACATAGCGCCAGTCCTGACGCTCGGCGAATTCGACCGCGCTGTCGCGGTCGGGGAAGACCAGCCGGATGCCGCGGAAGGGATCGTCGCCGGCGGTCCAGCCCATCAGCGGCTCGATCCTGGCCGGGCGGGCGGGCTCGAATTCCAGCACCCAGTGATCCGGCCGCGGGCCCGAGCTGGTGGCGGACCGGGCCGGGCGGCGGATGATGGCCGTCGGCACGCCCCGGGCGGGCAGATCGGTGCCGGGCAGCCTTGGCCTGACATGCGGTCGGTTGTGGCCGCGCATGGCGTGTCAGCTCCTCTCTTCGACGGGGGCGGTGGCCCCGGTCGCGGTGGCCCCGCGCAGACCCCGTTCGATGCGTTCGCGTTCGGCGATCGGCTGGGGGGCCGGCGCGGCGCGGGGGGCGCGGGGCTGATCCGGACCCGCCGCGTCGGCCAGGCCGGCCTCGACCAGCTTCTGCCGCAGGAAGTCGCGGGCGGCGACGGCGATGCGCGCCGTCTCGGCCTCGGACAGGCCGAGGATGGCGGCGGCCTCCTCGGGCCGGCGCTCCTCGACATCGCACAGTGTCAGCACCCGCCGCCACAGCGCGGGAAGCGCGGCCATGGCGCGGTGCAGCGCCAGCTGCGCCTCGTGTCGCAGCGTCTCGGCCTCGGGATCGGCCGCATCGGTGTCGGCGACCAGATCCTCCAGCACCGGCACGTCGTCGGGCTGGTAGAATTCGAACATCTCCTGATCGGCCTCGGTCGGCTCCTCGGCCGGCGCCTCCGGCGCATGCTCCAGCGAGGCCGCATCGTCGGGCAGCGCGCGGCGCGCGGCGCGGGCCTCGGCCTCGATCGTCTCATAGGCCAGGCGCATCAGCCAGTCGCCCAGGTCGAACTCGGCCGGCCGTTCGGTGAAGCGCTCCAGCCCCTTCAGGATGGTGGCATCGACCAGCCCGCGCAGGCTGAGCCGGCCCGCGGGCACCTCGCCCGAGGCGGCCAGATAGGCCAGCTCGCGCCGGACGGCGTTGTAGAGCGCGTCGAGATGGTCCTCGACCAGATCGAACCACAGCGCCCGGCGTTCGGCCTCGACCCGGTCGCGCGCCGGCGGCAGCAGCGCCTCCAGCCGCGCCCGCCGCGCGGGACGCTTCCAGGTCTCCTCGCGGCGCAGCCGTGACAGATGGCGCGCCAGCTTGCGGTCGAGCTCGGCGAAGGCCCTGCGCAGCACCGGCTCGACCTCGAACCCCTCCTCCTGGGTGGCGATCACGCCCGATGGCAGCTGCAGCCTCAGGCCCGCGCGGATGCGCTTCTTGCCCCGGGTCTGGCTCAGGCTCGCCTCCAGCCGCACCAGTTCGGGCGGGAAACGTTCCAGCCGCCGGGCCAGATGGGCGGACTCGGCCTCGATGAGTTCCGGCGCCCGCCGGCTGCCATGGGCATCGAGATTGCGGAAGGCGGTGATGATCTTCATTGTCCCTGCCCCGTCTCGGATCGTGGCTGACCGGCCGCGGGGCGGATGCTGCCCCGCGGCCGCGTCGCTGGTTCAGGCCGGGTTTCCGGCATCCGCCTCGGCCGCGCTCGGGGCCTCGCCGTCGCCGGCCTCGGCCGCCGCCTCGGGCCGGGCAAGCTTCTCGAAGGTGATCTTGCCCTCCTCGGCCGACCAGCGCACCCGCACCCGGTCGCCATCCTCGATGCGGCCCGACAGCATCTCGCGCGCCAGCGCCGTCTCCAGCTCCGAGCGGATCAGCCGGCGCAGATGGCGCGCGCCGAATTCGGGGCGGAAGCCGACGGCGGCGAAGTGATCGACCGCGCTCTGGTCGAACTCCAGCTCCACGCCCTGGGTCATCGCGGTGCGCTTGACGCGGTTCAGCTGCAGCTCGACGATCTTGCGGATCTCGGACTGGTTCAGCGCGTGGAAGACGATGATCTCGTCGATCCGGTTGATGAACTCGGGCCGGAAATGCCCGCGCAGAACCTCCATCAGCTCGGCCTTCTGCTGCGCCTCGTCGAATTCCTTGGTTCCGCGCTTCTTCAGGTTGCGCTGGATGATGTCGGAGCCGAGGTTCGATGTCGCGATGATGATGGTGTTCGAGAAGTCGACCACCCGGCCCTTGCCGTCGGTCAGCCGGCCGTCATCGAAGACCTGCAGCAGGATGTTGTAGACATCCGGATGCGCCTTCTCGATCTCGTCCAGCAGCACCACCGAATAGGGCCGGCGGCGGACCTTCTCGGTCAGCTGGCCGCCCTCCTCATAGCCGACATAGCCCGGGGGCGCGCCCACCAGACGGGCGACCGAATGGCGTTCGCCATATTCGGACATGTCGATGCGGATCATCGCATCCTCGTCGCCGAAGATGACCTCGGCCAGCGCCTTGGCAAGCTCGGTCTTGCCGACGCCGGTGGGGCCGAGGAAGAGGAAGGTCGCGGTGGGGCCGCGCCCCTCGCGCAGGCCGGCGCGGGCGAGGCGGACCGCATCGGCGACGGCGCGGATCGCCTCGTCCTGGCCGATCACCCGCTCATGCAGCCGCTCCTCCAGCTTCAGCAGCTTGTCCTTCTCCTCGGTGGTCAGTTCCGTGACCGGCACGCCGGTGATCTTGCTGACGATCTGGGCGACATGCTCGGCGCGCACCTCGGCGGTGGCCGAGGCGCGGTCGCGCTTCCAGGTCTCCAGCAGCTCGTTCAGCTCCTTCTCCTTGGCCTCCAGCTCCCGCTTCAGCTCGGCGGCGCGGTCGAACTGCTTGCGGGCCGAGGCATAGTCCAGCTCGCGCTTGATCTGCTCGACCTCGGCCTCCAGCTCCTGCACCTCGACGGGCCGGGCGGTGGCGCTGATCTTCACCCGCGCCGCGGCCTGGTCGATCAGGTCGATGGCCTTGTCGGGCAGGAAGCGGCCGGTGATGTAGCGGTCGCTGAGCTCGGCGGCGGCGACGATGGCCTCGTCGGTGATGGTGACCTTGTGATGCGCCTCCAGCGTGTCGCGCAGGCCGCGCAGGATCATGATGGTCTGGGCGATGGTGGGTTCGTCGACATAGACCGGCTGGAAGCGGCGTTCCAGCGCGGCGTCCTTCTCGATGTATTTCTGGTATTCGCTGAGGGTGGTCGCGCCGATCAGGTTGAGTTCGCCGCGCGCCAGCGCCGGCTTGAACACGTTGGCGATGTCGAGCCCGCCCTCGCCGCCGCCCTGGCCGGCGCCGACGATGGTGTGGATCTCGTCGATGAACAGGATCAGCTCGTCCTTGTGGTCCTGGATCTCCTTCAGGATCTTCTGCACGCGCTCCTCGAACTCGCCGCGATACTTCGATCCGGCGACCATCGCGTTGATGTTGAGCTCGACGAGCCGCTTGTTCCGCAGCGCCTCGGGCACCTCGCCCGCGACGATGCGCTGGGCCAGGCCCTCGACGATCGCGGTCTTGCCGACGCCGGGTTCGCCGATCAGCACCGGGTTGTTCTTCTTGCGCCGGGCGAGCACCTCGATGGTGGTCTCGATCTCGCGCGCGCGGCCGATGACCGGGTCAAGCTTGCCCTCGCGCGCCAGCCTGGTCAGGTCGCGGCTGTACTGGTCCAGATCGGGGGTGTCCGACGGGGTCTCGACCCGCCCCTCCTCGGCGCCCTTGCCCACCACCTTGACGACCTGCTGGCGCAGCGCCTGCGGGGTCAGGCCCAGGCGGCGCAGGATATCGGCGGCCAGGCCCTCGCCCTCCTCGGCCAGACCGATCAGCAGATGTTCGGGACCGACATAGGAATGGCCGAGTTCGTTCGACGCGATGAAGGCGCGGTTCAGCGCGTCCTTCAGGCGGGGGCTGACCCCGATCTCGCCGCCCTCGGCCCGGGCCTCGCCCTTGCGCGCCTCCTTCTCGATCTGGCGGCGCAGATCGGCGGCGTCGATCTTGAACTGGCCAAGCAGGGTGCGCACCACCTCCGATCCGGCCAGCGCCCACAGCAGATGCTCGGTATCGACCTCCTGGCGACCGAACTCGCCGGCCTTGTTGGCGGCCTCCTGCAGCAGCCTGTTCGCCTGTTCGCTGAGCCGGTCGGCGATCGACCGCCCGCCCGCGCCGCGCCGGGCCGCCCGGCGCGGCAGGTCGGCCTCGGGCTCAGCGCCACCGGCCGCCTCGGGCAGGACCCCGCCCAGCGTTCCGCGCAGCGGGCTGTCGCCGAACAGGCTGCCCAGGGGGCTGTCGCCGAAGAATTCGTCGAACAGCGACCGTCCGCTGAACAGCGCCTCCAGCGGCGAGGCGGGCCGCCCCGCGCGGCGGGCCAGCTTGCGGTAATCCTCCTCGCACAGCTCCATCACCCGGCGTTCGCCGTTCACGGACACCTGCGCCCGGAAGCTTGCCGGACGCGTCTTGCAGACATCGCAGATGCCGTTTGCCATCTTCTCTCTCCTCATTCCGATCTTGCCCTGTTCCCATCCCTCGGCGGATGGCCGGGCGTCGTCCTTGTGTCAGATCAAGCCGGGACCGCCTGGGGGCGCACGATGCGCTCGGCGATCGCCTTCAACGCCGCCTCGTCCAGCGTCTCGCGCTCGAGAAGCTCGCGCGCGGAGGTTTCCAGCAGCGCGCGGTTGGCGCGCAGGATGTCCAGCGTGCGGGCGAAGACCTGTTCGATCACCTCGCGCAGCTTGGCATCCATCCGCTCGGCGGTGGCCTCGCTGTAGCGCCGCATGAGCCATGGCGACGGCTCGGCCGGGCCCAGGAAGCCCTGCCTTTCGGTGTCGTAGCTGACATGGCCCAGATCCGGGTCCATGCCGTAGCGGGCGATCATGGCGCGGGCGATGTCGGTGGCCTTGACCAGGTCGTCGGCCGCGCCGGTGGACAGGTGGCCATAGATGATCTTCTCGGCCGCGCGCCCGCCCAGCAGCACGGCGATCTTGTTCTCCAGCTCCTCGCGGGTCATCAGGAAGCGGTCCTCGGTCGGGCGCTGAATCGTGTAGCCGAGCGCGCCCACGCCGCGCGGGATGATCGAGACCTTGTGCACCGGGTCGGTGCCGGGCAGCGCCATCGCGACCAGGGCATGGCCCATCTCGTGATGCGCCACGATCTCGCGCTCGCGGGAGTTGAGCACGCGGTTCTTCTTTTCCAGCCCGGCGATGATGCGTTCGACGGCATTGTTGAAATCGTCCATCGTCACCGCCTCGCCCTTGCGGCGGGTGGCCAAGAGCGCCGCCTCGTTCACCAGATTGGCCAGATCGGCGCCGGAGAAGCCCGGCGTCAGCGCCGCGACCTTCTCGGCATCCACCTCGGGGGCCAGCTTCACCTTCTTCATGTGCACGTTCAGGATCGCGATGCGGCCCTTCTTGTCGGGCTTGTCCACCAGCACCTGGCGGTCGAAGCGGCCGGCGCGCAGGAGCGCCGGATCGAGGATCTCGGGCCGGTTGGTGGCGGCCAGGATGACGATGCCCGCCGAGGGATCGAAGCCGTCCATCTCGGTCAGGAGCTGGTTCAGCGTCTGCTCGCGTTCGTCATTGCCGCCGGGGACGTGACCCGCGCCGCGGGCACGGCCCAGGGCGTCGAGCTCGTCGATGAAGATGATCGCCGGGGCGTTCTTGCGCGCCTGTTCGAACAGGTCGCGCACCCGCGCGGCGCCCACGCCCACGAACATCTCGACGAATTCCGACCCCGAGATCGAGAAGAACGTCACCCCCGCCTCGCCGGCCACGGCGCGGGCCAGCAGCGTCTTGCCGGTGCCCGGCGGGCCGACCAGCAGGATGCCCTTGGGGATCCGGGCGCCAAGGCGGCCATAGTCCCGCGGGTTGCGCAGGAACTCGACCACCTCCTCCAGCTCGGCCTTCGCCTCGTCCACCCCGGCGACATCGTCGAAGCTGACCCCGGTCTCCTTCTCCATGTAGACCTTGGCGCGGCTCTTGCCGATCTGGAGGAACCCGCCGAAGCCCTGGCGCTCGGCGATCTTGCGGAACACGAACATCCACAGCCCGAAGAAGACCAGCGCCGGCACCACCCAGGACAGCAGCGTGCCGATCCAGGTGTTCTGCGGCACGCCGGTGATCTCGACGCCCGCGCGGTCGATGCGATCGAGGATCGCCGGATCGACGATGGTGGTGACGAACTCGGTCTTGCCGTCGACCGGGGTGCGGAACCGGCCGGTGATCGTCTCGGCGCCGACGGCGACCGACTCGATCCGGCCCTGCTCCAGATAGCGCTCGAACTGGGAATAGCTGATCGGCGCGACGCTGCGATAGCTTGCGACCAGGTCCTGGATGAGGATCACCGCCAGGAACGCAATGACCCAGTACCAGATGTTGAGTTCCGTCTTGCGTTCCATCCCGCCCCCGTCCTGTTGCCGATCTGCCACGGTCGGCCAGAGACCTGAGAGGCCCGAAGGCAGGTTTCAAGCCCCCGGGAGAAAGTCAACCGCGGCGCCGGCCCTTGCATCCCGTCGCCGGAAGGCTAGCAATGGCGGGGTGATGCAGGCCGGCTTGCGCCATCGAATCGTCAATCTCGCCCAGTCGGCGCTGCTGCTGGGCGGAATGGCGGTGCTGGCCTGGATCATCGTCTCGGCCATCGCCGGGCCGCAGACCACGCTTCTCGTGGTGGGCGGCGCCATCCTCGGCCTGATGCTGGCGCCGGGCATTCCCAAGGAGATCCTGCTGCGCGCCTATGGCGCCGAGCGGCTGACCGGCCGCGACTTCCCCGAGGGCCGCGCCATCCTGGCCGAGCTCGCCCGCCGGGCCGGGCTGCCGCGGGTGCCCGCGCTCTACTACGTCCCCAGCCGCCTGCCCAACGCCTTCGCGCTGGGCAGCCCCGAGGACAGCGCCATCTGCGTCACCGACGGGCTGCTCAGGCTGATGGACCGGCGCGAGCTGGCCGGGGTGCTGGCCCACGAGGTCGCCCACATCGCCAATCGGGACCTGTGGATCATGGGTCTGGCCGACATGCTGTCGCGGGCGGTCTCGGTCGCGTCCTGGCTCGGCCAGATCATCCTGCTGGTCAACCTGCCGCTGTTCCTGAGCGGCGCGGCGCACCTGCCCTGGGAGGTGCCGCTGCTGCTGATCTTCTCGCCGACCATCATGGCGCTGCTGCAGCTGGCGCTGTCGCGCATCCGCGAATATGATGCGGACCGCGCCGGGGCGGAACTGACCGGCGACCCCGAGGGGCTGGCCTCGGCGCTGATGAAGCTCGAGCGCAACACCGGCCGCTTCTGGGAGGAGATCTTCCTGCCCGGCCGCCGCATACCCGAACCGTCGCTGCTGCGCACCCACCCGCCGACCGAGGAGCGCGTGCGCCGCCTGCGCGAGATGACCCTGCCGCGCCGGGCGGCGGAGGCCGAGCCGCTCGCCCGCCTGCCGCGCCCCACACCGCCGCCCCCGCCCCGCTTCGGCCCCTGGGGGGTGTGGCGCTGACCCGGCGGGGTCTTGAATTCCGCCCGCACCGATCCCTTATCAGCCGCGAAACGCCCGCACGGGGTTTCACGGATACGCAACGGGTTCGGCTGAGACAGCGGACCTCCGCTCGTTCGCCTGGAAGGGAACGATCGGAACGCGGGAACGAGCCAGGCTGCCCTCCCGGGGCGGCGCACGACCATGCATGTCCGTCCTCTGCGGGCGTTCCCCGGCAATCCGGCACGATGCCGGTTCCGGCGCGAATTCCTGAAGGAGGAGGCGAGACATGCTCTATCCCAGCATCTTCGGCGAAAGCGATCCCTTCGCGCTGATGCGGTCGCTTCTGCGCGATTTCGACCGGATGAGCCCTCTGCGCGCGGGGCAGCCGGTATTCCCCGCGATCAATGTCTGGCAGGGTCCCGAGGCCGTGGCGATCACCGCCGAGCTGCCCGGGGTCGATCCCGCCGATGTCGAGGTCTCGGTCAAGGACAATGTCCTGACCATCTCGGGCGAACGCAGGCCGCCCGAGCTGCCCGAGAATGCCCGCTGGCACCGCAACGAACGGGTGTTCGGCAAGTTCACCCGTGCCATCCGCCTGCCCTTCCCCGCCACCGATGATCGCGTCGAGGCGCGCATGATGAACGGCGTGCTGCGGATTGCCGTGGCCCGGCCCGATGCCGACAAGCCGCGCCGCATCGAGATCAAGGCTGCCTGAGAGGAGGAAGACCCATGGCCAACGAAGTCGCCCGCAGTGCCGAGAAGACCCCGGTCGATGCCCCCGAGACCACCGAGGGGACGCGGATCTACCGGCCGCTTGCCGACATCGTCGAGACCGACGACGGCGTGGTGCTGATGCTCGAGATGCCCGGCGTGGCACCCGAGGATGTGGACGTGACGCTGGAGAAGCGCGTGCTGACCATCCGCGGCACCGTCCACCCCGTCCGGCCCGAGAAGCTGCAGCTGGCCTATGCCGAATATGGCGAAGGCAATTTCGAGCGCGCCTTCACCCTGTCGGAGGATTTCGACCCCGACCGGATCGAGGCGTCGCTTGCCAATGGCGTGCTCACGCTGAAGCTGCCGCGCGTGGCCGAGGCGCAGCCCAAGAAGATCGCCGTGCGGGCCGCGTGACCGCGCGCCCGCCTGTCACCACCGACCATGGCGAAGGAGGAAGCACCATGCAGATCAAGGACCTGATCCCCTGGGCCCGCAAGGACCAGCCCGCCGGGGCCAAGGGTGACGACCAGCACCCCATCGCCGCGCTGCAGCGCGAGATGAACCGCCTGTTCGACAGTTTCTCGAACCGGGTCGGCGATCTCGACTGGCCCTGGAGCAGCGAGGCGAAGTCGGACGTGGTCGAGACCGACGGCGCCATCGAGGTGTCCATCGAGCTGCCCGGCATGGAGATGAAGGACATCGAGGTCACCGTCACCGACGACATGCTGACCGTGCGGGGCGAGAAGAAGATCGAGCGGCAGGAGGAGAAGAAGGGCTACTACCTCTCCGAACGCAGCTATGGCACGATCTATCGCGCCATCCCACTGCCGCCCGGCGTGGACGCCGACAAGGCCGAGGCGTCCTTCAAGAACGGCGTGCTGACCGTCCGCCTGCCCCAGAGCCCCGAGGCGCAGGCCAAGGTGAAGCGGGTCGAGGTGAAGGGCGGCTGAGCCCCCGCCCCATCGCCCCTGCGCCCGGGGCCCCTTGCCCCGGGCGCAGGGCGCGGGCTGTCCTCGATCAGCGGATCGATGCGCTGCTGGCCCCCTTGCCCCGGGCGCAGGGCGCGGGCAGGATCGGCGCGGCGGCCCGGGGGGCCGTATCCTCGGGGGAGGTCTGGCCGATGCCCGACAGCGCGCGCCCGCCCGGACTGGCCGAGCGATGGCCGGGGCTGAGCCTTTACGAGAAGTTCGAGCAGATCGCGCTCATCATCCTGTCGGCCCTGATCGCGGTGATCGTCGCCGCCGCCCTGTGGTCGCTGCTGCGCGAGGTGGTCGTGCGGCTGGTGCTGGGCGCGTTCGACCCGCTCGGCCACGCGACCTTCCAGGTCGTGTTCGGGATGATCTTCACCGTGGTGATCGCCCTGGAATTCAAGCGGTCACTGCTGGTCGCCGCCGATCGCAGCATCGGCATCCTCCAGGTCAGGACCATCGTGCTGATCGCCCTGCTCGCGATCCTGCGCAAGTTCATCATCATCGACCTCGCCACCACCACGCCCGCCGAGCTGGCGGCGCTGGCGGGCGCGGCCCTGGCGCTCGGGGTGGTGTTCTGGCTGGTGCGCGAACAGGACCGCCGCGAGGCCGATGCGCGGGCCGCGCGCGACGAGACCGGGTTGCGGCCATGAGGGGCTTCCTTGCCCGGCTCTCGGCGGTGACGCTCGCCGCGCTCATCATCGTCACGGTGTGGCAGAGCCTGCCGCTCCTGCAGGGGATGATCCTCGGCCGCTTCGCCGAGCCGCGCCCGGTGACCCCGCGCGGCGACCTGATGGAGCTCGAGAAGACCACCATCGCCATCTTCGAGGCCAGCCGCGACAGCGTCGTCTTCATCACCACCGCCGAACGCGTCTTCGACCCCTGGACGCGCAATGCCTATGACGTGCCGCGCGGCACCGGATCCGGCTTCGTGTGGGACAATCTCGGCCATGTCGTCACCAACCACCATGTCATCGCCGGGGCCAGCCGGGCGGTGGTGCGGCTGGCCGACGGGCGCAGCTTTCCCGCCCGGCTGGTGGGCAGCGCCCCCGAACACGACCTCGCCGTGCTGCAGATCGGGGTGGGCAGCGACCGCCCGCCGCCGATCCCGCTGGGCACCAGCGCCGATCTGCGCGTCGGGCAGATGGTGCTGGCGATCGGCAACCCCTTCGGGCTGGACTGGACGATGACCACCGGCATCGTCTCGGCGCTCGACCGCGAACTGGCCGAGGGCAACGGCCCCGTCATCCGCGGCCTGATCCAGACCGACGCAGCGATCAATCCCGGCAATTCCGGCGGCCCGCTGCTGGACAGCGCCGGACGGCTGATCGGCGTGAACACCGCGATCTACAGCCCGTCGGGCTCCTCGGCCGGGATCGGCTTCGCGGTGCCGGTCGAAACCGTGAACCGCGTCGTGCCGCAGCTGATCGCCACCGGGCGCTATGCACCGCCCGACATCGGCGCCCGCTTCGACCCGCGCGCCGATGCGCTGATCGCCCGGGCGGGGCTGCACGGGGCGCCGGTCCTCGGGGTCCGTCCCGGCGGGCCGGCCGAGCGCGCCGGCCTGCGCCCGGCAAGGCTGAGCCCGGACGGGCGGCTGATCCTGGGCGACGTCATCATCGCGCTCGACGGAAGGCCGATCGCCGACAGCGCCGCCCTGCGCGCCGAACTCGACGGACGCAGCCCGGGCGAGCGCGTCACCCTGCGCGTCCTGCGCGACGGGGCCGAGATCGAGATCCCGCTCACCCTGGCCCCGCCGGCCTGAATCCGCATCCGATGGTTGCGGGTGTGACCGCGCGCACTGCAACCATGCGCTGAGTCGCGGCATGTCCTTCCCCGGGGCGGAAAGGGTGGTCCGCCCGCCGGGACGCAGGGGGCGCGTCCGCTGCGTGAGGAGTGCAGGGATGAATGACAAGCCGCTTGCCCGCGACGTGCACAGGAAGGCCGCCGATGACGGATCGACCCCGCGCGGCCGACTCGTGCTGGTCGCCCTGTGGACCCCATTCGTGATTGCGCTGGCCCATGTGGCGGCGTTCGGGATCACCCCGGTGCAGACACTTGCGGTGACGCTTGCGCTGGGCCTGCTGGGCGAAGTCTCGCTGTTTCGTGCGGCGGAAGGGAAGCGCGCGGCAGCCCCGGCGCGGGCGGCGACGCGCCCGCATCACGCGAAGGCCTGACCCTCGCCGCCCGGGCGGGGGCCCGACCACCCCCGCCGGCGGCCCTAGCTGATCCTGGCCAGAAGCTCGTCCAGGCTCTTCTTCGCGTCGCCGAAGAACATCCGCGTGTTCGGCTTGTAGAACAGCGGGTTCTCGATGCCCGAATAGCCGGTGCCCTGCCCGCGCTTCAGCACGATGACATGCCTGGCCTTCCAGACCTCCAGCACCGGCATGCCGGCGATGGGGCTGTTGGGGTCCTCCTGCGCGGCGGGGTTCACGATGTCGTTCGACCCGATCACGATTGCCACGTCGGTGTTGGGGAAATCGTGGTTGATCTCCTCCATGTCCAGCACGATGTCATAGGGCACCTTGGCCTCGGCCAGCAGCACGTTCATGTGCCCGGGCAGCCGTCCGGCCACCGGGTGGATGCCGAAGCGCACATTCTTGCCCCGGGCGCGCAGCCGGCGCACCAGCTCGCTGACCGAACCCTGCGCCTGCGCCACCGCCATGCCGTAGCCGGGCACGATGATGATGCTGTCGGCATCCTCCAGCAGCTGCGCCACGCCATCGGCGTCGATCGGGATCTGCTCGCCCTCGATGGCCATGGCGGGGCCGCCGGTTCCGCCGAACCCGCCCAGGATCACGCTGACGAAATGGCGGTTCATCGCCCGGCACATGATGTAGCTGAGGATCGCGCCCGAGGAGCCGACCAGCGCCCCGGTGACGATCAGCAGGTCATTGCCCAGGGTGAAGCCGATCGCCGCCGCCGCCCAGCCCGAATAGCTGTTCAGCATCGAGACCACGACCGGCATGTCGGCGCCGCCGATCCCCATGATCAGATGCCAGCCGATGAAGCCCGCGACCAGGGCGACGAGGATCATCGTCCAGATCCCCGCCCCGTTCAGATAGGCCAGCCCCAGGATCAGGCAGAAGAGCGCCGCGCCCGCGTTCCACGCATGCCCCCCCGGCAGCTTGGTCGGCTTGCCGTCGATCCGCCCGGCCAGCTTGCCATAGGCGACGACCGAACCGGTGAAGGTGATCGCGCCGATGAAGATGCCGAGGAAGATCTCGACCTGCATGATCGACAGCTCGACCGGGGTCTTCTTCGCCACCACCGCGGCGAAGGCGGTCAGCTGCTCGGCGGTGCCCGCGGCGATGGCGCGCGCGGCGCGCCCGGCCTCGAGATCGGCATTGAGCCCGATGAACACCGCGGCCAGCCCGACCAGGCTGTGGAAGCCCGCCACCAGCTCGGGCATCTGGGTCATCTGGACCCGTGCCGCGACCACCGCGCCGGCGACGCCGCCCAGCGCGACCATCACCGCCACCAGCCACAGCGCCCCCGCGCCGGGGCCGAACACGGTGGCGGCCACCGCGAGCGCCATGCCCGCCATGCCGTACCAGATGGCGCGCTTGGCCTTCTCCTGGTTGGACAGCCCGCCCAGCGCCAGGATGAACAGAACCCCTGCCACCACATAGGCGGCCGCGACAAGTCCGGTCTCCATCATCCCCGCTCCCGCCTCAGCTCTTCTGGAACATGGCCAGCATCCGGCGCGTTACCAGGAAGCCGCCAAAGATGTTCACGGACGCCATCAGGATCGACAGCGCGGCCAGGATGGTGACGATCCAGCCCGAGGATCCCACCTGCAGCAGCGCGCCGAGGATGATGATCGAGGAAATGGCGTTGGTGATCGCCATCAGCGGGGTGTGCAGCGCGTGGGTGACGCCCCAGATGACGTGATAGCCGACGAAGCAGGCCAGGACGAAGACGATGAAGTGCTGCATGAAGCTGGCCGGCGCCACCATGCCGACCAGCAGCGTCAGCACCGCCCCGGCCACGACCATCGCGGTGGTGCGGTTGGCGGTGCGGCGCAGCTGGGCCAGTTCGGCGGCGCGCTTCTCCTCGGCGCTCGGCTCCTTTGGCCGCGGCTTGGCCGGCGCGATGGCCTGCACCTTGGGCGGCGGCGGCGGCCAGGTGATCTGGCCGTCCTTGCACACGGTCACCGCCCGGATCACGTCATCATCCATGTTGACGACCGGCTGGCCGTCCTTGCCCGGGGTCAGATCCTCGACCAGATGCCGGATGTTGTTGGCATAGAGGTTCGAGGCCTGGGTGGCCATGCGGCTGGGAAAGTCGGTATAGCCGATGATGACGACGCCGTTGTCGGTCTCGATGCGCTGATCAGGGACGGTCAGCTCGCAGTTCCCGCCCCGTTCGGCGGCGAGATCGACGATGACCGAGCCCGGCTTCATCGCCCGGACCATGTCCTCGGTCCACAGCTTGGGCGCGGGGCGGTTGGGGATCAGCGCGGTGGTGATCACGATGTCCATCTCGGGCGCCAGCTCGCGGAACTTCTCCAGCTGCTTCTGGCGGAACTCCTCGGACTGCGGGGCGGCATAGCCGCCGGTGCCGGCGCTGTCCTGGCTCTCGTCGAATTCCAGGAAGACGAATTCCGCGCCCATCGACTGGATCTGCTCGGCCACCTCGGGCCGGACGTCGAAGGCATGGACGATGGCGCCCAGGCTGACCGCGGTGCCGATCGCGGCCAGCCCGGCCACGCCCGCGCCCACCACCAGCACGCGGGCGGGGGGAATCTTGCCCGCCGCGGTGACCTGGCCGGCGAAGAAGCGGCCGAAATTGCTGCCCGCCTCGATCACCGCGCGGTAGCCGGCGATGTTGGCCATCGAGCTCAGCGCGTCCATCTTCTGGGCGCGGCTGATGCGGGGCACCATGTCCATGGCCAGCACCGTGGCGCCCTTCTCGTTCAGCGCGTTCAGGAGCGCCTCGTTCTGCGCCGGCCACAGGAAGCCGATGATGATCTGCCCGCGGCGGGCCATCGCCACCTCGGCCTCGGTCGGCGGGCGCACCTTGGTCACGATGTCGGCCGCCGCCCACAGCGCCGCCGCGTCGGGCAGCACCTCGACCCCCGCCTCACGGTAATCGTCATCCGAGAATCGCGCCGCCGCCCCGGCCCCGGACTCGACGCAGACCTCGTAGCCCAGCTTGCGCAGGGCCCGGGCGCTGGCCGGGGTCAGGGAAACGCGGTTCTCGCGCTCGTGGCTCTCCTTGGGCGCGCCGATCTTCATGGCATCGGTTCCTCACTGTCCCTGTCGTTGCGGCCCGGGGCCGGACGCGCGGCGACGGCTGCTTCCGCCCCGATCGCCACGCCCCTTCGCCCGGGCGAAGCGCCAGATAGCCCGAGCCGGCGCGCCCGCGCAAGCTTTGCCGCGCCCGGGCCGCGCCTCAGGCAAGATGATCGGCCAGCCGCTGCAGCATGGCGAGGCAGCGCGCCATCTGTTCCCGGGTGATGAATTCGTCGGGCGTGTGGGCCTGGGCGATCTCGCCCGGGCCGCAGACCACGCAATCAATGCCCAGTTCCTGGAAGATCCCCGCCTCGGTGCCGAAGGCGACCAGCCCGGTGGCGTTCTCTCCGGTCAGACGGGCGACCAGGTCGCGCGCGGCATTCGCCTGGCCGGGACGCAGCGGGGGAACCTCGCCCACCGTCCGGCGGCTGATCCGGGCGGCGGGATGGACGCGGCGCATCCCGGCCTGCAGCGCCGCGGCATGGCTGTCGATCGCCTCCAGCACGAAGGCGAGGTCGGCCGGCTGCACCGGTCGCAGGTCCCAGTCGATCACGGCATGTTCGGCGATCACGTTGGCAGCCTCGCCGCCGGTGATGCGGCCGATGTTCAGCGTGGTCCAGGGCGGGTGGAAGCGGCTGTGCGCCGGCGCGCGGCGCTCGAGCGTGCCGCGCAGCCCGATCAGGGCCGCGGCATAGCGTGCGGCATGTTCCACCGCGCTGACCCCGCGGGCGGGGTCCGAGCCATGCCCGGCGAGGCCGTGGAATTCGGTGCGGTATTCGCAGCAGCCCTTGTGGCCCTCGACGATGCGCATGCCGGTGGGCTCGCCGATGATCGCCAGCCTCGGCCGCGGCCCCTCGGCCGCCATCAGCCGCGCCAGCGCACGCGCGCCGAGGCAGCCCACCTCCTCGTCATGGGTCAGCACCAGATGCAGCGGCTGGGCCGGCGGGCGCGCCACCAGTGCGGGCAGCGCGGCCATCACGCAGGCGATGAAGCCCTTCATGTCGGCGGTGCCCCGGCCGTGCAGCCGGCCGTCGCGCTCGGTCAGCGCGAAGGGCGGCACGCTCCAGGCCTGGCCGGCGACCGGGACCACGTCGGTATGGCCCGACAGCATGATGCCCCCGTCCACGGCCGGGCCGAACGAGGCGACCAGATTGGCCTTCACCGCATCGCCCTGGATCCGGATGCGTGCGCCGATCGCGGCCAGATCCCCGGCGAGGCGGTCGATCAGCGCGCGGTTGGGGTCGGCCGAGACGGTGGGCATCGCCACCAGATCCGCGAGACGGGCGATGGCGGTTTCCAGCATGGGCACGCCTCAGTCCTTCACGATCAGCCCGCGCGGCCGGTCGCACAGGCATTCGGCCGCGCCCGATTCGCGAATCAGGATCGTCTCGGTGATCTCAAGCCCCCAATCCTCCATCCACAGCCCGGGCATCAGGTGGAAGGTCATGCCGGGGCGAAGCTCGGCGGCGTCGCTCTCACGCAGCGAGATGCTGCGCTCGCCCCAGTCGGGGGGATAGGACAGCCCGACCCCGTAGCCGCAGCGCGCATTGCGGCGGATGCCGTGCCGGGCCAGCGCCCCGGCCACCGCGCGCGCCACGTCGGCCGCGCGCCTGCCCGGGCGGGCGGCGTCGATGGCCGCCTCGATCGCCTCGATCACCGCGGCTTCCGCCCGGCGCAGGTGATCGGGCGGCCGGCCCAGCATCACCGTGCGGCACAGTGGCGCGTGATAGCGCCGGTAGCAGCCGGACAGTTCCAGAAACGTCGCCTCGCCCGCGCGGAAGGGCCGCCCGTCCCAGGTCAGGTGCGGCGCGGCGGCATCGCTGCCCGAGGGCAGCATCGGCACGATCGCGGCATAGTCGCCCCATGCGCCGGGCACGCCGCGGATGGCGTCGCGCATGATCTCGGCCACCAGCTCGTTCTTGGGCAGGCCGGGCCGGACCCGCGCGGCCACCCCGTCGATCAGCGCCTCGGAGATGCGCGCGGCGCGGCGCATGAAGGCGATCTCCTCGGCCGACTTCACGGCGCGCAGGCGGTTGACGAGGCCGGTGGCATCGACGAACACCGCCCCGGGCAGGGCCTGGCACAGGGTCTGATAGGCCCGGGCCGAGAACCAGTAGCCATCCATCTCCACCCCGATGCGGCGGGCGGAGGTGGCGCGCAGGAGCCCGGCGAGATCCTGCATCGGGTGGCGGTCTTCGGCCTGCACCAAGTCGTCGGCATAGCCGTGGACCCGCTCGGCGGCCATCCAGACCGTGCGCAGCGCGCCGGCCGCGTCCATCCCGCGCCCCCACCACAGGGGATCGCCGTCATGGGTGACGATCACGCCCTGATGGACATAGAACGACCAGCCGTCATAGCCGGTGATCCAGGCCATGTTCGAGGGATCCTCGACGAACAGCGCCTCGATCCCCGCATCGGCCATCGCCGCGCGCACCAGCCCCAGACGGCGGGCATATTCGCCCGCTGAGAAGGGCAGATCCCGGCCCCCGGCCATGTCCCCATCCTCCGCAAGCCCCGTGCCCAGTCTTGCCCCGCCCGCCGGCCGGCGCAAGGGCCGCGAAGGGGGGGCGCGATTCAGCCTGCCGCCGGCCCGGCCAGCGCGGCGACCAGCTCGGCGAAGCGCGCGCCGCGCGCCTCGAAGCTGTCGAACTGGTCGAAGCTGGCGCAGGCGGGAGAGAGCAGCACCACATCGCCCGGCTCGGCCTCGGCGGCGGCCAGCGCCACCGCCCGTTCCAGCGTGCCGGCGACGACATGGGGCACGTCGCCCAGCGTGGCGGCGAAGGCCTCGGCGGCCTCGCCGATCAGATAGGCCTTGACGATCCGGTCGAACAGCGGGCTGAGCGGCGCGATGCCGCCCGCCTTGGGCCGGCCGCCGGCGATCCAGCGGATGCGCCGGAAGGCGCCCAGCGCCTTCTCGGCGGCATCGGCATTGGTGGCCTTGGAGTCGTTGACGAAGCGCACGCCCCCGATCTCGGCCACCAGCTGGCAGCGGTGCGGCAGGCCGGCAAATCCCTGCATCGCCGCCGCGATCGCCTTCGGCGCCAGGCCCAGCGCACGGGCGACCGCCCAGGCCGCGCAGGCGTTCTGGTGGTTGTGGGCCCCCGGCAGGGCGGGCAGGTCGCGCAGGTCGAGGCTGGCGACCTGCCGTCCGAGGCGCCATTCCGACAGGAAGCCGCGCCGCGCGGTCACCGCCCAGCCCGCCTCGCGCAGCTGCCGGGCGACCGAGATCCGGATCACCGGATCGCCGGTGCGGGCATCCTCGCGCAGCTGCTGGGCGAGGAACCGGCCCTCGGGCTCGTCCACGCCGATCACCGAACGCTCCGGCCCGCCTTCCGCGAACAGCCGCCGCTTGGCGGCGAAATAGCCCCCCATCCCGCCATGGCGGTCGAGATGATCGGGCCTGAGGTTCAGGAACACCGCGATGTCGGGCGACAGCGCCCGGGCGAGCTCGATCTGATAGCTCGACAGCTCCAGCACCACCACCTCGCCGGGGCGGCCGGGATCGAGATCCAGAACCCCCCGCCCGATATTGCCGCCGATCTGGGCGGGGGTTCCGGCCACGGTCAGGATGTGGTGGATCAGCGCGGTCGTCGTCGACTTGCCGTTGGTGCCGGTCACGCAGACCACCCGCGGCGGCGTGTCCATCGCCGCCCAGTCCTCGGTGGCGAAGCTGCGGAAGAACAGGCCGACATCATTGTCAAGCACCGCCCCCGCCTCGGTTGCGGCAGCCACGGCCGGGTGGGGAGCGGGGTAGAGATGCGGGATGCCCGGCGAGACGATCATTGCCGCCACGCCCCGGAACGCCGCGGGCCGGGTCAGGTCGGCCAGCGCGAATCCCTCGGCCGCCGCCGCCGCCCGGGCGGCCTCGGCATCGTCCCAGCAGACCGGCTCGGCACCGCCCGCAGCCAGCGCCCGCGCCGCCGACAGCCCCGACCGCCCCAGCCCCAGCACCGCCACCCTGCGCCCCGCATAGCCCCTGACCGGGATCATGCCGCCCTCCTCAGCCCGACTGCGCCATGGCTAGCCGCTTCCGCCGGCGGGGGCCAGACCCCGGCCACGCGCGTCTTGATCGCATACGGCGCCTTCGGGCATACTCGGCCGGGCTCGACCCACAAGTGCGCGGGCCTTCCGGGCAAGCGGGCGGGGTCCGCGCGATCTGTCCCTTCTGTGGGGAGGACCGCCATGAGCCGCACCACCTGGCTTGACCGGATCACGCTGTCCGAGTTCCCGATCGGCACTGTCGACCCGGTCTACCCCTTCGCCGACGCGCTGCATGCGGGCGAATTCTCGGTCCGGATCAGGGGCCAGATCGTCCCGGATTCCTGCGACCCGACCTCGCCCGCCATCGCCGCCAACACGTTCTACCAGGGCCCGGTGGCGCTGGTCTTCAGCCACCCCGTCTCGGCGCTGGCGCTGGATGCGGGCTGCTTCGATGCCGCGCGCAGCACGCGCATCATCCTCTACGGGCTGAACGACTACCGGATCGTCCGGGTCGACAACAGCGTCGACACCGCCGTCTACGAGCATTTCTCGTGGGATTTCGGCGAGAACGTGATCAAGCGGGTGGTCATCGCCCCGATCGGCGAGGAGCCAGCCGGCTTTGCCGTCGACAATATCGACATCGGCCTGCGCGCCGAACATCGCACGGCCGACATCTCCGGCAGGGTGGAGATCGACAACCTGATCTGGGGCACGCGCTGGGCGGCGCGAACGGTCACCTACAGTTTCCTCGAGGCCGATTCCCGCCAGCCCGGCTATGGCGACGGGCCCGAGACCTTCCCCAGCTCGGCCATCCGCAAGACGACGATGGCCCCCTTCTCCGACGGGCAGAAGGCGATGACCCGCGATGCCCTGGACCTGATCGACGACGTCGCCGGCCTGGTCTTCCGCGAGGTGAACGACAAGACCGGCGCGCCGGGCATGATCCGCCTGGCCCGCGCCGACATCCCCGCCCCGGCGGACGGCTTCTACCCGGGTCACGAGGCGCATATGGGCGATGTGCGCATAGACGTCTCACGGCCGACCGGCCGGGCCGCCCCCGGCAGCTATGACTTCTACGTCTTCATCCACGAGATGCTGCACGCGCTGGGGCTGAAGCACCCGCACGACCGCGGCGGCAGCGGCGTCGTGCTTCCCGCCGGGCGCGACAGCCATGAATTCTCGGTGATGAGCTACCGCTCGTTCCCGGGCCAGTCGGTGGCCGATGTCACCAACAAGCCCGGCAGCTTTCCGCAGACGCCGATGATGAACGACATCGCCGCGCTGCAGCATCTCTATGGCCCGAACTGGGAAACGCGATCGGGCGATTCGAGCTATGTCTTCGATCCGCTGAAGCCCAGGCTGTTCGAGACGATCTGGGATGGCGGCGGCGAGGACACCTATGACGCATCGGCCTATTCGGTCGGGGTCAGCCTCGACCTGCGCCCGGGGCGGTGGAGCGTCCTGGCCCCCTCGCAGCTGGCGCGGCTGGGGCAGAGGGACGGGGATACCGTGACCGCGCGCGGCAGCATCTTCAACGCGCTCATGTATCGCGGGGACGAACGCTCGCTGATCGAGAACGCCATCGGCGGCAGCGGGGATGACCGCCTGATCGGCAATCAGGTCCGCAACGACCTGACCGGCGGCAGGGGCGACGACCGGCTGGACGGGCTCGCGCGGGGCGACTGGCTGTTCGGCGGGCCGGGTGCCGACCTGATGATCGGCGGCACCGGCAATGACTGGCTGTGGGGCGGCCGGGGCGAGGATCTGCTGCGCGGCGATTCGGGCGACGACCGCCTGTTCGGCGGACGGGACGACGACACGCTGATGGGCAGCACCGGCAGGGACCGCCTCGACGGCGGATCCGGGGCGGACCGTCTGCTCGGCGGATTCGACGCGGACAGTTTCGTGTTCAGGGATGAAGTCGACAGCCCGGCCGGCCGGGGGCGCGACGTGATCGTTGACTTCGTCCCCGGTCTGGACCGCATCGAGCTTGCCGGGATGGATGCCGACGCCACCCATGCCGGGCGGCAGGGCTGGCATTTCGTCGGCGCCGCGGCCTTCTCGGGCACGGCCGGAGAGCTGCGCCACGCCACCACCGGGCGCCACGGGCTGATCGAAGGCGACAGCGACGGCGACGGGCAGGCCGATTTCCAGATCCTTCTGCTGCACGACCCCGCGATCACCGCCGCCGATCTGGTGCTGTGACCCCCGCGGGCATCCGCGCGCGACGCCGCCGCCCGATCCGCCCGGGCCGCGCGACGCCGGCCGGCAGCTAGCGCGCGGGGCAGTCCAGGTCCGCGACCGGGTCGAAGGGAACCAGCGCCCCCCTGCCCTGTATCACATGCCCGGCCAGCCGGCAGGCCAGGGCGATGGCTGCTGCGACCGGATCGCCGGCGATCAGCCCGGCCAGGATCGCGGCATTGAAGCTGTCGCCGGCGGCGGTGGTGTCGACGACCCGCGCCACCGGCGGCACCGCGACGCTGCCCGTCTCGGCGCCATGGCGGTAATGCACCGGCCGGGGGCCGTCCTTGACGATCACCGTCGCCGATCCCGCCGCGCGGTATCGCTCGATCGTCGCCGCCGGGCTGGCATCGCCGAACCAGCGCGCCTCGTCCTCGAAGGATGGCAGGACGATGTCGCTGACCGCCGCGCCCTGCATGATCGCCGCGGTCATCTCGGCGGCGCCCGACCACAGGCGGGGGCGAAGATTGGGGTCGAAGGCCACGGGCTTGCCCGAAGCGCGCGCCGACTGCAGGGCCTCGAGCAGGGTCCGGCGCGGGCCGGGCGCCAGGATCGCCAGCGTGATGCCCGAGAAATAGACCAGATCGGCCGCGCCGATCGCCCGCGCCACCGCCGAGGGGTCGTCGGCCAGATGGCGGGCGGCCGATTCGCCGCGCCAGTAGGTGAAGCTTCGCTCGCCCCGGTCCAGCATGATCAGATAGAGCCCCACCGTCCTGTCCGGCAGTTCCCGCAGATGGCTGGCGTCGATGCCCGTCGCCTCCATCGCCGCGCGCATCCGGCGCGACAGCGCATCGGTTCCGATCGCGGACAGATAGGACACCGCCAGGCCGGGCCGCAGGCGGGCGAGATACCAGGCGGTGTTGAAGCTGTCCCCCGCGAAGCCGAGGCGGTATTCCCCCGGGGTTTCCAGCGGCGCCAGCTCGGCCATGCATTCGCCGATCGCCAGCACCCGCGCCGCCGGCCGGCCCCGGCCGGAA
>RFGB01000088.1 GCA_003697125.1 Alphaproteobacteria bacterium
AGGCCCAGGCCCCCGGGCGGCTCGACAGCCTGTCGGTCCGCAGACAGGATGATGCGCTGGTCATGGCCGCCCATCTCGCCGGGGCCGGGGCCGAGCCCGCCCCGGGGCTGGCGGTGGCGCTGCTGCGCCGGCTGGCGCGGCTCGAGGGCGGCAATGTCGTCATCGAGGCCGACGCCGCGGGCGACGGGGCCGCGATCCGCTGCACCATCCCGCTGCGCGCGGCCGGCAGCGGACCGCGCGCCGTGCTGTCGGGCGGGGGCAAGTGACCGCGGCGGCCGCGGCGCCCGCATTTCCGGTTCCGCCCGCGCCGCGACTGGGCTAGAGGAAGCGGCGATGCCATGCCGCGACCTGCGACCCCGCCGATGAGCGAGCCAGCCCCCGCCGTGATCCCCCTGCCCGGCCCGGACGACACCGACCGGCTGGGCGCCGCGCTGGCCCCCGTGCTGCGCCCGGGGGACTGCCTGCTGCTCGAGGGCGCGCTGGGCGCGGGGAAGACCGCGCTCGCCCGCGCCGTGATCCGGGCGCTGACCCACCCCGCCGAGGAGGTCCCCTCGCCCAGCTTCACCCTGGTGCAGTGCTATGACGGCGCGACCGGCCCGGTCTGGCATGTCGATCTCTACCGCCTGTCCGATCCCGCCGAGATCGCCGAGCTGGGCCTGGCCGACGCATTCGCCACCGCGATCTGCCTGATCGAATGGCCCGACCGGCTGGGCCGCGAACGCCCGGCGCGGCATCTGCTGATCCGGCTGGATGATGCGGGCGAGGGCCGGGTGGCGACGCTGGCGCCGGCCGGGCCGGGCTGGCAGGCCGCGCTGGCGGCGGCCCGGGCGGCGGCCCGGGGGGCGGCGCGATGACCGGCGGCGGCGACCCGCGGCAGGCGCTGGCGCGCGACTTCCTCGCCCGGGCGGGCTGGGCGCAGGCGCGGCTGGTGCCGCTGGCGGGGGACGCCTCGGCGCGGCGCTATGCGCGGCTCGTCGCCCGCGACGGATCGCGCGCGATCCTGATGGATGCGTCCCCGGAACGGGGCGAGGACGTGCGGCCCTTCCTTGCGGTCACCGCCTGGCTGCGCGCCCGCGGCTTTGCCGCGCCCGAGCCGCTGGCGGCCGATCCCGAGCGGGGGCTCCTGCTGCTGGAGGATCTGGGCGAGGGGCTGTTCGCCCGGGTCTGCGCCCGCGACCCCGGGCGCGAGGGGGAACTCTACGCCGCCGCGGTGGATGTGCTGGTGGCGCTGCACCGCCACGCGCCGCCGGCGGCCTTCACGATGCCTTGGGGCGCGTGGCCCCTGCGCCCCTATGACATGGCGGCGCTGACCGCCGAGGCAGAGCTTCTGCCCGAATGGTATGTCCGCGCCGCGGCGGGCGCGCTGCCCGAATCCGCGCGCGCGGCCTTCCGCGCGGCGCTGGCCGAGGCGGTGGCGCCGGTGGCCGAGGCGCGCGAGGTGCTGGTCCTGCGCGACTATCACGCCGAGAACCTGATCTGGCGGCCCGACCGTTCCGGGCTCGGCCGCGTCGGACTGCTCGACTATCAGGACGCGCTGGCCGGCCATCCGGCCTATGATCTGGTCTCGCTGATCGAGGATGCCCGCCGCGACACCTCGCCGGCGCTGCGCGCGGCCATGCTGCGCCGCTATGCCCGGGCCACGGGGACATCCGAGGCTGCGCTCGGCGCCGCCTGCGCCGCGCTGGGTGCCCAGCGCAATGCCAAGATCATCGGCATCTTCGCGCGGCTGTGGCTGTGCGACGGCAAGCCCCAGTACCTGCCGCTGATCCCCAGGGTCTGGGACCATCTGACCCGCGATCTGGCCCAGCCGGGGCTGGAACCGCTGCGGCGCTGGGTCGCCGCCCATGTGCCGCCACCCACCCCTGCGGTGCTGGCGCGGATCCGGGGGGCGGCATGATGCCGGTGCGCGCGGCGATGGTGCTGGCCGCGGGCTTCGGCACGCGGATGGGCAGCCTTGTCGCGGACCGGCCGAAGCCGCTCCTGACCGTGCATGGCCGCAGCCTGATCGACCGGGTGCTGGACCGCATCGCCGCCGCCGGCATCGGCCGGGTGGTGGTGAACCTGCACTATCTGGGCCACATGATCCGCGCCCATCTCGCCGCGCGCACGGATCTGGAGATCGCCTTCTCCGAGGAGCCCGAGATCCTGGAGACCGGGGGCGGGCTGCGCGCGGCGCTGCCGCTTCTGGGCGCGGGGCCGGTGCTGGTGATGAATGCCGATGCGGTCTGGACCGGCCCCTGTCCGGTGCCGCGCCTGCTGGCCGGCTGGCGGCCGGGTCTGGAGGGGCTTCTCGACCTGGTCCCGGTCGGGCGCGCCAGCGCCCATGCCGGGCCGGGGGACTTCTTCCTCGACCGGGCGGGGCGCCTCGCGCGCCGCGGCGCCGCGGCGCGGGCACCCTATGTCTATACCGGCGCCCAGATCCTCGACACGGCTCGGCTGGCGGAGATGCCCCCGGGCGCATTCCCGCTGGGCCCGGTCTGGGACGCGATGATCGCCGCAGGCAGGCTCGCCGGCTCGGTCCATCCCGGCGGCTGGATCGATGCCGGCACGCCGCAGGGGCTTGCCGCGGCCGAGGCCCTGGCCGACACTGCGGGCGCATGATGCCGCCGCTCTTCGACGGATCGCGCCTGTTCCACGTCCCGCCGGGGCTGGCCTTCCCCGAGGCCTTCGCCCGCGGCCTGGCGGCGCGGCTGCGCGGCCGGCCGCCGCTGGACGCGGCGCGGATCGAGGTTCTGGTCCCCTCGGCCCGCGCCGCGACGCTGGTGGACCGGGCGCTGGCCGCCCATCTGGGGCCCGATGCGCTGCTGCCCGCGGTGCGGGTGGTGGGGGCGCTGGCCGACCATCCCGCCGCGCCGGTCCTGCCGCCGGCGGTCAGCCCGCTGCGGCGGATGCTGCGGCTGTCGGAGCTGGTGCGGGCCTTCCTCGACCGCCGTCCCGAGATCGCGCCCCCCTCGGCGCGCTTCGCGCTGGCCGAGGCGCTGGCCGCCCTGCTGGACGAGCTGCAGGCCGCCGGGCTGGGCCCGGACGCGCTCGACCGGATCGACGTTGCCCAGCATGCCCGCCACTGGCAGACGACCCGCGACTTCGTCGGCATCATTGCCGATCACTGGCCCGCGATCCTGGCCGAGGAGGAAGGGGGCGCGCTGGACCCCGAGGCGCGCGAGGCCCGGGCGCTGGAGGGGATCGCCGCGCGCTGGTCGGCGCGGCCGCCCGATCACCCGGTGATCGTCGCGGGATCCACCGGCAGCCGGCCGCTGACCGCCCGGCTGATGGCGCTGGTGGCGGGGCTGCCCCAGGGCGCGCTGGTGTTGCCGGGCTTCGATTCGTGGCTCGATCCCGCGATGCACCAGCGGCTGGGGCCCGATCATCCCCAGGCGGCGATGGCCGCGCTGCTGGGGCGAATCGGCGCCGATCCCGCCGCGGTCGCGCCCTGGGATGCCGCCGCCCCCTGCCCCGAACGCAACCGCCTGATCAGCCTAGCCCTGCAGCCCGCCCCGGTCACCGACCGCTGGCTCGACGCCGCCCCCGCTCTGGCCGAGATCCTGCCCGCCGCCACCGCCGGGCTTGCGCTGGTCGAGGCGCCCGGCCGCCGCCAGGAGGCGCTGGCGGTGGCGCTGATGATGCGCGAGACACTGGAGCGGCCCGGGGCCACCGTCGCCCTGATCACCCCCGACCGGCAGCTGGCCCGCGCGGTCACCGCGGCGCTTGCGCGCTGGGACCTGGTGCCCGACGACAGCGCGGGCAGGCCGCTGGGGCAGACCCCGCCCGGCATCTTCCTGCGCCTGGTCGCCCGGCTGGCCGGCGGGCCGCCCGCCGCCGGCGCGCTGATCGAGCTTGCCAAGCATCCGCTTTGCGGCGGCGAGGGTGCGGCGCGGCGCGAACACATGCGCCGCACCGCATCGCTGGAACTGTTCCTGCGCCGCAACGCCATTCCGCTGGCCGATCCCGGGGCGATCCGGCGCTGGGCGGCCGGCCGCCCCGCGCAGGCCGGGGCATGGGCGGCGTGGATCTGCGACGCCATCGCCCCCCTGGCCCAGCCCGGCGCGCTGGAGGTATCCGCCGCCGCCGCCCGGCTGCGCGGGGTGGCCGAGGCGCTGGCCGCGGGGCCGGGCGGCGATCCCGGCCGGCTGTGGCGGCGCGAGGATGGCGCGGCGGCGCTGGAGCTGGTGAGCGAACTCGCCCAGGCCGCGGGCACCGGGGCGATGCTGGAGCCCGCCGAGCTTGCCCGGCTTCTGGACGAGCTGATGGCCGCGCGCAACGTCCCCCCCGCCGATCCCGCCCGGCCACCCGATCCGCGCCTGCGCATCCTCGGCAACCGCGAGGCCCGCCTCGAGACCGCCGACCGGGTGATCCTGGGCGGGCTGACCGAGGGGGTCTGGCCGGCCCTGCCGGGCGCCGATCCCTGGCTGTCGCGCCCGATGCGCCGCGAACTGGGGCTGGCCGCGCCGGAACGCGGCATCGGCCTGGCCGCCCACGACTTCGCCACCGCGATCGGCGCGCCCGAGGTGATCGTGACCCGCGCCGCGCGGATCGACGGCGTGCCGGCGCTGCCCTCGCGCTGGCTGGTGCGGCTGGAAAACCTGCTTCTGGGCTGCGGCGAAGCCGGCGCGCGGGCGCTTGAAGGGATGCGCGCCCGCGGCCGGGAATGGCTGCGGCTGGCAGCCCGGCTCGACCGCCCCGCGGCGCCGGTGCCGCCCGCCCCCCGGCC
>RFGB01000089.1 GCA_003697125.1 Alphaproteobacteria bacterium
GGCAATGACCGGCTGTTCGGCGGCGGGGGCGACGACCGGCTGTCCGGCGGCGATGGCGACGACATCCTTGTCGGCGGCGGGGGCAATGACCGGCTGCGCAGCGGTTCGGGCACCGACCGCATCGATGGCGGGACCGGCGATGACGTGATCATCCTGGATGGCGGCGCCAAGCGGCTGATCTTCCGCGCCGGCGACGGCTTCGACCGCGTCCATGGCTTCGATCCGGCCACCTCGCTGCTGGATCTCTCGGAAACCGGCGCATCGGATCTGGGCGATCTCGAGCTCTCGGTCCACAAGCTCGGCTGCATCGTCGATTACGGCAGCGGTCGCATCCTGCTGAAGGATGTCGATCTTCTGGCGCTTTCGGCCGGGGATTTCCTGTTCTGACGCCACGCCCCCGCCCCGGAACCCGGTGGCGGCGGGCGCGCAAGCTTCAGGAAACCATAACCTTCATGGATTAAGACTGTCCGCGCCATTCGTTCAGGCGGTTCGGGCAAGGGCAGTTGACATGCATGGATTGACGGACGGGATCGGCGTGTCGCGCGGTCCGGCGCGCTGCCACAGCGGCGCGGGCAGGCCGTGATCGCGCTCGGCCTCCACAGCGTCCGGGGCATCGGCAATCTGAAGACGGGCGGGGGCAGCACCGGCGCCGTCTTCACCGCGCGACCGATTCCGGACCAGACCCTGACCGCGGGAGAGGCGGTGAACATCTCCCTCGCGGCCTATTTCGTCTACAGCGGCGGGAGCATGCTGCTGTCGGCATCCCCTGCCCTGCCGGCGGGGCTGGCGCTGTCGGGGCTGGCGCTGACCGGCACGCCGCAGGCGGCGGCGCAGGCCGCGACCTTCACCCTGACGGCAACCGCCATCGGCGGACCGCTGGATGGCGAGACCCGCGCGACGACGGTCCGCATCACGATCGGGCCCGGCAATGCCGCGCCGCTGGGCGCCGATGTGGCGCTGCTGTTCGATCTGCCCGCGGCCCGGACGCCGCTGGGCGCCGATCTGGCGCTGATCTTCGACCTTTCCGCAGGCTGACGCCCCCCAGGGGCCCCGTCCGCAACGAGACCCGCCCCCTGGCCCGGGGCCGGGCGGCATTGGAGTGCACGCATGGCAAGCTATTCCGAGCGCAACGGCACCACCCTTCTGACCGGCGCGACGGATCCCGACGGCGATCCGGTGACCGTGGCGACCGTCAACGGCAGCGCCGCCAATGTCGGCGTGCCGATACCGCTGGCCGGGGGCGGGCTGGTGACGGTCAGCGCGGCGGGGGTGGTGACGCTGGACGACAGCGGCCTGCAGCCGCCCCCGGCGCAGATGACGGTGGCGGTGGGCAGCTTCACCTTCACCCTGACCGACGGGCAACGGGAAAGCCCGTCCTACACCGCCACGATCAGCGTGGCCGGTGCGGCCACCGACGAGGCCCCGGTCAACCTGACCCCGCCCGCGATCGTCGGATCGGCCCGGATCGGATCCACTCTGACCGCGAGCAGCGGCACCTGGTCGGGCAATCCCGCCCCGGGCTTCGCCTATCAGTGGCGGCGCAACAGCTCCAACATCGCCGGGGCGACCGGCCAGACCTATCAGCCCGGCCCCGCCGATGACGGCACGGCGATCCGGGTCATGGTCACGGCGACCAACGGCGCCGGTTCGGCCACGGCCCTCTCGGCGCCGGTCAACCCGGTCTGGCCGACGCCGCTGGCGGGGGGCGGGCTGGCCGACGTCACCTATGCCGCCGGCAGCGGCGTGCAGGTCGTGGACGCATCGGTCGATTTCACCAATGCCGCGGGCGGCAGCTGGAGCCTGGCGGCCGCCCCGGCGGGGGTCACCATCAGCCAGGCGGGCCTCGTCTCCATCCCCACCGACAACCCGATTCCCGCCAGCAGCGTCGTGGTGCGCTATGCCAATTCCGGCGGCAGCGCGGAATCGGGCTTCTCGGTGACGGTCACCGCCAGCAACGGCGCCCCCCTCGGCAGCGACCTGACGCTGCGCTTCGACGTGGCCGCGGGCACTGCTGCCGACACCGACCCGCCCGCCCTTCTGGCGATGACCCCCGCCGCCGGGGCGACCGATGTGCCCGTGGACACGGCGATCGCGCTGACCTTCTCCGAGCCCGTCATCGCCGGCAGCGGCAGCATCGCGCTGCACGATGTCGCCAGCGCCGCGACGATCGCGGCGATCGACATCGCCGCGGCGGCGATCACGGGCGACACGGTGACCATCCAGCCCCCCGCCCCGCTGCCGGCGGGCCGGCAGGTGGCGGTGCGCATCCCTGCCGGGGCGATCACCGATGCGGCCGGCAACGCCTTCCCCGGCATCGCCGACGATGCGCTGGCCTTCTCGACCGCGGCACAGGGCAGCGGCGGGGCAGGCTTTCTCGATCTGTCCACCTCGCCGAATGTCTTCGCCACCTCCGCCGCGGTGACCAGCCCGGCGGTACAGGCAAGCGCCGGCCGGGTCGCGGTGGCGGTGCTCCTCCAGGGCGGACAGCTGCCGCGGGCAACGGCGGTGACCATAGGGGGCGTTGCCGCCACATTGCGCGGCGCGCGCGCCTCGGGACAGGTGGAACTGTCCTTCTGGGAGGCGGATCTTCCGGCGGGAAATTCCGGCACCATATCGGCGAGTTCGGCCAGCGTGATCGCCGACTATGCCGTCGCCGCCTGGTCGGTGGACGGCCTGGCCTGGCAGTCGACGGTCAGCGATGGCGGCAACCAGCAGGCCACCAGCTTCGCGCTGGCGACCACCGCCCCGGCCGGTGCCGCCATCCTGACCGCCGCGGCCAGCAACGCGGGCTGGAGCTTCGCCTTCTCCGGCGCGGTGGAAGCCTATGACATGGTGGTCGACGGGCGCGGTGTCGCCGGGGCGACGACCTTCCCGGCATCGGGCAATGACACGGTCACCGTCACCACCTCGGGCAATTTCGCCGACTGCGCCTTCATCGCCGCTGTCTACGCCTGATCCGGGCCCTGCCACGGTATCGCCATGTCCGCCGGCGATACCGTGCCGGCCAGCGGGGCTGGTCCGCAGGGCGGGCGCGCGTTATGCCGGCCCCCGGGATATGGTTGCGAAGGGCGGGCGGAGCGGATGCAGACCTATCGGCCGGACATCGACGGGCTGCGCGCGGTCGCCGTCATTCCCGTCGTCCTGTATCATGCGGGACTGCCGGCGCTGTCGGGGGGATTTGTCGGCGTTGATGTCTTCTTCGTCATCTCCGGCTTCCTGATCACCGGCATCCTGAGGGACGAGCTGGCCGCAGGGCGCTTCTCGATCATCGGTTTCTACGAGCGCCGGGCGCGGCGCATCCTGCCCGCGCTGGCGGCGGTGATCCTCGCCTGCCTTGCCGCCGGCCTCGCACTGGCCGGCCCGAAGGAGCTCGAGCGGCTGGCGCAATCCGCCCTGGCCACGCTGTTCTTCGGCTCGAACATCTGGTTCTGGCAGGCCACCAGCGGCTATTTCGCCCCGGATGCCGAGCTCGAGCCGCTGTTGCACAGCTGGTCGCTGGCCGTGGAGGAGCAGTTCTACATCGTCTTTCCGATCCTGCTGTGGCTGCTGTTCCCGCGACCGCGGTGGCTGCTTCTCGGCGTGATCTGGGCGGCATGCGCGGCATCGCTGGCGATCGCGGTAATCGGGGTCGCGCGGGCGCCCTCGGCCAGCTTCTACCTGATCCCGACCCGCGCCTGGGAGCTGGGGCTGGGCGTTGTTCTGGCGCTTGGGGGCCTGCCCGGAACCCGGGCGGTCTGGCTGCGCGAAGCCATCGCCCTGGCCGGGCTGGCAGCGATCCTCGGGGCGATGCTCCTCTATGATGGCGCAACCCCCTTTCCCGGCCTCGCCGCCCTGCCGCCCTGCCTGGGCACCGCGGCACTGATCTGGGCGGGCATGCAGGGCCCCACCCTGACGGGACGGATCCTGGCACTGCGGCCGATGGTGTTCGTCGGGCTGATCTCCTATTCGCTCTATCTGTGGCACTGGCCCCTCATGGCATTCCTGCGGCTGCATCTGGGCAGCGCGGTGCTGCCCTTCTGGCCGGCCGCCGCCGCGGTCGCCGCCGCCTTCGTGATGGCGGTGCTGTCCTGGGCACTGATCGAACGCCCGTTCCGCCGGCGGCCGCCGGCGGGTTTCTCGCGCCGCACCATCTTCTCCGCCTCGGCAGCGACCATTGCCGGGCTTGGCCTCCTGTCGGCTGTCATCTGGGCCGGCGGCGGCCTGCCCGAGCGTTTCCCGCCGATCGTCCGGGCCGCCTTTGCCGCGGCCCGCGACATCAACACCGCCCCTGCGGATTGCGTGGGCCGCCTGCCGGAAGCGGGATTGTGCCGCTTCGGGGCCGATGCGGATCGCGACGGTCCGGCCGACGTGCTGCTGTGGGGCGATTCCCATGCCTTCGCCAGCATGCCGGGGGTCGATGCGGCGCTGCGCGCGGCGGGGCTTTCGGGCATCTTCGCCGGGCGCAACGGCTGCCCGCCGCTTCTGGGGGTGACCCGGGCCGATGGCGGGCGGCCGGGGGATTGCGCCGCCTTTGCCGCGGCGGTGATGACGTGGCTGCAGGGGCGAACGGACATGAAGCTGGTGATCCTCTCCGCCCGCTGGGCGCTGGCGGCCGAGGGCTGGCGGGTTCCGGGCGAGGCTGGCGGGCCCGCCATCCTGGCCCGACCGGAGGGCCCCTATCCGCGGGATCCGTCAGGCAATGCGGCACTGTTCCGCGAAGGTCTCGCCGCCACGGTGGCGGCGCTGCGCGCCACCGGACGGCGGGTGATCATCCTGGGCGGAGTTCCGGAGATCGGCTGGAACGTCCCCGATCAGCTGGCACGGCACCTCCACTGGGGCCGGCCATTGCCCCCGGTGCCGGATCTGGCCGCCGTGCAGCGGCGCGCAGCGCGGGCCGATGCGGTCCTGCGCGCGCTGGCCGCACAGGAGGGGGTGCAGCTGGTTCCGCTCGCGCCCGCCATGTGCACCCCCCTGTGCCGGGTCGCGGAGGGGGAGCGCGCGCTTTATCACGACGACGACCATCTGAGCCGCTTCGGCGCGATCCGGGTGATCGCGCCGCTTGTCATGGCGGCGCTGGCACGGAACTGATCGGACGCGCCCCTCACAGCGCGCTGGTCAGATCCGCGGCCGTTCCGACGCCCGCGATCGCCGCGCCGGTCCAGAAATTCACCAGCCCGGCCGTATAGGTGGGGTTGTCGAGGAAATAGGCATTCAGCGTGGTGCGGGTGGTGTTGGTGAAGTTGGCCGCCCCGTAGGCCTGCCCCGGATCGGACCCGGCGGCGATGCCGTCCCACACCGCCACGTCGCTTGCCGCCAGCGCCTCGGCCGAATGGTCGAACGGCAGGCCGGACATGCCGGCCCAGCGGGAATGGATGAAGCGCGTCACCCGCACCGGCCCGGCCCAGGTGCTCGCATCCACATACTGCCCGTTGTCCTGCACGATCCGCGCGATGTTGTTCTGCGAGGAATGCCCGTCATTGCCCAGCGGGTTGCCCCGGCTGCCCGCGAAGGGCCGCGCCGCCCCGGCCACCTTCGCGACCCCGTCATGGGACAGCGATGCGGGGATGCTGACCGGCTCGACCGGAATCTGCCAGAACACGTTGTCCTCGATCCGCACCCCCTGGTCATAGCTGCCCTTCACCGTGATCAGGTCGCCATGGGGCGCGTTCGCGGTGTCATGCCAGTTGCCGGTCTTGCCGCTGCTGCCGGGGAAGCCGGTCACATAGGCCACCGCGTCCAGCACGTTGTGATGCACCCAGGTGCCGTTCGGCTGGCCGCCGGTGCGCGTCACCGGGCTGCCCGTGACCGAGAAGCAGTCCCCCGACATGCCGGTGATGAAATTCCACGCGATCTCGTCAACGATCCCGCGCCCCTGCCCGGACGAAAACGGATACTGGCACTGCACCACCTGCCCGGACCCGTCATAGAAGCGCGGGCCGATCACCGTGTTGTGGCTGAACTCCCGCAGCCGCCCGCCCCGGAAGATCAGCACCGTGGCGTTGCCGCCAAGGTCGGCCGGATAGATCAGGCACTGGCGGATATGGACGTGATCCCGCCCGGCGCTGATGGTGATCCGCACCCCGCGCAGCTCGTAATCCTCCAACACCGCCGGGTTCGAGGCGCTCGCCCCGCTGGGCGGAGAAATGGTGCTGTTCGTGCTGTTGAAGGTCCACCCCGACGGCAGCGCGGCCGAGATGGCCGCCGCCGACATGGTGTAGGCGTCGATCAGGGTCAGCGGGTTGGTGCTGGTCCGCCCCACCGTGGCCCCCAGCGCGTTCGGGCCCATCAGCGCCGCGACCGAGGCATGCCAGCTCTTGCCGGTCACGGCGGCCGGCGCGGTGACGGTCCCCGGCGCGGAAGCCGCCGACCACGGGCCGGGCGTGCCGCCGCTGATCTCGCGGGTATAGACCACGTAATCACCGGGAACGGCGATCCACGGCACGGAGACGGGCGTGCCGAGACTGGCCACCGGCACCACGGGATCGAGCAGGATCTGCGGCGTGGACGGCCATACGGGGCTGTCCACATCGCCCCAGGCCGGGCAGACGCGCCACTCCACCGCGTCCACCCCCGCCCCCGGGGTCAGGCCGGACAGGTCCACCGTGCCGGACATCACCCCGCCGGTGAAGGTCGCGCCGGAGGCAGCACCCGCGGTCGGCGTCGCGGTCTTGCTGTCGCCCGCAGCACCCGGACCCACCGCATTGACCGCCCGCAGGCGCACATCATAGGCCGTGCCGTCCACCAGCCCCGAGATCGGCCAGGATCCGGCGGTGGCGCCGCCGAGGCTGGTCCAGGGGCCGCTGCCGCCCAGCTGATACTGGATGTCGGTGATCGCGCTGCCGCCATCGGCGGGCAGCGCCAGAACGGTCACCATCAGCGTCCCGCCCGTGCCGGCATCGGCAAGGCTCCACTGCCCGGCGGTGAAGGCTGCCGGAGCCGCCGCCACGCCGGTCACCTCGACCGTCACGACATGTTCGGCGCTTTCCGCCTGTCCGTCGCTGAGGCGATAGGTGAAGCTGCCGGCGATGATCGTCTCCCCGGCGGCGGGGTTGTCGAGACCGCTGTCGTCGAGTGTCACCGTGCCATCGGCCGCGACCGTGACGGTGGCGCCCGAGGCGAGGGTGACCGGCTGGCCGACATTGGCCGCGCTGCCATTGACGCGCGAGACGAAGACGGGATCGCCATCGGGGTCCGTGGCTCCGGCAAGCAGGGTCAGGCCGGTCCGTTCCTCATAGGTCGCCATCAGGCCCTCCAATCCATGCAAGAAATCGCTTCGCATCCATTCCGCGGCATGGCGGCCGGGCATCCGGCCGCAGACCGTCGCGGCAGAAATAATTCAAATTGCATAATACACCGTTGCGCGGGGCATGATGCCGGGCCTCAGAGCACCGTGCGCCCCCGCGGCGGCACCGCCTGCCCCGTTCCCCCGCCGTCAAGCACCGTGCGCCGCGGCGGCGGGGACGGGGGCACGGGCAATCCCCCGGCGCGCCCCGCCGGCCGGTCGGCCAGCCACCCCCCCGCGCCCAGAAGCACGAACAGCATGGCATAGGTGCCGTTCCACAGATGCACCGTGAACATCGCGAGGATCAGCCCCAGAAGCACGAACAGCAATGCCTTGCGGATGTCGTCGAGCCGGGGATCCCCCGAGAGCGGCAGCCTCACCAGCGTCAGCACCGCGGTCAGGAGCCCGGCGACGAGGATCATCAGGGCAACGAGACCCGAGCGCACGCCGACGACGAGATAGAGCGTGTCGATCGTGGCCCCCATGCCGGGGCCGCGCCGCCAGTCATAATCCAGCCCGCCGCCGAACAGCCACAGCCGCGTGGTCTCGGGCCAGGCATATTCCCAGATCAGCAGCCGATAGGCGGCATTGTGATGGTTGAAGGTCAGCGTGGCCAGCGCCAGCCGGACCGCGCCGCGATTCGAGGCAAGTTCCAGGAACAGGAAAAGTCCGGCGAACAGCGCGAGAAGGATCCACCAGCGTCCGCGCACCCGCTTCAGCACCCGGTCCCAGCCGATCAGCGCCCCCTGCAGCAGCACCGCAAGCCAGGCCCCCGCCGACAGCGACCAGAACGCCGCCCAGGCGACCACCGCCGGCCAGATGGTGGCCCGGGGCTGGCGCCCGTCGCGCCAGCGCAGCACATACCACGACAGCGCGAAGGCCATCGAGCAGAACACGCCATAGAGGATGGGGTGGTCGAGCGGCCCCTGCGCCCGGCGCAGGCCCAGGCGCTCCTCCTCGTAGACGACATGCCGCAGCCTGAACAGCCGGCCGAACAGCTCGTCCAGCACCAGGACGCGCGTCACCGACTCGATCATCGCGAACAGCCCCATCACCAGGATGACGGCGCAGAACATCCGCACGAAGAACAGCATGTCCTCGACCGAGCGGATCGCCACCCGCGCCAGAAGATAGGCGCCGAAGGTCTCGATGATCAGGATGCCGCCCGCTTCCGCGGCGGCCAGGCCGTGATGGCGCAGGAATCCCACCGTGCACCACAGGCAGTAGCCGAGGAAGATGAGATCCAGCGCCCGGATCCGCCCCGCGCGGCCCAGAAGCCAGGCGGCGACCAGCGGCAGGAATCCCGCCAGCAGCACCAGCCGGTAGGGGCTGAGGCGCAGCGGTCCCAGATTGATGAAGATCGGAAACAGCAGCGCGACGAGAAACAGCCCCAGGAGCCCCCGCGCCCAGGGATCGGCGCGCTCCGCCCCCTCCAGCCGCACCGCGCCGCCATCGCTCATCGCTCGATCCCTCCGCGCCAGGGCAGCGGGGCCGGCCGGCGCCCCCCGCCGAGGTTCAGCGGATCAGGCTCCGGAGCATGCCGCGCAGCGCCGGGGCCAGCGCCAGCGTCGCCAGCGCCGCGGCCGCCGCCAGAACCAGCCCGGCCAGGAGCAGCCCCAGCGGGTCGCCCGCCAGCGCCAGGGCCGGCCATGCCCCCAGCGCGAGGGCGGCCAGCGGCACCGCCAGAAGCCGCAGCATCGCCCCTCCCGCCACGCCATGGCGATGCGCCATCCGGGGCAGCAGGGCGATCAGGCCGGCCAGCTCGCCCACCGCGATCGCCGCAGCCATCTCGACATAGCCCGCCCCCAGCGCCAGAAGCCCCGCCCCCAGCGCCAGCCCGACCAC
>RFGB01000010.1 GCA_003697125.1 Alphaproteobacteria bacterium
CCGCGACCCGCGCCGCTCAGGCCCTTCCACGCGCCAGGAAGCGCGCCATGCTGCCCCGGTGCAGCACCCGGTCGGTGGGCAGCACCTCGCCCGGCGCGAAGGTCGGCCCGGTGGCCAGCCGGTCATAGATCGGCCCGAAATCCTGCGCGCAGGTGGCGCGCAGCGCGGGGAAGCTCTCGATCACGAAATAGCTCTGCTGGAAATCGTCGATCACGTATTCGGTCCGCATCACCCGTTCCAGATCGAAGGCGATGCGGTTGGGCGAGGGATCCTCCAGCGCGAAGACGCTCTCGGCGGCCGATGACAGGATCCCCGCGCCGAAGATGCGCAGGCCGCCCGGCGCCTCGATCAGCCCGAACTCGACCGTGTACCAGTAGAGCCGCGCCAGCTGCCGCAGCATCCCGCGGCGCATCGCCCGCAGCCCGCCCCGGCCATAGGCCTGCATGAAGTCGGCATAGACCGGATCGGCCAGCAGCGGCACATGCCCGAAGATGTCGTGGAAGATGTCCGGCTCCTCCAGATAGTCGAACTGGCTCTCGGGGCGGATGAAGGCACCGGCCGGGAAGCGCCGGTTGGCGAGATGGTCAAAGAAGATCTCGTCGGGCACCAGGCCCGCGACCGGCACCACCCGCCAGCCGGTCATCGCCTCCAGCCGGTCCGACAGCCGCCCCATGTCCGGGATTCCGCCCTCCGACAGCCTGAGCCGCGACGCCGCCTCGAGGAACTCCGCGCAGGCCCGTCCCTCCAGCACCCTCAGCGCCCGGGCATGCAGCCGGTCCCAGCGGTCATGCTCCTCGGCGCTGTAGGACCGCCAGTCCTGATCGATGGTCCAGTCCGCCCGCCGCGGCGCGTTGCGGTAGCGGTTCACCCCTGCGGCATCGGTCATCGCCACCTCCCCGGCATCACTTTCTGCTGGAAGCATTATGCCGCAGAATGGCGAAATCCGTTCCCAGACTCGCCGGATTCTGGCAGGATCATGGAAGATCATGCCGGATCGTGGCCCAGGAATGGAAGAATCTCTCGATCCCGCCAGTCGCCGCCTGCTGAGCCTGCTGCAGGAGGATGCCACCCGTCCGCTGCGCGAGCTGGGCGAGCGCGCCGGCATGTCGCAAAGCGCCGTCTGGCGGCGGGTGCAGGAGCTGGAGGCCGCCGGCCTGATCACCGCGCGGGTGGCGCTGATCGATCCGTGGCGGGCGGGCTTTGCGGTGGCGGTGATCGTGCAGGTCAATCTGCGCGGCCATGCGCCCGAGACCCGCGCCGCCTTCGAGGCCTTCGTCCGCGGCGCAGGCGAGATCCAGCAGTGCCACGCGGTGACCGGGCCGCATGACTACACCCTGCTGGTCCGGGCCCGCTCGGTCGCGGATTACGAACGCTTCCTGATGCAGCGCCTGCTCGCCCATCCCTCGGTGGCCAGCGCGCAATCGAACATCGCGCTGCGCGAGATCAAGAACAGCACCCGCCTGCCGCTGTGACCGCCCGCGGTCAGACGAAGCTGTCGGGCATGGACGCCTTGCGCCGGGCGACGAAGTCGGCCAGCGCCTCGGCGATGGCCGGGTCGAGCGGTGGCGGCTCGTGGGCGGCCAGAAGCCGCTCGACCCGCCTGCGCGCCAGCGCCACGGTGTCGGGCACGCCATCCTCGTCCCAGGTCTCGAAGGGGCGATAGTCAAGCAGCTCGCTGCGCCAGAAGGCCTCGCGATAATGGGCATGGGTGTGGGCGCAGTCCAGGAAATGCCCCCCCGGCCCCACCTCGCGGATCGCGTCCAGCGCCTGCGCGTCGGGGCCGACATCGATGCCGCGGGCCAGCGAATGCAGCACCCCCAGCTGATCGGCATCGATGACGTATTTCTCGTAGCTCGCCACCAGCCCGCCTTCCAGCCAGCCGCAGGCATGCAGCATGAAGTTGACCCCGCCCAGAAGCGCGGCCTGCAGCGTGTTGGCCGACTCGTAGGCCGCCTGCGCGTCGGGCAGCTTCGAGCCGCACAGCGCCCCCCCCGATCGGAACGGCAGGTTCAGCCGCCGCGCCAGCTGCCCCGCCCCCCACAGGATCTTGCTCGCCTCGGGGGTGCCGAAGGTGGGCGCGCCGGAATTCATGTCGATCGAGGTGACGAAGGTGCCGAACACCACCGGACAGCCGGGCCGGACCAACTGCGCATAGGCGATGCCCGCCAGCACCTCGGCCAGGACCTGGGTCAGCGTCCCCGCCACCGACACCGGCGCCATGGCCCCCCCGACGATGAAGGGAGAGATCACCGTGGCCTGCCCCGCCCGGGCATAGACCTCGAGCGCGCCCATCATCGTCGCGTCGAAGCTGAGCGGCGAGTTGACGTTGATCAGCGCGCTGATGACGCAGTTCCCGGCCATGAAGTCGCGGCCGAACAGGATCTCGGCCATCGCCAGCGAATCGGCGGCCCGTTCGGGCGCGGTGACCGAGCCCATGAACGGCTTGTCCGACAGCGTGATATGGGCCATCAGCATGTCCAGATGGCGCTTGTTCACCGGCAGGTCGGTGGGCTCGCACACCGTGCCGCCCGAATGGTGCACCCAGCGCGACATCTGGCCCAGCCGCACGAAGTTGCGGAAATCCTCGATTGTGGCATAGCGCCGCCTGCCTTCCAGATCGCGCACGAAGGGCGGCCCGTAGACCGGCGCCAGCACCAGGTTGCGGCCGCCGATCTCGACGGAACGTTCGGGATTGCGCGCATGCTGCACGAAGCGCCCGGGCGCGCGCGCGCACAGGCTGCGCGCCAGCCCGCGCGGCAGCCGCACCAGGTCGCCCGAGACATCCGCCCCCGCCTCGCGCCACAGCGCCAGCGCGCCCGGATTCTCGGCACAGCGCACGCCGATCTCCTCGAGCACGGTCTCGGCATTGTGCTCGATGATCTCCACCGCCTCGGCATCCAGCACATCGAAGTCGGGAATGCGCCGCTCGATGAAGCGCGCCATCTCGACCGACACCGCCGTGCGCTCCGCCCGCCGCGCCGCCCCGCCGCCAGCCCGGCGCCTGCGCGCCCCCTCGCTGCCAACCATGCCCGCCTCCCTGCCGTGACGGGGCGACCATAGGCCCGCCGCGCCGCGGGGATGGGCCAAATCCGCCCCGTCCCGCATCTTGCGCGACATCGCCGCGGCCCTTGCGCGCCCGGGGCCTTGGCCCTACGAGACCGCCATGAGCCAGCACGACCGCCTTCTGATCATCGACTTCGGCAGCCAGGTCACGCAGCTGATCGCGCGGCGCCTGCGCGAGCTGAAGGTCTATTGCGAGATCCACCCCGCGCAGAAGGTCACCGCCGACTTCCTGCGCGCGTTTCGCCCCAGGGCGGTGATCCTGTCGGGGGGGCCGGCATCGGTGACCGATCCCGGCGCGCCGATGCCCCCGCCCGAGCTGTTCACTCTGGGGGTGCCGGTGCTGGGCATCTGCTATGGCCAGCAGGTGATGATGCAGATGCTGGGCGGCGAGGTGCGCCGCGGCGAGGGCATGGCGGAATTCGGACGCGCCTTCGTCGAGCCCGCCGACGGGCCGCTGGACCTGCTGGCGGGCTGGTTCGAGCATGGCCCCGAACAGGTGTGGATGAGCCATGGCGACCATGTCGCGCGCCTCGCGCCCGGCTTCTCGGTCCATGGCACCTCGCGCGGGGCCCCCTATGCGATCGTCGCCGATCCCGCCCGCCGCTTCTACGCCGTGCAGTTCCATCCCGAGGTGCACCACACCCCGGGGGGGCGGCGCCTGCTGGAGAACTTCGTGCGCATCGCGGGATTTTCCGGCGACTGGACCATGGCGGCCTTCCGCGAGGAGGCGATCGCGGCCATCCGCGCGCAGGTGGGCCAGGGGCGGGTGATCTGCGGCCTGTCGGGCGGGGTCGATTCCTCGGTGGCGGCCGTCCTGATCCACGAGGCGATCGGCGACCGGCTGACCTGCATCTTCGTCGATCACGGGCTGCTGCGCGAGGGCGAGGCCGAACAGGTCGTCGGCATGTTCCGCGACCATTACAACATCCCGCTGATCCATGCCGAGGAATCGGCGCGCTTCCTGTCGGCGCTGGCCGGCGTCACCGATCCCGAGCAGAAGCGCAAGACCATCGGCCGGCTGTTCATCGAGGTGTTCCAGGAGCATGCGGCGGGGATCGAGGCTGAGTTCCTCGCCCAGGGCACGCTCTATCCCGATGTCATCGAATCGGTCAGCTTCACCGGCGGCCCCTCGGTGACGATCAAGAGCCACCACAATGTCGGCGGTCTGCCCGAGAGGATGGGCCTGAAGCTGGTGGAGCCGCTGCGCACGCTGTTCAAGGACGAGGTGCGGGCGCTGGGGCGGGAGCTGGGCCTGCCGGAGGCCTTCATCGGCCGCCACCCCTTCCCCGGCCCGGGCCTGGCCATCCGCTGCCCCGGCGAGGTGACGGCCGACAGGCTGGCCATCCTGCGCCGCGCCGACGCGGTCTTCATCGACCAGATCCGGCGCCATGGCCTCTATGACGCCATATGGCAGGCCTTCGTGGTGCTGCTGCCGGTGCGCACGGTCGGGGTGATGGGCGACGGGCGAACCTATGACCACGCCTGCGCGCTGCGCGCGGTCACCTCGGTCGACGGCATGACCGCCGACTGGTATCCCTTCGCCCCCGAATTCCTCGCCGAGACCGCGACGCGGATCATCAACGAGGTGCCGGGGATCAACCGCGTCACCTACGACATCACCTCGAAGCCCCCCGGCACAATCGAGTGGGAGTGACGCGCCCCTTGCGGGGCGCGCGCGGCGGCTCAGCCCTTTAGCTTCATCGCGATGCGGGCGATGTGCTCTCCCTGGAAACGGGCGCCGGCCAGATCGGCCTCGGAGGGCTGGCGCGACCCGTCCCCCCCGGCGATGGTCGAGGCGCCATAGGGCGATCCGCCCTTCACCTCCTCGACCCCCATCTGCCCCTGGAAGGCATAGGGCAGCCCGACGATGACCATCCCGTGATGGGCCAGCACCGTCCAGGCGGTCAGGATCGTCGTCTCCTGCCCGCCATGCTGGGTGGCCGAGGAGGTGAACACCCCGCCCGGCTTGCCCACCAGCGCGCCGCGCGCCCACAGCGCCCCGGTCTAGTCGAGGAACTGCTTCATCTGCGCGGCCATGTTGCCATAGCGGGTGGGCGTGCCGATGATGATCGCGTCATAGTCGGCAAGCTCCTCGGGGCTGGCCACCGGCGCGGCCTGGTCGAGCTTCATTCCCGCCTTGCGCGCGACCTCCTCGGGCACCGTCTCGGGAACCCGCTTGATCACCGCCTCCGCGCCGGCGGCCCGCACGCCTTCGGCCACCGCCCCGGCCATCTTCTCGACATGGCCATAGCTGGAATAGTAGAGCACCAGAACCCTGGTCATCCGTCCCTCCGTTTCCGTTCCGGCAACAGATGGGCGAACGGCCCGGCATCGTCCAAGGCCAGAATGGGCAACACAGTGTTTACCGATCCGCATCGCCCCGCCGCTGCCCGCCCGTCCCGTGCCCGGGGCGCGGCATGAGCCGCCTTGCCCGCCTGATCCGACGGATCCTGTGGATCGGCGCGGCGCTGTTCGCCCTGCTGGTGGGCGCGGTGCTGTGGGCCGAACAGCGGGCGCTGAGCCGCCATGCCCCCGGCCATGCGCCGGGCCTGCCGGTGGATGCCGCGATCGTCCTGGGTGGCGGGATGGATTTCGACCGGCAGCTGAACGGGCTGGGGCGCCAGCGGGTGCGCACGGCGGTGACGCTGCTGCGCGCAGGGGCGGCGCGGCATCTGATCTTCACCGGCGATGTCGTTGACTATCCGGACCTTTCCGAGGCGCAGCTGATGCACGACTTCGCCCTGTCGCTGGGGGCCGATCCCGCCCGGCTGCATGTCGAGCCCAAGGCGCGGACCACGCTGCAGAACCTGCATCTGTCCTTCGCGCTGGCCCGCAGCCAGGGCTGGCGGCGGCTGGCCATCGTCACCGACGCCTTCCACCTGACCCGGGCGGGGGCGCTGGCGGCGCTGCTGGGCCGGCCCGACGTGGCGCTGGTGGCCTCGGACGGGCTGATCCATGACCGCCTGTCGACCCGCATCGCGCTGGTGCTGCGCGAGGCGCTGGCCTGGCCGCTGAATGCGCTGAAGGCGGCGGGGTGGGTGCTGCTCGGCTGGCTGGGCTGGTCCGAGCAGGACCGCGCGGCGGTGATCGTCAGCCTTCCCGGCGCCCCGCCGCCAGCCTGAGCCGGGCGCGGCGCAGCACGCGCCGGGCATGGTGGCCCAGATACGCCGGCAGGCTGATGCCACGGCCGTATTCGGCGCGGTTGCGCGCCACGGTGGCGGCCAGGTCGATCTCGGCCGCGGGCGCCCCGCGGGCGAACAGGATCGAGGTGGGCGCAAGCCGCTCCACCACCCCGAGCCCGGCCCTCTGTCCCGCCAGAACAAGATTGTCGGACGAAAAGCCCAGAACATGGGCGAAGTGGAAACGCTCGAATCCCTTCAGCGGATAGCCCTGCATGTCGGGCACCTCGACCCAGATCAGCCCGCCGGGCGCCAGCCAGCGGGCCATCGCCGCCAGGGCCCCGACCGGATCGCGCAGATGTTCCAGCACGTGCAGGCAGGTGATGATGTCGAAATGCGCCTCGGGATAGTCCATCTCGGCCCAGCTTCCGGTGCGGATCTCGACCGAACCCGCACCGGCGGCATGGGCGGCATAGGCCACGCCGGGCTCGAACCCGTGTGCGGCATGGCCCTGCGCCGCGAAATGGCGCACCAGCTCGCCCGAGCCGCAGCCGAAATCGAGAAAGCGCCGCGGCCGCGACAGGTCGAATCGGCGGGCAAGGGCATCGTGGCGCCGGCGGGCCTCGGCCTCCTTCTTCGCGACATGGCGCGCACCGGGTCCGGATCGGGCGAACTGGTAGTCGCGCCGATACATGTGGCGATAATAGGCATCGAGCTCGGCCTGGGTGGGCATCGGGTTGGAATAGAACAGCCCGCAATGGCCGCACAGCACCGTGGTCAGCCGCTTCAGCCGGCGGTCGATGCGGGCGATGACCTCGGCCTGTTCGCTGCCGCAGACCGGGCAGGGAACCGGTTCGCCGCGGAAGGGATAGGGCAGCAGGGGAATGTGGTGGCTGTGCATCGGGCGGCTCCTCGGGGGGGCATCATACCGGCGCGCGGGGGCCCGGCAATGCCCCCCTTGCCCCTGCCCGCGCGCCGGCGCATAGCTGGCGCATGGACCGTTCGGAACCCCTCAAGGCGGCGCTGTGGATGACGGGTGCGATCCTGTCCTTCACCGCCCTTGCCGTTGCCGGGCGCGAGGCGGCGGCGGAACTCGATACCTTCGAGCTGATGTTCTACCGCTCGGGGCTGGGACTTGTCATCGTGGTCGGGATGATCGCGCTGTCCGGGCGCGGCTTCGCGCAGCTGCGCACCGCCCATCCCCGCCTGCACGGGCTGCGCAATCTGGTGCATTTCGTCGGTCAGAACGCATGGTTCTATGCGGTGGCCGCGATTCCGCTGAGCCAGCTGACCGCGCTGGAATTCAGCTACCCGATCTGGGTGGCGCTGCTGGCGCCGCTCCTGCTGGGCGAGCGGCTGACGCGGATCCGGGCGCTGGCGGCGCTGCTGGGCTTTCTGGGGGTGCTGGTGGTGGCACGCCCTGGCGTGGCGCCGGTGGAATGGGGCCATGGCGCGGGGCTTCTGGCGGCGCTGGGCTTCGCGCTCAGCGCCATCTTCACCCGGCGCATCATGCGCCACGACTCCGTGCCCTGCGTGCTGTTCTGGATGTCGCTGACCCAGGCGGTCGCGGCGCTGGCGCTGGCGCTGCCGGGGGGCATTCCCTGGCCGTCGCCCGCGGTGATGGGCTGGGTGGTGGTGACTGCGGTGGCCGGGCTGACGGCGCATTTCTCGCTGACCTCGGCGCTGTCCTGGGCGCCGGCGGCGGTGGTGGCGCCGATGGAGTTCGGGCGCCTGCCGGTGATCGCGGTGGTGGGAATGCTGGTCTATGGCGAACCGATCGAGCTGGCGGTGGTGCTGGGCGCGCTGCTGATCGTGGCGGGAAATCTGCTCAACCTGCGCGACGAGCAGCGGCGGCGGCGCAACATCGCGGCCTGACGGGCTTCCGCCCCGGCGCGGCCCGTGCTATGCGCCCGGCCGGAAGACCGGAACCCCGAAGGGACAGAGAATGGACATCGTGAAGATCCCGGCCGGGCGCAAGCCGCCCACCGACATCAATGTGGTGATCGAGATCACCGGCGGCGCCGGCGGCGGCGCCCCCGTGAAATACGAGATCGACAAGGACTCGGGCGCGGTCTTCGTCGACCGCATCGTCAACACCCCGATGTTCTACCCCTGCAATTACGGCTTCGTGCCGAACACGCTGCACGATGATGGCGACCCCACCGACGTGCTGGTGCTGTGCGACTTCGCCCTGCAGCCCGGCGTCGTCATCCGCTGCCGGCCCATCGGGGTGCTGAAGATGGAGGATGACGGCGGCATGGACGACAAGCTGATCGCCGTGCCGGTCGAGAAGGTCGATCCCTTCCAGGCCCGCATCCGGGATCTGGAGGACATTCCCGAGAAGACGCGGGAGCGCATCAAGCACTTCTTCGAGCATTACAAGGATCTCGAGGAAGGCAAGTGGGTGCGCGTCATCGGCTGGGGCGACCGGGCCGAGGCCGAGACGATCCTGATGAAGTCGGTCGAGGCGGCGAAGCGCTGACGGCCGCCGGGGCCGGCGCGTGCCGGCCCCGTTCCCGTCCGGCTCAGGGCCGGATATAGGCCCATCCGGCGCGCTGGAGTTCCACCAGCCGCACCACGCCCGAGGGCACCACCTGCGCCTCGTCCAGAAGCTTCGGCTTCTCGCCGGTGCGCTTCTCGATCCCCGCCATGGTGTTCGCGCATGCCGAGAAGGTGACCCCCTCGAGCGACATCGCCGCCACCCGGCTCGCCACCGGGGACTTGCCGGCGATCAGCATGTCAAGGCCCGGCCCGTAGGTCACGATCTCGATCTCGACCGGAACGCCCTGCGCCTCGTAATAGCTGCGCACGTTCTGCGCATTGTTCAGCGCCATGTTCATCCGGGCGGGGTCGTTCTCGTCCACATGGATGGCGATGCGCACCGCCTCGGCCGCCGAGACCGGCGCCACCGGCCCCGCCAGCGCGATCAGCGCCGCCATGGCCATGCCGGCCAGGGCGGTGAAGATGTCCCGCATTGTCGTTCCTCCCTTCCCTCGCGCCGGGGCTTCCCACCGCCCCGTGCCGCCCGCCATGCTTGCGCCTTGCATTCACATATTCAAGCCTGATGTGCCGTCGCGGCGGCGATTGCCCAACCCGCCCCCGATGCGCTAGATCGCGGCAGAGGAGAAGGCGATGCTCTACCCCACGCGCGAGGACTGGTTGCGGGCACCCCGCCGGGCCGTTGCCCTGATCGGCATGTCCGGCGTCGGCAAGACGCGCGTCGCGCAGCTGCTCCGCGACACCGGCGACTGGTTCCACTACTCGGTCGATTACCGCATCGGCACCCGCTATCTGGGCGAGGCGATCACCGACGACTTCAAGCGCGAGGCGATGAAGGTGCCGGTCCTGCGCGAGATGCTGCGCTCGGACTCGATCTATATCGGCTCGAACCTGTCCTTCCACAATCTCGCGCCGCTGTCGCACTGGCTGGGCAAGCCCGGCGATCCGGCCCGCGGCGGCATCCCCTTCGAGGAATATGTCCGTCGCCAGCGCCTGCACGCCCAGGCCGAGACCGCGGCGCTTCTGGACACGCGCAGCTTCATCGACCGCGCGCGCGATCTCTACGGCTATGCCCATTTCGTCTGCGACTGCTCGGGTTCGATTGTCGAGATCGTCGATCCCGACGATCCCGCCGACCCGGTGCTGTCCACCATCTCGCAGTCGCTGCTGATCGTGCTGATCGAGGGCAGCGAGGCCCATGAGGAGGCGCTGAAGGCCCGCTTCGACCGCGCCCCCAAGCCGATGTATTACCGCGAGGATTTCCTGCGCCGTCTCTGGGCGCGCTACCTGGCCGAGAAGGGCGTGGCCGAGGCCGGGGTCGACCCGGACGACTTCATCCGCTGGGGCTTCGCGGCGCTGATCGCGCATCGCCGCCCGATCTACCGCGCCATCGCCGACCGCTGGGGTGTGCGGATCCCGGCCGAGCGGATTGCCGGCATCGCGGGCGAGGAGGATTTCGTCGCCCTCGTCGCCGACGCGCTGGCCGCCCGCGCCGCCGCCTGAGGGCCGCGCGGCAGGCTTGCATCGCACCCGCGCGCGGCCTATCTCGAACCCTCGCCGACCAGAAGCCGGGACCGCAACTGCCATGCCGATCAAGATTCCCGAGACCCTGCCCGCCTATGAGGTGCTGCGGTCCGAGGGCGTCATGGTGATGTCCGAGGCCACCGCCCTGCGTCAGGACATCCGCCCGCTGCAGATCGGGCTGTTGAACCTGATGCCCAAGAAGGTGCAGACCGAGACCCAGTTCGCCCGTCTGATCGGCGCCACCCCCCTGCAGATCGAGCTGACGCTGATCCGCATGACCGACCACCGGCCGAAGAACACCGCGCCGGGGCATCTGGAGGCCTTCTACCGCACCTTCGCCGAGGCCCGGGCGCAGAAGTTCGACGGGCTGATCATCACCGGCGCGCCGGTCGAGACGCTGCCCTTCGAGGAGGTCACCTACTGGCGCGAGCTGACCGAGATCTTCGACTGGACCCAGACCAATGTCCACATGACGCTGGGGGTGTGCTGGGGCGCGCAGGCGATGCTGCACCATTTCCACGGCGTGCCCAAGCATCCCCTGCCCCGCAAGCTGTTCGGTTGCCATCGCCATCGCGTGCTGAAGCCCGCATCGCCCTTCCTGCGCGGCTTCTCGGACGATTTCGTCGTGCCGGTCAGCCGCTGGACCGAGACCCGCGCCGAGGACCTGCCCGAGGGGCTCGAGGTGCTGGTCAGCTCGGACACCGCCGGGCTGTGCCTGATCGAGGATCCCGCGCACCGCGCGCTCTACATGCTCAACCACCTCGAATATGACAGCGCCACGCTGAAGGAGGAATACGAGCGCGACCTGGCCAACGGCACCCCGATCGGCCTGCCGGTCAACTATTTCCCCGATGACGACCCGCGACAGGAGCCGAAGAACCGCTGGCGCAGCCATGCCCATCTGCTCTACGGCAACTGGATCAACCAGATCTACCAGACCACGCCCTTCGAGATCGCGCGCATCGGCAGCTGAGAGCGGGCTTGCCCCGCGCCGGGGCAGGCGGCACTGTGGCGGCGGAGGTGGGCGATGGCGGCACCGGCAAGGCCCTTCGATGGCGCGGTCTCGGATTTCGCGCGAAACCGCGCGCCCGAGCAGGTCCGCGCGGCGCTGGATCGGGCCGGGCGAAACGACATCCTCGCGCCGGACTACCCCTACCGGCGCCGGATGCGGCGCAAGGATTACGAGGCGCGGCTCACCGCCCTGCAGATCGAGCTTGCGCGCATGCAGCACTGGGCGCGCGAGTCGGGCGCGCGCATCGTCGTGGTGCTGGAAGGCCGCGACGCCGCCGGCAAGGGCGGCACGATCAAGCGCTTCACCCAGCATCTGAACCCCCGCAGCGCTCGGGTCGTGGCGCTGCCCAAGCCATCCGACATCGAGCGCACGCAGTGGTATTTCCAGCGCTATGTCGCGCATCTGCCCGCGGCGGGCGAGATCGTGTTCTTCGACCGCTCGTGGTACAACCGCGCCGTGGTCGAACATGTCTTCGGCTTCTGCACCCCCCAGCAGCGCGCGCTGTTCTTCGCCCAGCTTCCGCAGTTCGAGCAGATGCTGACCGGCGACGGCATCCGGCTGTTCAAGATCTGGCTGACCATCGACCGCGCCGAACAGCTGCGCCGCTTCCTCGACCGCGAACGCGATCCGCTGAAGCACTGGAAGCTCAGCCGCATCGATGTGGAGGGGCTGGAGCGCTGGGACGCCTATTCCGCGGCCATCGCCGAGACGTTCGCCCGCAGCCATCTGCCCGGCGCGCCCTGGACGGTGATCCGCGCCGACGACAAGCGCCGCGCCCGGCTGGCGGCGATCCAGACGGTGCTGGCCGCGCTGGACTATCAGGGCAAGGATCCGGCCGCGATCGGCGAGATCGACCCGCGCATCTGCGGCGGGCCCGAGATCATGCCCGAAGCGAACCGCTGAGCCCGATGCCGCGCGCGGGCCTGTTTCCCCAACCCCACGGGCTGCCGGACCCCGAGCGGGATCCGCAGTTCTATGACGGCGTGCCGGCGCGGCGGCTCATGGCATGGCTGTTCGACATCGCGCTGGGCGCGGCGATCACCCTGGCGCTGCTGGTGCTGCTGGCCCTGCCCACCCTGGGCATGGTGATCCTGGCGGCGCTGCCGCTGTGGGCCATCGTCGATCTGGGGCTTCGCGTCTGGACGATCGGGACGGGATCGGCCACCTTCGGGATGCGGATCATGGGGATCGAGCTGCGCGGCCCGGGTGGCGATCGGCTGGAGTGGTCCGAGGCGCTGATCCACACATTGTTCTACGCGCTGTGCATGGCCTTCCTCCCGGCCCAGCTGGTCAGCGTCCTGATGATGCTGGGCACCGCCCGCCGCCAGGGACTGCCCGACCTGGCCCTGGGCACGGCGATGATCAACCGCCCGCTGTGACCGCGCGCGGGCGCGATTAACCGTGATCGCGAAAGCGGTTGTTGCCGCCGCGGCTTCTCTGTTAGGTATCTGTAAAGCGTAACCTTTCCGATCGGGCCGAAATGCGCCACACTGGCACCCTGACCCCGCAGTTCTTCGTCACCGCCCCGCAGCCCTGCCCCTATCTGGCCGGGCGGCAGGAACGCAAGCTGTTCACCGCGCTGCACGGCCAGACCGCCACGGCGCTGAACGATTCGCTGTCGCGGAAGGGATTCAGGCGCAGCCAGAACGTGCTCTACCGCCCCTCCTGCTCCGGATGCAGCGCCTGCCTCTCGGCACGGCTGCCGGTCGCCGAGACCACGCCCTGCCGCAGCCAGGCGCGCGTGCTGCGCCGCAATGCCGACCTGCGCTGCACGGTCCGCGCCGCCTGGGCGACCGAGGAGCAGTTCACGCTGTTTCGGGCCTATCTCGATGCGCGCCACGCCGATGGCGGCATGGCCGAGATGGACGAGCTGGAATACGCGGCGATGGTCGAGGAGACCCCGGTCCGCACCCGGATGATCGAATACCGCCTGCCCGGGCCGGGCGAGGGGCGGCTGGTGGCGGCCTGCCTGACCGACGTGCTGGCCGACGGCCTCAGCATGGTCTACTCCTTCTTCGATCCGGCGCTGCCGGCGCGCAGTCTCGGCACCTTCATGATCCTCGATCATCTGCGCCTCGCCCGCGAGGCGGGGCTGCCCTATGTCTATCTGGGCTACTGGGTGCCGGGCAGCCCGAAGATGTCCTACAAGGCGCGCTTCCGCCCCTTCGAGATCTTCCAGCGCGGGCGCTGGATCCGGGTGGAGGACCCCGCAAGCGTGGACACCGCCGCCGATGGCGGTGACGACACCCCGATCCTGCAGCAGGTGGCCGAGATCACCGCCGCGGCGCTGCGCGGCTGAGCGGGCGCCCCCGCCCGCCCCGCGGCTCAGTGCCCGATCAGGTCGGGCACGATGGTGATGATCGCCGGGAAGAACCACAGGATCGCCAGCCCCAGCACCTGGATCGCCACGAAGGGCGCCACGCCGCGATAGATGTGCAGCGTGGTCACCCCCGGCGGCGCCACCCCGCGCAGATAGAACAGGGCGAAGCCGAAGGGCGGGGTCAGGAAGCTGGTCTGCAGGTTCACCGCGATCATGATCGTGACCCATTTCGGATCCAGCGTTCCGCCATAGATCACCGGCCCCACGATCGGCACGACGATATAGATGATCTCGAGAAAGTCGAGCACGAATCCCAGCAGGAACAGCACCAGCATGACGATCAGGAACACGACCAGTTCCTCGTCGAAGCTGCGCAGGAATTCCTGGATGTAATGCTCGCCGCCGAAGGAGATCACCACCAGGTTCAGCATCTGGCTGCCGATCAGGATGGCGAAGACCATCGATGTGACCTTCGCCGTCTCGCGCACCACCGGTGCCAGCACCCCCCCGCCCAGAAGCACCGCGCAGGCATAGATCAGCCCGGCCATCGCCACGGTATAGGACGCCCAGGCGACCAGATAGGCGATGCGGTTTTCCAGCGTCACCGTCTCAAGCGTCAGGCGCAGGTCGAAATTCACCCCCACCAGCAGCATGATGACGATGGCAAAGCTCGACCACAGGATCACCCGCCCCGACCGCTGATCGTCGCGCAGGCGGCGATATGCCGCCAGCATGATCGCCCCCGCAGCACCCAGCCCCGCCGCCGGGGTGGGGTTGGTGATGCCGCCGAGGATCGAGCCGAGCACCGCCACGATCAGCACCAGCGGCGGAAACACCACCCGCAGCACCTCGTTGCCGGCCATCAGCCGCGCGGCATGGGCCACGCCGAACAGGATCGCCGCGAAGGGCAGCGCCAGGATCAGGAAGGTCGCGCCCGGCCCGGTCAGGGGCGCGATGAACAGCCAGTCGGCCAGCATCGCCGCGCCGATCCCCGCCGCGCCGACCAGCAGCGGGCCGGCCGGCGCCTGCGGCGCGACCCCCCGCGCGATCGACAGCGCCAGCCCGGCCAGCAGCAGCGCGACCATCAGCGTCTCGGACAGGGGGGCGGCCCCGGCGATCAGCTGCGCGCGCAGCGCGGCGATCTCCTCGGGCGTGCGCTCCTGGGTCGTGGCCTGCGCCCCGCCCGCGGCATCCAGCGCCGCCTGTGCGGCAACCGCGCGGTCCCATTTCTCCTGCCCGTGCAGGGCGATCATCGACGCCTTGCAGGCCTCGGAAACATTGGTGCGCAGTTCCGGGCGCGGGCCATGCTCGGCCACCGCCCCGATGGTGAACTGCTGCGGCCCCGAGATTCGCGCAGCCTCCATCCCCAGCACCGCCGCGAGCAGCAGCGCGGGCACCGCCAGATACCAGGTCAGCGCATGGGCCTTGCCGCCGCCCGCGCCCTCGCCCGCCAGCGCCGGGATCGGCGGGGCCCGATCGGGCCGCCACAGCGCGAAGCCGAAGGCATAGAGCCCGTAGAGCAGCGCGAGGAAGATCCCCGGCAGCAGCGCCGCCTGGAACAGCGTGCCCACCGACAGCACCGCGGGCTCGCCCAGATAGGTCAGCGCGTCCGAGCAGCCCGCCGCCTGGGCGCGGGCCTCCTGCGCGGTGCTGTAGATGTCGCCCGCCAGCGTGCCCAGCAGCACGATGACGATCGAGGGCGGGATGATCTGGCCCAGCGTGCCCGATGCCGCGATCACGCCGGTGGCCAGTTCCGGCGAATAGCCGTTGCGCAGCATGGTCGGCAGGGCGAGCAGCCCCATGGTGACCACCGTCGCGCCGACGATTCCCGTCGATGCGGCCAGGAAGGCGCCCACCACCACGATCGCGACCGCAAGCCCCCCGGGCAGCGGGCCGAACACCCGCGCCATGGTGGTCAGCAGCTCATTGGCGATGCGCGAGCGTTCCAGCGTGATTCCCATCAGCACGAACATCGGCACCGCCAGCAGCGTCTCGATCGAGGGGCCGGCCAGCACCCGCTCGTTCATCCGGTTGACGATGAAGGAGATGTTGCGGTTCAGCGCGTCCTCCCAGCCGCGGGGAAAGACCGGAACCTCCATGGTGGGCAGGTCGGGATAGCGGAAGCTGGTGATCGTCTCGCGCGCCACACCCTGGGCCAGAAGCGCGGCGTATTCCGCCGATTGCGGATCGGGGACATGGTGGAGCAGCAGCCCCTGCCCGTCGAGCAGCGCGATCAGCCCGAAGGCCATGATCGCCGCGCCGCCGATGGCGAAGGCGACGGGGAAACCCGTCATGATGCCGCCGAACAGGAACAGGCCGACGATCAGCAGGCAGATCTCGACGCCATCAAGCCCAAGCAGCATCGCGCCCCCCTCAGCCCGACATGCCGGCCGGCGCGCCGGTCACGTCCTCGAGCCGGTCCCGGTCCAGCCCGCGATCGGCCGAACCCTCTCCCTCCAGGAACTCGGCCAGCGAACGCCAGAAGAATCCGATGGCCTGCAGGATCATCATGCCGGCCAGCGCCACCATCAGCACCTTGAACAGCCAGTACTGGTCGAACCCGTTCGGCGAGAAGGCGATCGTCTCGACATTGTCCTTCAGAAGCCGGGACTTGCGCAGCATCAGCTCCAGCGTGTCGGTGGCGCTGAGCTTGGGCGTCACCATGTGCCGCCACAGGAAGAACCAGCCGTAGAACCAGATCACCAGCATCAGCGGCAGGGTGAAGAGCAGCAATCCCAGCATGTCCACCACCCGCTTCGCCCGGTGGCGCATACCGGCATAGAACAGGTCCACCCGCACATGGCCGCCCTGCACGAAGGTATAGGCGCAGCACAGCGCCACGATGGCGGCGTTGTAGAGCTTGAGCTCCTCGGACCACCAGGACAGGTCGCGGGTGAAGGGCAGGCCGAACGGGCTGAAGGTGATCTCCGAGACCCGGAAGATGCGCTGCAGGAAGACGATCATCACCTGTTGCAGCACCATGATCAGCCCGCCCCAGGCGATGACGCGGCCGACGCTGTTGGCCAGCGCCTCGATCCCCCATGCCGCCCGCCACAGCACCGGGCGCCAGACGAGCCCGGCCACCGTGACCAGGATCGCCAGCGCGAGGACCGAGAACAGGAATTCCACCGAGGCGCCGAAATAGATGAAGCGCGCCAGCGCCTCCTTCTGGGCGGCGCTCATCTGCTCGCCCGAGGCGAAGGGCGGCAGCCAGGACAGCCACGCCCCGGGATCGGACAGCGCGACCCATATGTTGACCAGACCCCGGGCAAGCCCCCCGAGGGCCCACAGAACCGAATCGATCATCGCAGGGCGACCCCCTCGACAGCCCAGGGCGGCGATGGATCAGGGGGGCGTCCGCCCCCCCGACCCGGGGCCGTCAGCCCAGGACGCGGTCGCGCTGGCGGCGATAGGCGCCCTCGGAACGCTCGATCCAGCCGGTAGACGATCGCATCGAGGCCTGCATCGACTCGAATGCCGCCTTGAAGAGGTCGTCGCCCATGTATTCCTGATAGAGCTCCTGACTGGCCGCGCCGAAGGCATCCCAGACACTGTCGGGGAATTCCTTGAGCAGCACGCCCCCGGCCACCAGGCGCTGCAGCGCGGCGCCGTTCTGGGTCAGGAACTGCGCAAGGTTCCACTGATGGCATTCGAGCGCGGCGATCTCGCAGATGCGCTTCTGGGCCGGGGTGAAGCTTTCGAACACTTCCCTGTTGAAGGCAAGCGAAAGGCCCGCGCCGGGCTCGTGGAAGCCGGCGGTGTAGTAGATCTTGGTGATCTCCTGGAAGCCGGCCTTCTCGTCGGCCCAGGGGCCGATCCATTCGGTGCCGTCGATGGCCCCCGAGGACAGCGCCTGATAGACCTCGGATCCGGGGATGTTCTGCACGCTCGCCCCCAGCTTGCCCAGCGCCTTGCCGCCCAGCCCCGGCATGCGGAACTTCAGGCCCTGGAAATCCTCGGGGCCGCGGATCTCCTTGCGGAACCAGCCACCGGCCTGGGCGCCGGTGTTGCCCGCCAGGAACGATTTCAGGTTGAAGATCTGACCCAGCTCGTCATGGATCTCTCGGCCGCCGTCGTGATAGTACCAGTTGATGAGCTCCTGCGCGGTCATGCCGAAGGGCACCGCGGTGAAGAACGCATAGGCCGGGTGCTGGTTGATGAAGTAATAATCGGCCCCGTGATACATGTCGGCCTGGCCCGAGGTGACCGCATCGAACACCTCGAAGGCGCCCACCAGCTCGCCCGCCGCCTTCAGATCGACCGTCAGCTGGCCATCGGTCATCTCGGTGATCATGTCGGCCACGCGCTGGGCACTGTCATGCACGCCGGCCAGGCCGCGGCCCCAGGTGGTCACCATGGTCAATGTGCGCCTGCCCTGGGCGATGGCCGGGGCCGCCAGCCCGCCCGTCGCGGCGACCGCGCCGCCGATGGCCGATGTCTTCAGAAAGGAACGACGGTCCATGAACTACCTCCCGTTGGTTGCGCCCCTGCGGAGCGTCTGACCTGTCGGCGAAAACTAGCCGCGGCCGCCGGTTTTGAAAACCGGAAATCGCTGCCCGCGCGGCGCACCGCGTCACATTGCGCCACCGCCGCGGCCAGTCTAGGTTCTGCGGCGTCGCAGCGGGGGGCGCGGGGATGCTGACCGATTTCGGGCGCGGGTTTCGCGATTCCGCGGCGCTGGCCGCGGCGCTGGAGGCACATATCCGCGCCTATCCGGTCTCGGTCGCGCGCGGGCGCGGCGGCTGGGTGTTGCGCCTTCCCGGGCGGCCGCCCTATCCCTGGCGCGCGCCGCGCCTGCGGCTGCGGCTGCGGCGCAAGCAGCCTTCGGGCAATTTCGGCGAGGCGGCCGAGACCGCGGCGCTGGACTTCATCCTCGACCGCTGGGATCCGCGGGTGTTCTACGACATCGGCGCAAGTTCGGGCTATTTCGCCCATGTCGCGGCGATGCGGGCCCGGCCGCGCCTGGCCATCCACGCCTTCGACCTGCGCCCCGACCTGATCGCGCGGATCCGCGACACGGCCGGGGCGCTGGGCCTTCAGGGGATCGAGGCCCATCTTTCCGGCATGGGCGCGCGCGACGAGGGGCTGCGCGATGTCTGGATCTCGCTCACGCGGCTCTATGATCACGAACCCGCACCCGCCGAATGGCGCGAGATCTGGCCGGTGCGGCTGAAGATGGCGCTGCTGGGCCGGCCCGGGCGCGACATTCCCCGCCGCCACCGGATCCGGCTCGACAGCATCGACGCCTTCGCCGCGCGCAATCCCCCGCCGCCGGGCCTGATCAAGATGGACATCGACGGCTACGAGGCGGTGGCGCTGTCGGGGGGGATGGAAACCTTCCGCCGCCACCGCCCGGTGATCATGCTCGAGATCCACCGCGCCCGCTTCTACCGTCGCTTCGCGGTCGGGCGGCCGGAATTCCTCGCCCCGCTGTTCGATCTCGGCTACAGCGCGCTGCTGCTCGAGAACCGCACCCGCCACCGCCGCGTGCGGGTGATCCCGGTCGGCCCGGGCGATCCGCTGCTGTCGCGCGAGGAGACGGACTTCCTCATCCTCGCCTGAACCCGCCCCGGGGACGCGCCCGGCTTGACAGCCCGCCGCCGGGGGCGTAGCCGGGGCCATCGATAAGCGGGTGCGCCGTGGGCACCGAACCCGAGGGGGGCCAATACCGATGATCACCATCACCCTTCCCGACGGCGCGACGCGCCGCTATCCCGAGGGTGTCACCCCCGCCGAGATCGCCGCCGACATCGCCCCCTCGCTGGCCAGGGCGGCGCTGGCCGCCCGCGTGGACGGGGAGCTCGTGGACCTCTCGCGCCCGATCCGGCGCGACGCCAACGTCGCCATCATCACCGCGAAGGACGAGAAGGAGGCGCTGGAGCTGATCCGCCACGACTGCGCCCACATCATGGCCCGCGCGGTGCAGGAGCTGTGGCCCGACGTGAAGGTCACCATCGGCCCGGTCATCGAGGACGGCTTCTATTACGACTTCGATCGCGACGAACCCTTCACCCCCGAGGATCTGGAGCGGATCGAGCGGCGCATGCGCGAGATCATCGCGCTGCGCGACCCGGTGCGCACCGAGGTCTGGGACCGCGACCGCGCGATCGCCCATTACCGCCAGCGCGGCGAGCCCTTCAAGGTCGAGCTGGTGGAGGCGATTCCCGAGGGCGAGCCGATCCGCATGTACTGGCACGGCCACTGGCAGGACCTGTGCCGCGGCCCGCATCTCGCCCATACCGGCCAGGTGCCGCCCGACGCCTTCAAGCTGATGAACGTCGCCGGCGCCTATTGGCGCGGCGACAGCCGCAACAAGATGCTGCAGCGCATCTATGGCGTGGCGTTCCGCAACCGCGCCGAGCTGGAGGCGCATCTGCGCATGCTGGAGGAGGCGGCGCGCCGCGACCATCGCCGCCTGGGGCGCGAGATGCAGCTGTTCCACATGCAGGAAGAAGCCCCCGGCATGGTCTTCTGGCATCCCAATGGCTGGGCGCTGTGGCGCGCGCTGGAGGATTACATGCGCCGCCGTCTCACCGAGGCGGGCTATCGCGAGATCCGCACCCCCCAGGTGGTGGACCGCAAGCTGTGGGAAGCGTCCGGCCACTGGGACAAGTATCGCGAGCATATGTTCATCACCGAGGTGGACGAGCCGCACGCCCAGGAAAAGCGCGTCAACGCGCTCAAGCCAATGAACTGCCCCTGCCATGTGCAGGTGTTCAACCAGGGTCTGAAGAGCTATCGCGATCTTCCCCTGCGGCTTGCGGAATTCGGGTCGTGCCACCGCTACGAAGCCTCGGGCGCCATGCACGGGCTGATGCGGGTGCGGGGCTTTACCCAGGATGATGCCCACATCTTCTGCACCGAGGACCAGATCGAGGCGGAATGCGCCCGCTTCATCGGCCTCCTCTCCTCGATCTATGCCGATCTGGGCTTCCGCCGCTTCGACATCCGCTTCTCGACCAGGCCCGAACAGCGCATCGGCTCGGACGAGATCTGGGACAAGGCCGAGGCGGCGCTGGAAAAGGCGATCCTGTCGGTGCGCGACGACTTCGAGCTGGACCCGGGCGAGGGCGCCTTCTACGGCCCGAAGCTCGACTTCAAGCTGACCGACGCCATCGGCCGCGAATGGCAGTGCGGCACCTTTCAGGTCGATTTCAACCTGCCCGAGCGGCTGGGGGCGGAATACGTCACCCCCTCGGGCGAACGCGCGCGCCCGGTGATGCTGCATCGGGCGATCCTGGGCAGCTTCGAACGCTTCATCGGCATCCTGATCGAGAATTACGCCGGGCGCTTCCCGCTGTGGCTGGCGCCCCGGCAGGTGGTGGTCGCGACCATCGTCTCGGATGCCGACAGCTATGCCGAGGAGGTCGCGCGCCGGCTGACCGGGCTGGGGCTGCGGGCGGAGACCGACCTGCGCAACGAGAAGATCAATTACAAGGTGCGCGAACATTCGCTGGCCAAGGTGCCGATCCTGCTGGCGCTGGGCCGGCGCGAGGTGGAGGAGCGCACCGTCTCGCTGCGCCGGCTGGGCGAGAAGGGCCAGGAGGTTCTGCCGCTGGACGAGGCGGTGGCGCGGATCGCCGCCGAGGCCACGCCCCCCGACCTGGCCCGCGCCTGACCCCGCCGCGGGCCGACAAGCCTGTTGCACTCGCCGCGGCAGGCGCTATCCTGCGCGCGCCGGCCCGGCTGCCTCGGCAGGGGTGACTCTGTGCCCTGACGGCGCCAGCACCCCTGGGGCCACCGTGCCGGAAGGACCGTGAGTGTCGAGCGATCGGACGTGACCCGCCGCATGCGCGCGCCCTGAACCGCACAGGCCCCATGCCGGAATCCCGTTCGATCAACAACCGAAAGGATCGCGACCATAGCCCGAAGACCGCATTACGCGCCGCCGACCCGTGACACCGGCCCGCGCGTCAACGACCGCATCCGCGCCCCCGAAGTCCGCCTGATCGGCGCCAATGGCGAGAATCTCGGCATCATGCACCCGCGCGAGGCGCTGGCCATGGCCGAGGATGCCGGCCTCGATCTGGTCGAGATCTCGCCCAACGCCACGCCGCCGGTCTGCAAGATCATGGACTACGGCAAGTTCAAGTATGAACAGCAGAAGAAGGCGGCCGAGGCGCGAAAGAACCAGAAGGTCATCGAGGTCAAGGAAGTCAAGTTCCGGCCGAACATCGACGATCACGACTATGACGTGAAGATGCGCAACGTCAGGCGGTTTCTGGAGGATGGCGACAAGGTCAAGGTCACCCTCCGCTTCCGGGGCCGCGAGATGGCGCATATGGAACTCGGCGCGCAGCTTCTGAACCGGGTCGCCGATGACGTGAACGGGCTGGGCAAGGTGGAGGCGATGCCGAAGCTCGAGGGGCGGCAGATGGTCATGGTGATCGCCCCCGTGCGCAGCTGAGGGGCGGGCGACGATGGGCGCGCAGGACGGGGGCGCGCAGGACCGGGGCGCGGAAGACGGGGGCACCGAAGACGGGGGCACCGAAGACGGCGGCGCGCCGCAGCGGCCCCGCCACTTCGCCGCCTTCCGGCCCGGGCAGGTTCCCGCCGAGGCCGACGGCCGCCTGCACAGCCCCAGCTTCGCGCGCAATGCCGACCCGATCCTGAAGGTGCTGGCCAGCCAGTGCGCCGGATTGCGCGGCCGGGCGCTGGAACTGGCCAGCGGCACCGGCCAGCATGTCTGCCACTTCGCCGCCGCCCTGCCCGGCCTCGCCTTCACCCCCTCCGACCCCGACCCGGTGCACCGGGCCAGCATCGACGCATGGCGCGCCCGCCTGGGCGTCCCGGTGGCACCGGCCCGCGATCTGGACGCGGCGGGCGACTGGCCCGCCGCGGTCGCCGACATCGCGCCACTGGCGCTGGTCCTGGCGATCAACCTCCTGCACATCGCGCCCTGGCGGGTGACCGAAGGACTTGTCCTCGGCGCCGCCCGCGCGCTGGCACCCGGCGGCATCCTGTTCATCTACGGCCCGTTCCGCCAGGGCGGGCGCCACACCGGCCCCGGCAACGCCGCCTTCGATGCCGGTCTCAGGGCCGAGAACCCCGAATGGGGCCTGCGCGACATCGAGGCGGTCGCCGCCGCCGCGCAGGCCGCCGGCCTGACCGGCCCCGATGTGGTCATCATGCCCGCCGACAACCGCAGCCTGGTCTTCCGCCGCCCTGCATCGGGGTGATGGCTGCCCTGCGCCCGCCGCGCCCCGCTTGGCAGCCGCGCCCGGCCGGTCTAGCATCCGGCCATGGACAAGAGCTGGCACGACATGGGCGGCGATCCCGCCGGGCCGGTGATCCCGGCCGAGCATGACTTCGCCCTTTGGGAGAAGCGCGTCGACGCGCTGTTCATGCTGACCACCGCCAAGGGCCTGTTCACCGTGGACGCGCTGCGCCGCGTGCTGGAGGACATGGGCCCCGAGGCCTTCGAGACCATGACCTATTACGAACGCTGGATCACCGCGGTGAACCGCAACCTGATCGAGGCGGGCGTCTATTCCACCGCCGAACTGGCCGCCAAGATCGCCGAGGTCAAGGCGCGCGGGGCCGATTACGGCACCGCCTCGCTGGGGGGCGGCGATGGCTGAGCGGGTCCGCGTCCGCGCCTGGGGCTCGCATGGGCTGCATGTCCGCACGCCCCATTACCTGCGCGGACGCACCGGGGTGATCGAACGCTGCCTCGGCCCCTTCCCCAATCCCGAGAAGCTGGCCTATCGCCTGCCCGCCGAGGCGCAGACGCTCTACCGCGTGCGCTTCACGATGGCCGAGCTGTGGGGCCCGTCGGCCGAGAACCCCGACGACACCGTCGATGCCGAGATCTATGCCCACTGGCTGGAGCCCGCCGATGCCCCATGACCACCCCGACCATGGCGGGATCAGCCCCTCGGGCCACCCGTACCGGCCCGATCAGGACGGCCCGCTGACCGAGGCGCAGGCGCTGGAGATCGCGGTGCGCGAGCTTCTGATCGAGAAGGGAATCGTCACCGCCGGGGAGATCGCCGCCGCCATCGCGCGGATGGATGCGCGCAGCCCGGCGGTCGGCGCCCGGATCGTCGCCCGCGCCTGGACCGATCCCGCCTTCAAGGCGCGGCTTCTGGCCGACGGATCGGCCGCCGCGCGCGAGATGGGGGCGGACATCGACGCGCTGAAGCTCGTGGTGGTCGAGAACACCCCCGACACCCACAACGCCATCGTCTGCACCCTGTGTTCGTGCTATCCGCGCACCCTGCTGGGCCTGCCCCCCGACTGGTACAAGAGCCGCGAATACCGCTCGCGCATGGTGCGCGAGCCGCGCCGCGTGCTGGCCGAATTCGGGCTGCACCTGCCGCCCAACGTGCGGGTTCGGGTGCATGATTCGACGGCGGACATGCGCTATATCGTCCTGCCCGCCCGACCTGCGGGAACCGAGGGCTGGAGCGAGGAGCAGCTTGCCGCCATCGTCACCCGCGACTGCATGATCGGGGTGGCGGTTCCCCGCCTGCCGGGCTGACCGCCATGCGCGCGGCGATCCGGGCGCTTCCGCCCGAAGGGCGCGGGATCCTGTGCTTTCTGGGCACGATCCTGCTCTTCTCGATCATGGACGCGATCGCCAAGGACCTGACCCGGCGGATGGACCCGCTGCAGGTGGTCTGGGCGCGCTATGCCAGCCAGACGGCCTGGGCCTTCCTGCTGCTGGCCCCGCGGCTGGGACGCCTTCTGCGCACGCGCTTTCCCGGCCTGCAGCTCGTCCGTTCGGCGGCGCTGTTCGGGGCCACCATCACCTTCTTCTTCGGCTTCTCGGTGCTGCCGCTGGCCACCAACGCGGCGATCTTCCAGGTGGGCCCGCTGTTCGTGACCGCGCTGGGCTTCGTGGTCCTGAAGGAAAGGGTCGGCCCGCGCCGGCTGTTCGCGGTTCTGGCCGGGCTTGCCGGCGCGATGATCATCATCCGGCCCGGAAGCGCGCTGTTCACGCCCCATGCGGTGCTGCCGCTGATCGCGGCGTTCTTCTATGCCGGCTACATGATCTCGACCCGGTTCCTGGGCGGCGAGGAAAGCCCGTGGACCAGCTTCCTCTACACCGCGCTGTTCGGCACCGTCGCCGCCAGCCTGATGGTGCCCTTCGTCTGGACCACCCCCGCCGCGCCCGATGCGGTCCTGATGGCGATGATGGGCCTGATCGGCGGGCTGGGGCATCTGCTGCTGATCACCGCGCTGGGCTTCGCGCAGGCCGCGACGGTGGCGCCCTTCGCCTATGCCTCGCTGGTGTTCAGCGCGATCTGGGGCTACGCGCTGTTCGGCGAGATCCCGGACCGCTGGACCTGGATCGGCGCGCTTGTGATCGTGGGGGCGGGGCTCTATGTGTGGCACCGCGAACGGCGGATCCGGCGCGCCGCCGGCTGACCGGCGCGGGGTAGCCATGCAGCAGCCAGCCAGTCCGATCGCGATCGAGGGCAGCCTTGCGATGCGTCTGGCCCGGCACTGGGCCGAGCTGGCGCGGCTGGCCTGGCCGGTGATGCTGAGCCGTGCGGGGCTGCTGACCCTGACCCTGGTCGACATCGTGATGGTGGGCCGCTTCGGGACCGGAGCGCTGGCCCACATGGCGATGGGCTATTCGGTCTTCGTGCCGATCATGGTCACCGGGATCGGGGCGATGGTCGGGATCATCGCCATCGTCTCGCAGCGCTGGGGGGCGGGCGACCGGACCGGCGCGGCCGAGGCGTTCGGCCATGGCCTGAGATGGGCGCTGACCGTCGGCGCCGCGGCCAGCCTGGTGATCGCGCTGGGCGAGCCGTTCCTGCGGCTGATCGGCCATGATCCGGGGCTGGTGGCCGGGGGCGGGCTGATCGCGCGCTGGCTGGCGCCGGGGGCGCTGTTGCAGGTGCTGTTCGTCGCCTGCAGCTTCTATCTGGAATCGACCCGGCGCGTGCTGCCCGGGCTGGTCTACATGGCCGCGGCGAATCTGGCCAATCTGGCGCTGAACGCCTGGCTGATCGGAGGCGGCTGGGGCCTGCCCGCGCTGGGCGCGGAAGGCGCGGCGATCGCCTCGGTGCTGGCGCGGGTGGTGATGACGGCCGGCATCCTGATCCATGTGCTGATGCTGCCCGAGATGCGCCGGGCGCGCGGGCGCCACCGGGCGGCGGGCGGCTGGGCCGCCGGGCGCGGCCTGCGGCGCATCGGCCATGCCGGGGCGGCGGCGATGTTCTTCGAGACGATGGCCTTCGCCGCTCTGAACCAGGTCGCCGCCTTCATCTCGCCCGAGGCGCTGGCCGCCTATTCCATCGCCCATCAGGTCGAGGCGATGGTGTTCATGGTCGCGCTGGGGCTGTCGGTGGCCACCGCGGTGCGGGTGGGCAATGCCTGGGGGGCGGGCCTTGCGGCCGAGGCGCGCTTCGCCGCCTGGTCGGGGCTGGCCGCGACGATGCTGACGGTCGCCGCCTGCTCGGGGCTGATCGTGGCGGGGGCGGGCAGGCTCGGGTCGCTGTTCTCGGAGGATCCCGGCCTCGTCGCACGCACGGCGCCGCTGTTCGTCATCCTCGCCGTCTCGCTGATCTTCGATGGCGGACAGGCGGTGATGGGGCAGGTCAACCGGGCGCTGGGCGACAGCTGGGGCACCACCGCATGCTTCTTCATCGCCTTCTGGCTGGTGATGGTGCCGCTCGGCCTGGTTCTGGGGCTGCACACGCGGCTGGAGGAGGCGGGGCTGTTCCTGGCCACCGCCTGCGGCACCTTCGCGGCGGTGATTCTGCTGTCGTGGCGTTTCGCCCGGCTGTCGCGGCGGCGGGGCGCGGCGTGACGGCGGGGCTCGGCCGAAGGCTGGCGGACCAGGCCGCGTTCCGCGGCGCCCGGCTGGTGATGGGCGGCCTTGCGCTGCTGCCCGACTCGGTGGCGGGCCGGCTGGCCGAATCGCTGGGGGCCGCGATCGTCGCCGGCCTGCCGGTCACCCGCCGCCGGATCGAACGCAATCTCGCCCGCGTCATGCCGCATCTGTCGGCGGCCGAGCGCAGGCGCCTGGCCCGGGCGGTGGGCGGGCATTTCGGGCGGGTGATCCTGGAATATGCCACCCTGCCCCGGCTGGTGGCGCGGCGCGACGCCTGGACCCTGGGGGGGCCGGGGCTCGATGCGCTGCGCCGGGCGCGGGCCGAGGGGCGCGGCGCGGTGCTGGTCTCGGCGCATTTCGGCAACTGGGAGGTGATCCGCGCCGCGCTGGCGGCGGCGGGCATTCCCTGCGGCATGATCTATCGCGCCTTCAACAACCGCCCCTTCGATCTGCATGTGCGGGATCTGATGCGCGCGGCGGGCGCCCCGGTCCTGACCAAGGGCCACCGCGGCACCCGGGCGCTGGTCGCCCATGTCGCGCGGGGCGGCGCGGGGCTGATCCTGGTGGACCAGAAGCAGACCGGCGCGCCGCGGCTGCCCTTCATGGGCCACCCGGCCGAAACCGCGCTGGCCGCGGCGGAACTGGCGACCCGGCTGGGGGTGCCCCTGCTGCCCGCCTTCGCCACCCGGCTGGAGGATCCCGACCGGTTCGCGGTCGAGATCGAGGCGCCGGTGCCCGACGGGCCGGCCCCGGCGCGGATGGAGGAGGTCAACCGCCGCATCGCCGCGCGCATCGCGGCGCGGCCCGGGCAGTGGTTCTGGCTGCACAACCGCTGGCGCTGAGGGGCTCAGCGCTCAAGCCGCGTCGCCGCAAGGATCGGTCCCACCGGCCCGTCCTGCAGCAGCACCGCCAGACCCCGCCCCATCACCGGCAAGGGCGCGCTGAACACCGCCTCGCCCCTGCCGTCCCAGACCCCCAGCCGCATCCAGTCGCGCACGACATTGACATAGGTGATCTCGCGCCCGGCATTCTCGCCGCGCTCGATGCGCACGGTCTGCGGCCGGTCATAGCTGACCAGATGCAGCACCCCCGCCTCGGCGAAGCCGATCCGCGCCAGCGGGCGGACATGCAGCTCCAGCCGGTCGGGCAGCTCGCGCAGTTCCAGCGCCACCCGCGCCGTCTCGGCGCGAGCCATGGCGATCGCGGCGCGCACCTCGGCCTCGTCGCTGCCCACCTTCCGCCAGCGTCCCTGCACGATCACTTGCGGGGTATAGATCGACCGGGCGTGATGGGCCCGGGCATAGAGCTTCTGGCGCCGGGTGTTCTCGGGCCGGGCGAAACGATCGCGCCAGCCCAGATAGTCCCAGTAATCCACATGCAGCGACAGGACGACCAGATCCTCCTCCTCGGCCAGCCGGGCCAGCAGCGCATCCGCCGGGGGGCAGGCGCTGCAACCCTGACTTGTAAACAGCTCTACAGCAACCATTGGTTGCTGCGCCCGGACGGCAGGCGCCAGAAGGGCGAGAATCGCGATCAATCCGAGCGACAGAAGGCGCAAGGGGCTGCTCCGGCACGGCTTCAGGCGGTCCCTGCCTAACCCCTTGCCGCGGCCGCCGCCAGTCAAGCTTTCGGGAGCGGGCGGGGGCTTCGGGGGCCGGCCGCGGCGGGCGGTCGGCCTGCGCCCCGGCCCCCTGGCCGGGGC
>RFGB01000090.1 GCA_003697125.1 Alphaproteobacteria bacterium
GGGGCGGGTGCCGCGGCCGGCGCCTCGGCCACCGCCGGGGCCGGGGCGGGGCGGGCGGCACCGCCGCCCTCGGTCTCGCCGTCCCCGTCGTCATCCTCGCCGCCGCCGCCCGCGGGCGCGGCGGGCGCAGCCTCGGCCGCCGCCCGCCCGGCGCGGTTCAGCTCGGCGACGCGCCGCGACCGGGCGAAGACCCGCTCCACCGCATAGGCGGTCACGGCATAGACGAGGATCGAGATCAGGAAGACCGAATAGACCGCCACCAGGCTGAGCGGCGCGTCGAGCCCCAGCACCAGGCGGAAGCTGCCCGCCCCCCAGCTGAACAGGAGATAGCCGAGGATCGCCGGCAGCCACAGCACCGAGCCCAGCGCCGCCAGCCAGGACGCCTGCGCCCGGGGCTGGCCGTCGAGGATCGCCCCGGTGATGGCGCCGCGGTTGCGCAGCACCACGGCGATGAACAGCACCGTCGTGATGGTGGTGATCGCGATGCGCAGCAGCGCCAGGACGTCGGGCTCGACCTCCATCAGCTCCAGCCAGACCGACAGCGTGATCCCGGCGATGCCGATGCTGGTGGCCAGCGAGATGTCGCGATAGAGCCGCACCGCCGCGGCATCCTCGATGTGCGGAATGCGGTAGGCCGGCAGATAGGGCGAGATCACCATCCGCCAGGTGGTGTCGACCAGCAGCCATGCGCCATAGGCCCCCAGCACCACCACCACGGTGCGCTGGGTGGCCGGGTGGGGTTCGAAGAACGACGCGCCCACCGCCACCGCGACGATCAGCGTGATCGCCGCCGCGGCCGCCGAAAGCCCCACCCGCGCGGCCAGCACCGGCAGCTTGTCGGTCAGGCCCCGCGGATCCGGCTTCTGCAGCGACCGCATGATCGGCCTGCCGACATGAAGACCGAACAGCACCGCGCCCCCGCGGCCGATGATCAGCAGGATGACCAGGAAGATCAGCACGCCCAGGAAATGCGATGGATCGCCGTCCGGGGCGGCTCGGGCCAGCGCGTCATGCAGCGCCGGGCCGATGCGCGGTATGCTCAGCAGGACCCGGCGCAGGCGCTGGCGGAAGATGTCGACCTGGCGCGTCGCCGAATCGATCATCGCCGTGGGGCTGAGATCCTGGATCCGGCCATAGGCCTCCAGGTCCGGGCTCGGCGCCGTCTCGACCGGGGCCGGGGTGGCGGGCGCGACCGTCACGGGACTGCCCGGGAGATTGCCGTAGTCGGTCAGCCCCTCGGCCCGCGCCGCGAGGGCCGCGGCGCAAAGCGCCAGCGCGAGCAGCGCAAGCGCGCCCAGGCCCGCCATGCGCCGCCGGATCGGATCGCTGCGGGATCTCATGTCTTCGCGCCTCTCGCCGCAGGATGTCTTCGGGCGGTCGGTAACGATAGGCGGCCCGCGCCCCGCTGGGAAGCCGCGATCGCGGCCGTGTGACACGGGCGCTGGGGGCGCCTTAGAGGGTTCCGCTTCGCCCCCCGCATCGTGTAAGTTCGCCTCGCGGGGCTTGCCGAAGCGCCGCGGGGATCGCGACGGGGCCGGGGGAGGGCACCGTGACCATCAGCCGACGGGCCCTTCTCTACAGCCACGATACCTTCGGGCTGGGTCATATCCGCCGTTCGCGCACCATCGCGTCGGCGCTGGCCGCGGCCGACCCCGCCACCGCGGCGCTGATCGTCACCGGATCGCCGATCGCCGGGCGCTTCGACTTTCCCGACCGCGTCGATCACGTCCGCCTGCCCGGGGTGGTCAAGCAGCCCGACGGCAGCTATGCCACCCACAATCTGGGCATTCCCATCGAGGAGACGGTGCGGCTGCGCTCGGCGATCCTGCAGGCATCCGAGGCCGCGTTCCGCCCTGATCTGGTGATCGTGGACAAGGAGGCCTGGGGCTTTCGCAACGAGCTGGCGCCGACGCTGGCCACCGCCCGCGCGCGGGGGGCGCGGATCGTGCTGGGGCTGCGCGACGTGCTGGACGCCCCGGAGGCGGTGCGCGCGGAGTGGGAGCGCAAGGGGCATCTGGAGGCGATCGAGCGCTTCTATGACGAGATCTGGATCTATGGCCTGCCCGAGATCTGCCGGCCGCTGGAGGGGCTGGGCCTGTCGCCCCGCTGGGAACGGGACGGGCGGCTGATCTATACGGGCTATCTGCGCCGTGCCGCGCTGGGCGCCGACCGGCCCAGCCGGGCGCAGCGCGAACCCTACATCCTCGTCACCTCGGGCGGCGGCGGCGACGGCGCAAGGCTCTATGACTGGGTGCTCTCGGCCTACGAATCCGATCCCGGCCTCGCCCCGCGCGCCGTCCTGGTCTACGGCCCGTTCCTCGCCCAGCAGCACCGCGCAGAATTCGACCGTCGCGCCGCGGCGCTGGGCCGGCGGGTCAGCGTGCTGAGCTTCGACAGTCGGCTGGAACGCTGGATGAAGCACGCCCAGGGCGTGGTCTCGATGTGCGGCTACAACACCTTCTGCGAGATCCTCTCCTTCGACCTGCCCGCGGTGGTCGCCCCGCGCAACGCGCCGCGCGCCGAACAGCTGATCCGCGCCAGCGCGGCCGAACGCCTGGGCCTGCTGCGCATGCTGTACGAGCCGCGCGACGGGTCGGGGCCCGAGGTGATGGCCGCCGCCATCCGGGGGCTGGCCGGCCAGCCCCGCCCCTCGCGCAATGCGCTGCCGGGAATGCTGGGCGGGCTCGACATCATCACCGAGCGGGCGCGGGCCGGCCGGCGCGTCTGGAGCAGGGCGGGGGAATAGGCCGGCGATGCCGCGTCTCGCCATCCTGGCCAAGGGCTATCCGCGGCTGTCGGAAACCTTCGTGGCGCAGGAGCTTCTGGCGCTGCAGGAGCGGGGATTCGACTTCGACATCTGGTCGCTGCGCCGGCCCCATGACGACCGCGAACATCCCCTGCACCGACGCATCCGCGCCAGCCGCCGCTATCTGCCCGAATACCTGCACGAGGCGCCGCTTCGGGTCGCCGGCGCCTGGGCCCGCGCCCGCCGGCTGCCGGGCTACCGCGCCGCGCGGGCGGCATTCCTGGCCGATCTGCGCGCCGATCCCACCCGCGCGCGGATCCGCCGCTGGGGGCAGGCGCTGGTGCTGGCCGCCGAACTTCCGCCCGAGGCGCGCTTCATCTATGCGCATTTCCTGCACAGCCCCGCCTCGGTGGCGCGCTATGCCGCGCTGATGCGGGGGATCGGCTGGGGCGTGTCGGCCCATGCCAAGGACATCTGGACCACGCCCGAACCCGAGCTGCGCGGCAAGCTGGCCGAGGCCGCCTTCTGCGTCACCTGCACCGCCGCGGGGGCGGCGCGGCTCGGGGCGCTGGCCCCAGATCCGGGGCGCGTCGCGCTGGTCTATCACGGGCTCGATCTTGCGCGGTTTCCCGCCCCGCCCCGGCGCGCGCCGCCGCGGGGCCGGCTTCGGATCCTCTCGGTGGGGCGCCTGGTGGCGAAGAAGGGCTATGACGACCTGATCGAGGCGCTGGGCCTGCTCGGCGATCTCGACTGGGACTTCACCCATGTCGGCGGCGGCGCGCTGCGCGCCCCGCTGGCCGCGCGCGCCGCGGCGCTGGGGATCGACGGCCGGATCGAATGGCGCGGCGTGCAGGATCAGACGGCGGTGATCGCGGCGCTGCGCGAGGCCGACCTGTTCGTGCTGCCGGCCAAGATCGCCGCGGATGGCGACCGCGACGGGCTGCCCAATGTGCTGATGGAGGCGGCCAGCCAAGCCCTGCCGATCATCGCCACCACGGTTTCCGCCATCCCGGAATTCATCACCGACGGCGTGCATGGCCGGCTGGTCGCGCCGGGCGATCCCGTGGGGCTTGCCGCGGCGATCCGCGCCCATGCCGCCGATCCGGCGCGGGGGCTGGCCATGGCCGCTGCGGCGCGCGAGCGGCTCGAGGCGGAATTCGCGCTCGAGGCCAATATCGGCCCGCTGGCCGAACGCCTTGGCGCGGCGCTGCGGGGCTGACGGCGATGGCCCGCATCGCCTTCTATGCGCCGATGAAGCCGCCCGATCATCCGGTGCCCTCGGGCGACCGGCAGATCGCCCGGCTGCTGATGACGGCGCTGGAACGGGCCGGCCACGCGCCCCGGATCGCCTCGCGCCTGTGCCTGCGCGAGGGGCGCGGCGACCCTGCGGCGCAGGAATGTCTGCGCGCCGAGGCCGCGCGCGAGGCGGCCCGGATCGCCGCCCTTCCGCCCGACCGGCGGCCGGATCTGTGGCTGACCTATCACAGCTACTGGAAGGCGCCCGACCTTCTGGGGCCGGCGGTGGCCGGGGCGCTGGGCCTGCCGCTGGTGATCGTCGAACCGATCCACAGCCCGCAGCGCCTGGAAGGTCCCTGGGCGGGCTTCGCCCGCGCCGCCCTCGCCGGCTTCCGCCGTGCCGATCGCCTGATCTGGACCAAGCCGCGCGACCTGCCCGCGCTGGAGACGGTTGCGCGGCCCGGCCAGCTGGCCCATCTGCCGCCCTTCGTCGATCCCGGGCCCGAGCCCGCCCCGCCGGAACCCTCGGCCGAGCTGCGCATCCTGGCCGTGGCGATGATGCGGCCGGGGGACAAGATCGCCTCATTCGCGGCCCTCGGCCGCGCGCTCGCCCATCTGCCCGGACCATGGCGGCTGACCGTTGCGGGCGACGGGCCGGCGCGCGCCGAGGCGGAGGCCTGCCTCGCCGGCCTGCCGGTGCGCTTTCTGGGCGCGGTCGGCGATCCCGCCCGGTTGCGCCGGCTCTACGAGACCCATGACCTCCTGCTCTGGCCCGGGGTGGGCGAGGGGATCGGCATGGTCTATCTGGAGGCCATGGCCGCGGGCTGCCCCGCACTCGCCGAGAACCATCCCGGCCCGGCGGCGCTGCTGGAGGGGCCGCTGCCCGAGCCGGGCGATCCCGCGGCGCTGGCGCGCGCGGCGCTGGCGCTGGCGCGCGATCCCGGGGCGCGGGCGCGGGCGCGGCGGCGGGTGCTGGAACGCCACGCCATCGGACCGGCCGCCGAACGTCTTGCCGCGATCCTCGCCCCGCTTCTGGAAGGGGGCGGGCGGTGATCGTGGGCTTCCTGCGTCATTTTCCCACCGGCTGGAACGCCGCGGGTCGGATCCAGGGGCGCAGCGATCCGCCGCTGTCGCCCGAGAGCCGCGCGGCGCTGGCGCGCCTGCGCCTGCCGGACCCCTGGCGCGGGCTGCCGGTGATCTCCAGCCCGCTGTGCCGCGCGCTGGAGACCGCCTGCGCGCTGGCCGCGGGGCCGGTCGTCGCCGATCCCCGGCTGGTCGAGATGGATTTCGGCGCCTGGGAGGGCCGGCGCGCCGCCGAGCTCCTCGCCGATCCGGCCAGCGGCTTCCGGCCGGTCGAGGCATGGGGCTGGGATTTCCGCCCCCCCGGCGGCGAGAGCCCGGCCGAGATCGTCCCGCGCCTGGTCGCGGCGCTGGCCGAACTGCCGGGCCCGGCGCTGATCGTCACCCATCGCGGGGTGATGCGCTGCGCGCTGGCGCTGGCCACGGGGTGGGGCTATCGCGGGCCCGAACCGTTCCGCATCCGCCGGGCGATGATCCATCCGGTGACCATCGGCCCCGACGGGCGCCCCGGGGGGCTCGGCAGGCCCGAACCGCTGGTCGCGCGATGAGCGCCGCGATCGCCTTTCTCGTCACCCATCTGATGGGCTCGGGTCATCTCGTGCGCATCCGCGCGATCGCCCGGGCCGCCGCCCGGCGCGGGGCGCGGGTGGTGATCCTCTCGGGCGGCCGCCCGCTGCCCCATCTCGGCGCGCCGGACGTGCCCTTCGTGCAGCTGCCCTGGGTGATGGCCGACGGGCTCGACTATCGCCGCCTGCTCGATCCCGACGGCCGCCCGGTCGATGCCGCCTTCCGCGCCCGAATGCTGGCGGCGGCGCAGGCCGCCCTTGCCGCCTTCCGGCCCGACATCCTGGTGACCGAGACCTGGCCCTTCGGGCGCGGTGCGCTGCGGGCGGAATACGCCGCCCTGGCCGAGGCGGCGCGGCAGACGGGGGCACGGCGCGTCGTCTCGCTGCGCGACATTCCCGAACCGTCCGGGCGGGCCGGCAAGCTGGCGCGGGCGGTGCGCGACCTTGCCAGCTTCGATCTGGTCCTGGTGCATGGCCCGCAGGGGTTCCATGACCTCCTGGCCGACTGGCCGCTGCCGCCCGGGCTGCGGAACCTCCTGCGCTGGACCGGATTCGTCGCCGAGCCGCTGCCGCCGCCCCGTCCCGGCGCCGAGGTGCTGGTCGCTGCGGGATCGGGCGTCGCGGGGCGCGAGCTCATGCGCATCGCCGCCGCGGCGGCGCGGCTGTCGCCCCGGCCCTGGCGGATCCTGGTCGGCGGATCCGATGCCGCGCGTTTCGCGGCCGGCCTGCCCGGCCCGGCCCGTGCCGAACCGGTGCGGGCGGACTATCGCGCCCGGCTGGCGGGGGCGGCGGCTTCGGTGTCGCTCGCGGGCTACGGCACCGTGACCGATCTTCTGCAATGCGCCACCCCCGCGGTGCTGGTGCCGATGACCGAAGCCGGGCAGCACGAGCAGCGGCTGCGCGCGGCCGCCCTCGCGGCGCATGGCTTCGCGGTGGCCGATCCGGCGGCGCTCGATCCCGCCGGCCTGGCGGCGGCGGTCGAGGCGGCGATCGCCCGCGGCCCGCGCCCGCCCGCGGGCCTCGCGCTGGACGGGGCCGCGCGCA
>RFGB01000001.1 GCA_003697125.1 Alphaproteobacteria bacterium
CAAGATGTTGAAGGCGCGCGCGATTTCGGCACCGTCTCCGGGAAGGCGGTAGAATCTGCCCGGCAAGCGGTGCCGAAGGCGGCAAGGCTCAGCGGCGGCCAGTCGCGCGGGTCGGCGAAGCGCGCGCGGCGCTCCTCGAACTGCAGGATGCGGCAGCCCAGGATGCCGGACTCGGCCAGCGCCTCGCGCAGCCCCGCGGGAACATTGCCCAGATCCTCGCCCACCACCGCCGCCCCGGCCCGCGCCGCCTCGATGCGCAGCACCGCCAGCATCGCCGCGCGCGGCATCGCCACATAGGCCCCCGGGGTGCCGTCCTGCGGCACCCAGAAGGCGCGGTCGAAACCCAGGATGTGGTCGATCCGCACCAGCCCGGCGAAGCGCAGCTGGGCGCGCAGGGTCTCGGCCAGCGGCCGGAAATGCCGCGCCACCAGCGCGCGGGGGTTGAACGGGGCCAGGCACCATGTCTGGCCCGAGGGCGAAAAGGCGTCGGGCGGCGCGCCCAGCGACACCCCGCCTGCGAAGACGTCGCGCTCGGCCCAGGTCTCGGCACCGGCCGGATGGGTTCCCACCGCGAGATCGAGATAGAGCCCGATCGCCATGCCGGCCGCCTTCGCGCCGGCCTGGGCCGCGGCCAGCGCGGTCTCGGCGCGCCATTGCGCCCAGGCGTGGAAATCGGTCTCGTCATCGGGCGCCGGCGGGGCGGTGGCGGGATCGCGCGCCGCGGCGGGCCAGTCGGTCCAGTAGGGGCCGAAGCGCTCGCTCAGCGCCTGATGGTGGATGAACCGTTCCAGCGCGGGGCCCTGCGCGGCACGCCATGCCGCGAAGGCCGCGCGATCCCCCCCCGCGCGGAACGCCGCATGGGCGCGGCGCAGGGCGGCGCGCTTGGCGGGAATCTCGGCCGCGTAATCGACCAGCCTGCCGGTGGCGACCCCGGGATGTTCCGGCGTGGGGACATGCAGGATGTTGAGCCGCCGCCGGTGCGAGGGCGAATAGGGCGAATGCAGCGCGGGATCGGTGGGAAAGCCGGCATGGACGGGATTGATGCCGAGGAACGCCGCCCCCTGCCCGGCCAGCCCCGCCGCGGCCCGGCCCAGCGCCGCGAAGTCGCCCAGCCCCGGCCCGTCGGGGCCGGTAAGGCCCCAGATCGGCAGGGTCATGCCCCAGGCGCGCGGCGGCGCGGGCGCCCGCGGCGGCGCGACCAGGAGCGTCGTCTCCTGCCCCCCGGCATGCAGCACATGGATGCCGGCGGGCAGCGGCGGCAGCGCCTCGCCGCGGCCGGACAGCGCCCCGCCGTCCTCGCGCTCGATCCGCCAGACCGCCGGCAGGGGCAGGCGCGCGGGCGCGCCGGGGGCGAGCACCAGCCACTCGGGCAGGCTGCCGGGCGGGCGCTCGATGTCGTGCGGGGTCGCGCCATCGAGGCCCATCGCGGCGAGAAGCGCGGCGCGGGTCTCGGGCGAGGTGACATGGACCCGCCCGGTCAGGTCGCGGTATCGGGGCACGATCCCCGCCAGCTCGGCCAGCCGCCCGGTGCCGTCCGCATTCATCCGCACCGCTCCAGCACGAAGGCCAGCACCGCATCGCCCGGGCAGTCGACCGACGGGCCGGCGACGGGCTCCGGTGGGCGCTGCCCGGCGCGGGTGCTGTCGACCGCCCGGCACCAGACCATGCCCCCGGTCGGCGCGGGCAGCGCCACCGTGCAGGCATCGCCGGCATTGAAGACCAGGAACAGGGCGGTTTCCAGCACCGCATAGGGCGGGGTGCCGGCCGCGGTGCGCATCTCGGCGCACAGGATGCGGCGGGCGGGATCGACCCAGTCGGCCTCGGTCATCGGCTGGCCATCCTCGCGCCACCAGAACAGATCCTCGCGCCCGTCCAGCGCCCTTTCGCGCGAATGCAGGAAGCGCTTCTGGCGCAGGATCGGATGCGCCTTGCGGAATGCGATCATCGCCCGGGTGAAGTCCAGGAACTCGGCATCGATGTCGCGCCAGTCTATCCAGCTCGTCTCGTTGTCCTGGGCATAGGCGTTGTTGTTGCCCTTCTGGCTGTGGCCCAGCTCGTCGCCGGCGAGAAGCATCGGCGTGCCCTGGCTGAGCAGGAGCGTCGCCATCATGTTGCGCCGCCGCCGGGCGCGGGCGGCGCGGATCGCCGGGTCGTCGGTCGGGCCCTCGACCCCCATATTGTCCGACCGGTTGTCGTCATGGCCGTCGCGGTTGTCCTCGCCATTGGCCTCGTTGTGCTTGCGCGAGTAGCTGACCACGTCCATCAGGGTGAAGCCGTCATGGGCGGTGACGAAATTGACCGAGGAGGTCGCGGGCCGGCCGGAATGGTCGAACTGGCGCGCCGAGCCGGTGATGCGGTCCGACAGCCGGCGCACCATGTCGCGATCGCCCCGCCAGAAGCTGCGCACCACGTCGCGGAAGCGGTCGTTCCATTCCAGGAAGGGGTGGGGGAAGGCCCCCAGCTGATAGCCGCCCGGGCCGATGTCCCACGGCTCGGCGATCAGCTTGCGGGTGGCCAGCACCGGATCCTGGCGGATCGCGTCGAAGAAGGCGGCGCCGGGGTCGAAACCTTCATCCGTCCGCCCGAGCGTGGTGCACAGATCGAACCGGAAGCCGTCCACGCGGCCCACCTCGGCCCAGTAGCGCAGCGAATCCATCACCATCCGCAGCACCATGGGATGGTCGAGATTCATCGTGTTGCCGGTGCCGGTGTCGTTGACGTAATGCCGCCGGTCGGGGGCGAGGCGGTAATAGCTGGCATTGTCCAGCCCGCGGAAGGCCAGGGTCGGGCCGAACTCGTTGCCCTCGCCGCTGTGGTTGTAGACCACATCGAGGATCACCTCGATCCCCGCGGCGTGGAACCGGGCCACCATCTGCTGGAACTGGTGGATGCCGCCCGCCCGCGCGGACAGCGCCGCGGGGTGCAGATAGCGCGGCTCGGGCGCGAAGAAGCCCAGCGTCTGATAGCCCCAGTAGTTGCGCAGGCCCTTTCTGACCAGGAAGGCATCGTCCAGGAAGGCGTGGACGGGCAGAAGCTCGATCGCCGTGACCCCGAGGCGGGTGAGATGTTCCAGCACCGGGTCCGAGGCCAGCCCCAGGAAGGTGCCCGGCAGCGCCACCCCGGGATGCAGCCGGGTCAGGCCGCGCACATGCGCCTCGTAGATCACCGTCTCCTCGACGGGCGTCGCGGGCGGGCGATCCTCTCCCCACGAGAAGGCGGGATCGACCACCACCGACCGCGGGGCATGGGGCGCGCTGTCCCGGCCGTCGAAGCTGTCCGGGCCGCGGGCGGGGTCGAACCCGAAAAGTGCATCATGCCAGACCGGCTGGCCGGTCAGACCCTTGGCATAGGGATCGATCAGAAGCTTGTTCGGGTTGAACCGGTGGCCCTCGGCCGGGTCATAGGGGCCATGCACCCGATAGCCGTAGAGCTGCCCCGGCCCCAGCCCCGCGACATGGCCATGCCAGATGTCGCCGTCGCGTTCGGGCAGGTCGATGCGATGTTCCTCGGTGCGTCCGTCCGCCGAGAACAGGCACAGCGTCACGCGGCTGGCATTGGCCGAGAAGACCGCGAAATTCACCCCCTCGCCATCGAAGGTGGCGCCGAGCGGGCTGGCGCGGCCTGCGGTGATGGTCGGGGTCATGACACCTCGTTCCCGGCATCGCTGCGGGCTGCGGGGCTTCCTCTCACACTCCGCCCCCGATGGAAAGGCACGCCGCCGCCCACCTTCAGCCCGCGTCCGGCGCGATCGCCCGGTAGAGCGCGGCGTATTCCGCCGCCGAGCGGTCCCAGCCGACCGGATGGCGCATGGCGTTGCGCTGCATCGCGCGCCAGATGTCGGGGCTGCGGTAGAGCCGCACCAGCTGGTCGAAGGCGCGGCTGAGCGCGTCGGCGCTGACCGGATGGACCTGGATGCCCGTTGCCACCCCGGCCCTGAGCCCTGCCGGCGTTGCCGGGATGACCGTGTCGACCAGGCCGCCGGTATAGCCCACCACCGGGATCGTGCCGTAGCGCAGGCCATAGAGCTGGGTCAGCCCGCAGGGTTCGAAGCGCGACGGCACCAGGATCGCGTCGCCGCCCTCGATCATCAGCCGCGCCAGCGCCTCGTCATAGCCGATGCGCACCGCCACCCCGGCATGGCGCGCGGCCAGCTCGCGAAGCCGCGCCTCCAGCGCCGGATCCCCGCTGCCCAGCAGCGCAAGCTGCCCGCCCTCGTCCAGCAGCCTCGGCAGCGCGTCGACCAGCACGTCGATGCCCTTCTGTCCGGTCAGCCGGCTGACCACCACGCAAAGCGGGCCGGGCGCATCCCCGCCCAGCCCCATCTCGGCGATCAGCCGCTTGCGGAAGCGGCTCTTGCCGGCCGGTGTCCGGTAGGGCGGGGACCAGGCGTCCAGATCGACCCCGTTCAGGATTCCGACCAGATCGGCCTGCCGCCGGCGCAGGATCCCCTCCATCCCCATGCCGAATTCCGGGCGCAGAAGCTCGCCGGCATAGGTCGGGCTGACGGTGGTGATGCGGTCGGCATCGACGATCGCGGCCTTCAGCGCGCTGATCTGGCCCCAGAATTCGAACCCGTCCGGCGTCATGCCCCCGGGGGGCAGGCGCAGCGCCGAGAGCTTCCCGGCCGGCACCAGCCCCTGGAAGGCCACATTGTGGATGGTGATCACCGTGCCCACCCCGGCGCCCGGGTAGCGGGCGCGCAGATAGGTCGGCGCGAATCCCGCCTGCCAGTCATGGCAGTGAAGCAGGTCGGGCCGCCAGCCGTCGTCCAGACCCTCGCCCGCGATCCGCGCCGCCACCCAGCACAGCGCGGCGAAGCGTTCGGCATTGTCCGGCCAGTCGCGCCCGTCGGGGCCGAGATAGATCGACCCCTCGCGGTCGAAGAGATGCGGCGCCTCCAGCACCAGCAGGTCAAGCCCGCCCGCCCGCGCGGCCAGCACCCGGCCGGGTCCGCCGAACAGGTCGGCCTCGGCCAGCACCGCCCGCGCACCGGCCCGCTTCAGCGCGGCCATCACCGCCGGATAGCCCGGGATCAGGGTGCGCATCGCCACGCCTTGCGGCGCCAGCGCGCCGGGCAAGGCGCCGGCCACGTCGGCCAGCCCGCCGGTCTTGACCAGCGGCACGCATTCCGAGGCGACCGACAGCACCCGCATGTCAGAGCGCCGCGGCGCGCCGGTCCAGCATCGGCTGGGTGATCAGCGTCACCCCGCCCTCGGTCACCCGGAACCAGCGCGCGTCCTCCTCGGGATCCTCGCCCACCACGAGGCCTCGGGGGATGCGCACGCCGCGGTCGATCACCACATTGGTCAGCCGGGCGGAGCGTTCCACCACCACATCGGGCAGCACCACCGCGCGGGTCAGCGAGGCATAGGAATTGGTGTGCACCCGCGAGAACAGCAGCGACTGGCGCACCTCGGTGCCCGAGATCACGCAGCCGCCCGAGACCAGGGAGGAGATCGCCACGCCGCGGCGGCTGTCCTCGTCATGGACGAACTTCGCCGGGGGCAGGATCTCGGAATAGGTCCAGATCGGCCAGCGGGTGTCCCACAGGTCCAGTTCCGGCGTGAAGTCGGTCAGGTCGATATTGGCCTTCCAGTAGGCGTCGATGGTGCCGACATCGCGCCAGTAGGCCGGGGCGTCGGGCGAGGAGCGCACGCAGCTCTTCTCGAAGCGATGGGCGACCGCCCTTCCCTCCCTGACCAGCGCGGGGATGATGTCGCCCCCGAAATCATGCGAGGATGCGGGGTCGGCCGCATCGCGCGCCAGCAATTCGCGCAGGAAGGGCCAGCTGAAGACATAGATCCCCATCGAGGCCAGGGTGACATCGGGGTTGTCGGGCGTTCCCGGGGGATCGGCGGGCTTCTCGAGGAAGCTGACGATCCGGTCCTGCGCATCGATGTCCATCACCCCGAAGGCCGATGCCTCGGCCCGCGGCACGGTCAGGCAGCCCACGGTGACGTCGGCGCCGCTGTCGACATGCTGGCGCAGCATCACCTCGTAATCCATCTTGTAGACGTGATCGCCGGCCAGGATCACGACATAGTCGACCCGGTAGCTGTCGATGATGTCGATGTTCTGATACACCGCATCGGCCGTGCCCAGATACCAGTTGCCCGCCTCGGTGCGCTGGCTTGCGGGCAGGATGTCGAGATATTCGTTGCGTTCGGCGCGGAAGAAGTTCCAGCCCCGCTGGGTGTGGCGGATCAGGCTGTGCGCCTTGTACTGGGTGGCGATCGCCATCTTGCGGATGCCGGAATTCAGCGCGTTGGACAGCGCGAAGTCGATGATCCGCGACTTTCCCCCGAAGAACACCGCGGGCTTGGCGCGCTTGTCGGTCAGCTCCTTCAGCCGGCTGCCGCGCCCGCCGGCCAGCACGAAGGCCATGGCGCGCGACACCAGTTTCTGCGCCGGTCCGTCCATCGCTCTACTCCCTCCCCTCTTTCGCGCGCACGGACGGCCCGCCCGCGGCGCATTGCTTCATTCCGGCACGAGAAACAGCGCCGACAAGGGCGGCAGGGTCAGCAGGGCCGAGGCCGGCTGGCCGTGACTCGGCTCGGCCACCGCCGCGATCCGCCCCATGTTGCCGCGATTGCCGCCGCCGTAGATCCCGGCATCGGTGTTCAGGATCTCGCGCCAGCCGCCGGCGCGCGGCAGGCCCACGCGATAGCCGCTGCGCTCGACCGGGGTGAGGTTCACCACCACCACCACAGGCGGCGCATCGGCGGCCGCGCCCACGCCGCGCCGGGCCCAGGCGAAGACCGAATTGTCGGCATCATCCCCGATGATCCACTGGAATCCCTCGGCCACGCAATCGCCCGCATGAAGCGCCGGATTGGCGCGATAGGTCGTGTTCAGATCGCGCACCAGCCGCTGCAGCCCCGCGCGCAGCGGATCGCCCAGCGCGGGCCAGTCCAGCTCGGCATCGTGGTTCCACTCGGCCTCCTGCGCGAATTCCTGGCCCATGAACAACAGCTTCTTGCCCGGATGCCCCCACATGAAGCCGTAATAGGCGCGCAGGTTCGCCAGCTTGTGCCAGTGGTCGCCCGGCATCCGCGTATACATGGAGCCCTTGCCGTGCACGACCTCGTCATGGCTGATCGGCAGCACGAAATTCTCGGTGAAGGCGTAGTGCAGGCCGAAGGTCATCTGGTGGTGATGGTGCCGGCGATAGACCGGATCCTTGCCCATGTAGGACAGGGTGTCGTTCATCCAGCCCATGTTCCACTTGTAGCCGAAGCCCAGCCCGCCCGCATCCACCGGGTGCGACACCATCGGGAAGGAGGTGCTCTCCTCGGCCACGGTGATGATGCCCGGCGCCTCGGCATAGGCCAGCGTGTTGGCCGTGCGCAGCATCTCGATGGCCTCCAGATTCTCGCGCCCGCCATGGACATTGGGAATCCACTGGCCCTCGGCGCGGGAATAGTCGCGGTAGAGCATCGAGGCCACCGCATCCACCCGCAGCCCGTCCACATGGTATTCCTGCAGCCAGTAGAGCGCGTTGGAGACCAGGAAGTTGCGCACCTCGACCCGGCCATAGTTGTAGATCAGGGTGTTCCAGTCCTGGTGGAACCCCTCGCGCGGGTCGGCATATTCGTAGAGCGCGGTGCCGTCGAACCGCGCCAGCCCGTGCGGGTCGGAGGGGAAATGCCCCGGCACCCAGTCGAGGATCACCCCCAGCCCGGCGCGGTGCGCGGCGTCCACCAGGTCGCGGAACTCGTGCGGGGTGCCGTGGCGGATGGTGGGCGCGAACATCCCGATCGGCTGATAGCCCCAGGATCCGTCGAAGGGGTGTTCGCTGATCGGCATCAGCTCGATATGGGTGAAGCCCATCTCGCGCACATAGTCCACCAGCTCCTCGGCCGCCTCGCGATAGCTGATGCGCCGGCCGTGTTCCTTGCGCCGCCAGCTGCCCAGATGCACCTCGTAGATGGAGATGGGCGCGCTGCGGTCCTGCGCCGCGCCGCGCGATGCCATCCAGTCGTCATCGCGCCAGCCATAGCCGGAGATGTCGCGCACCACGGATGCGGTCTCGGGCGGGTGCTGGGCGCCGAAGCCCACCGGGTCGGCCTTCTGCGGCAGATGATCGCCATAGGCGCCGATGATGTCATACTTGTAGGCGGCCCCCTCGCCCACCCCGGGCAGGAAGATCTCCCACACGCCGGTGGCGCCGCGCCGGCGCATCACCGCGCGGCGCGGGTCCCAGAAGTTGAAGTCGCCGACGACCGAGACGCGGCGCGCATTCGGTGCCCAGACGGCGAAATGGGTGCCGGCCACGCCTTCATGCGTCATCACATGGGCGCCCAGCGCGCGCCACAGCCGGCGGTGGGTGCCCTCGCCCAGCAGGTATTCGTCGATCTCGCCCAGAACCGGGCCGAAGCGGTAGGGGTCCTCGACCTCCCAGCCGGCACCGTCCGGCCCCTGCCCGCGCAGCCGGTAGGGCTGGCGCCCGCCCGGAAGCGGACCGGCGAAGAGGGCGCTGCCCTCGGCCACCCGCGCCAGGGGATGCGCGGCGCCATCGGGCGTGACCGCCCACATCGCCGCCGCGCCGGGATCGAAGGCCACCACCCAGACGGCGCCGCCGAACGCGTGCGGACCCAGCACCGCGAAGGGGTCGTCATGGCGGCCTTCCTCGATCCGCGCGATCACTTCCGCGGACAGGTGGCGGGCGAGTGCGGTGCGGGCGGTGGCGCTCATGCCCCGAGCCTAGCCTGATCCCGCGTCGGAACAAATGGCTGCATCATCCCTCCAGCAGCGAACGGACCTGCCAGATGTCCGACATGTAGCCCCGGATCGTCCGGTCCGAGGAGAACCAGCCCGAGCGCGCCACGTTCAGGATCGCCGCGCGGATCCAGCCGTCGCGGTCGCGCCAGCGCGCGTCGGCCTCTCGCTGCGCGCGCCAGTAGTCGCTGAAATCCGAGCAGACGAGGAAATAGTCCGGCCCGCGCAGGTTCTCGACGATCTCGGCGTAGCGCGCGGGCTCTGCGGGGCTGAAGGTGCCGCGCGCGATCTCCTCGATCGCCCCCGCCAGACGCGGGTCGGCCGCGATCGCCTTCGCGGCATGGCCGGGAATGGCGCGGCGGGCATCGGCCTCCTCGGCGGTCATGCCGAACAGCAGGAAGTTCTCGGCCCCCACCCGCTCGCGGATTTCCACGTTGGCGCCGTCCAGCGTGCCGATGGTCAGCGCCCCGTTCAGCGCGAACTTCATGTTGCCGGTGCCCGAGGCCTCCTTGCCCGCGGTGGAGATCTGCTCGGACAGGTCGGCGGCCGGGATCAGCCGCTCGGCCATGCTGACATTGTAGTTGGGCGGATAGACCACGCGCAGGAATTTCGAGGTCACCGGATCGGCATTCACCACCGCGGCCACGTCGTTGATCAGGCGGATGATCTGCTTGGCGAAGCGATAGCCGGGCGCGGCCTTGCCGCCGAAGATCTTGACCCGCGGCACCCAGCCGGCATCGGGATCGGCGCGGATCTCGCGCCACAGGGCGATGGTTTCCAGCACGTTCATGTGCTGGCGCTTGTATTCGTGGATGCGCTTGATCTGCACGTCGAACATCGCCCCGGGGTCAACCTCGGCGCCCAGTTCCGTCGCGAGCCAGCCGGCCAGCTCCGCCTTGTTGGCGCGCTTGGCCTCGGCAAAGGCCGCGCGGAATGCCGGGTCATCGGCGAGCGGTTCCAGCGCGCGCAGCGCGTCCAGATCGTCAACCCAGCCCTCGCCGATCCGCTCGGTGATCAGCCGCGCAAGCCGCGGGTTGGACGACAGGAGCCAGCGGCGCGGGGTCACGCCATTGGTCTGGTTCACGATGCGGTCGGGGTGCAGGCGGTGCAGATCGGCAAAGACTGTCTTCTTCATCAGATCGGTATGCAGCGCCGAGACACCGTTGACGCGGTGGGCCATGACGAAGGACAGCGTGCCCATGTTGACCTGCCCGGATGCGCGCACCGCGACGCGCCGCGAGGGGAAGGCCCGGGCGTGGGCGTCGTCGATTTGCGCGATGATCTGCAGATGCCGCGGCAGCAGCCGGCCGAGCAGCGCCTCGGGCCATTGCTCCAGCGCCTCGGGCAGCAGCGTGTGGTTGGTGTAGTTCAGCGTGCCCTGCGCCAGTTCCAGCGCCCGGTCGAACGCCAGCCCGCGCTCGTCCACCAGGATCCGCACCAGCTCCGGCCCGGCGATGGCGGGATGCGTGTCGTTGAGCTGGATGGCGACCTTCTCGGGCAGCGTGGCGATATCGTCATGCTCGCTGTCGAAGCGGCGCAGGATGTCGCGGATCGAGGCGGCGGTGAAGAAGTATTCCTGCTTCAGCCGCAGCTCCCTGCCCGCCTCGGTGGTGTCGTCGGGATAGAGGACGCGGCTGATGGTGCGCGCCAGCGCCTCGGGCGCGGCGGCGCCGACGAAATCGCCGGCATTGAAGCGTGCCAGATCGAAGGGATCCACCGCCCTGGCCCCCCACAGCCTGAGCGTGTTGGCCCAGCGCCCCTGCCAGCCGACGATCGGCGTGTCATGGGCTTCCGCATAGACCGATTCCGCCGGGATCCAGCATGCCCGGCCGCCCTCCTCCCGCACCGTGCCGCCGAAGCCGATGCGGAAGCGCGCCTCGGGGCGCTCGAATTCCCAGATGTGGCGCTGCTGAAGCCAGTCCTCGGGCAGCTCCACCTGCTGGCCATCGACGAAGGTCTGGCGGAACAGCCCGTTCTCGTAGCGGATGCCATAGCCATAGGCCGGACAGCCGATGGTGGACAGCGATTCCAGGAAGCAGGCGGCAAGCCGCCCCAGCCCGCCATTGCCCAGCGCCGCATCGGGTTCATTGGCCAGCACCGCGTCATAGTCGAGCCCCAGCGCGGTGCAGGCGGCGCGCGCCGCCCGGTCCAGCCGCAGGTTGACGGCGCAGTCCTCCAGCAGGCGGCCGATCAGGAATTCCATCGACAGGTAATAGACCCGCTTGGCGCCGGCGGCATAGGTGCGCCGCGTCGCCCCGAACCACGGATCCACGACCCGGTCGCGGATCGCGCGCGACAGCGCGACGCGCCAGTCATGGATGGTGGCATGGGCGGGATCCTTGCCGACACTGTATTTCAGCGCGCGCAGCATGTCCTCGCGCAGCGCATCGGCATCTGCGGGGGCCGGAGCCGCCCGGGAAGTCGCATCCTTCATCATGCTGGCCTTTCGGAAACCTGGGGGCGGCCGGACTGCCGGCGCCGAGGGCCGGGACTTGGCCGCAACCGGCCTGGGGAAGCGCCCCGTGCCGCTGAC
>RFGB01000091.1 GCA_003697125.1 Alphaproteobacteria bacterium
GAACAGCCGCACCTCATGTCCGCCGGTGGCGAAGGTGATCGCCCAGGCGCGGCCGATCAGCCCGGTGCCGATGCAGGCAACAGCGTCCTTCATCACAGCGCCTCCACATTGCCGTCGACCGGGAAGGACTGCCCGGTCAGGTTGCGCCCCATCTCGGACAGCAGGAAGGTGACCATGGCCGCGACATCGGCCTGCGGGGTCATCCGCCGCAGGGAGATCCGCTCCAGATAGCGCGCCTTCATCTCCTCGTGGCTGATGCCCAGCTGCCGGGCGCGCGCGGCGATCACCCCTTCCATGCGCGGCCCCTCGATGATGCCGGGCAGGATGGCGTTGACGCGGATGTTGTGGGGCCCGAGCTCCTTGGCCAGGCTCTGCGTGAGCCCGATCACCCCCCACTTGGCCGAGGCATAGGGGGTGCGGAAGGCATAGCCGAAGCGGCCCGCGGCCGAGGACATGTTCACGATCGCCCCGCCGCCGGCGGCCTTCAGCATCGGCACGGCGTGATGGGCGCAGATGAACTGGCCGGTCAGGCAGACATCCACGCAGCGGCGGAACTCGGCGACCGGGATCTCCTCCACCCCGCCGGTGGGTCCGGCGATGCCGGCATTGTTGACCAGCGCATCCAGCCCGCCCCAGTCGCGGGCGATGGCGGCGAAGACCCCGGCCATCGCCGCCTCGTCGGAGACATCGGCCAGGCTGGCGGGCTGGTCGGGATGGGCGGCGCGGAAATCCGCCAGCGCCTCCTCGGAAATGTCGCTGACATGCACCCGCGCACCATGGTCGATCAGCATCTCGGCGATGGTGCGGCCGATCCCGGCCGCGCCGGCCGAGATGAACACCCGCAGCCCGGGCCGGATGCCGCCGATGCGAAAGGCCGTCTCGTTCATCCGCGCATCTCCTTCACTGGTTGCGTTCGCGCAGCGCCACAACCGCGCCCAGCACGACCAGGCCGAACAGGATGGTGCGCATCGCGTAGGGCAGGGTGGTTCCCGCCAGCAGGGTCTGCAGTGCGGTCAGCAGCAGCACCCCGCCGACCATGCCCGCATAGCTGCCGCGCCCGCCGGTGATCAGCGTGCCGCCCACCACCACCACCGCGATCGAGGGCAGCAGGTATTCGTCGCCCATCCCCAGGCTGGCCTGGCCCGAGAAGCCGGTGAGCAGGCAGCCCGCCAGCGCCGCGCAGAACCCCGACAGCATGTAGACCCCGATCAGCGTGGCATTGACGTTGATGCCCGACAGCATCGCGACCCGTTCGCCATTGCCGATCCCGTAGACCCGCCGGCCGAAGGGCGTGCGGGACAGAAGCGCCATCGACAGCGCCACGAACAGGATCACCAGGAACACCACGGGGGTGACGCCGGCCAGCTTGCCGGTCATGAACCAGCGCATGAGCGGGGCCGAATAGCCCGCCGGCGTGCCCTGGGAATACAAGAGCGCCAGCCCCTGCAGGATGCCGTTCATCGCCAGGGTCATCACGATGGGCGACAGGCCCAGCAGCGCCACGCCGATGCCGTTCACCAGCCCCGCCAGCGCCCCCGCCCCCAGCACCAGCGGCAACGCATGGATCAGCGGCGCGTCCTGCCCGTTGACCATGCCGGTCAGCAGGATGCCGCACAGACCGATGACCCAGGGCACCGACAGGTCCAGCCCCCCGGTCAGGATCACCGTCCCCTGGCCCAGCGCCAGGATCAGCAGGAACGAGGACAGCACCAGCAGCGAGTTGACATAGCCCCAGCTGAACGCCGACTGGCCGATGGCGAATTCCGTCACCACCACCACGATCACGAAGCAGACATAGGCGGGCAGGGCGTGACGGATCGTCTCGGCATGGCGCCGGTGCCATGGCGGCAGCCTGAGCGGCGGCAGGCCGCGCGCGGGGCCGGGCAGTGTCAGCGGCGCCACCGTCCGCCCCCCCTGACCCGGCAGGGTGCCCGCCCGCCAGGCGGACAGGCGGCGGATCCCCGCCCGCAGCGACCGCCGCAGCCGGGCATTGCGCCCGAATGCCCCCGCCAGCGCCGCAAGGATCAGGATCGCCCCCTCGGCAACGGTGGAATAATAGGCCGAGACATTCAGCACCAGCAGGATGTTGACGACGATCATCAGCACATAGGCGCCGAGGATCGAGCCGGTCACCCCGCCGCGCCCGCCGCCCAGCACCGTGCCGCCCACCACCACCGCCGCGAAGATCTGCAGCAGCATCGGGTTGCCGACCAGCGGATCGCCCGCCCCGGTCAGGGCCGAGATGAAGACCCCCGCGAAGCCATAGGTCGCCCCGGCGATCAGGTAGACCGCGAAGCGCACCCAGCCGGTCCGCACCCCCTGGGCGCGCGCGGCCTCATGGTCGGAACCGGTGGCATAGATCGCGATGCCAAGCCGCGTGTTCTTCAGCCAGGCCCACAGCAGGATCACCGCCGCGATCAGCACCAGCGGCATCGGCAGCACACCGGGAATGGCGTCCGCGGTCAGCGCCTCGGACAGCGCGCCGGGCACGCTGCCGCCGGGCTTGTCCATCACGAACAGCGTCAGCCCCTGCAGGATGAACATCGTCGCAAGCGTCACAACGATCGGCTGCAGGCGCAGCACCGCGACGAAGAAGCCGTTGAAGGCGCCCGAGAGCGCGCCGATCCCCATGCCGATGGCGATGGCCAGCGGCACGCTTGCCGCCCCTTCGGGCAGCACCGTGGCCAGCACCACATTGACCAGCGAGACCACCGCGCCGGCGGAAAGGTCGAAGCCCCCGCTCAGCACCACCAGGGTCTGGCCCGCCGCCGCGATCGCCAGCGTCGCGGCGCCCGAGGAGAGGAAGCTCACCTCGAAATAGCTCATCGGCCCCGGGCTCATCAGGTCGTTGAGGATCATCAGCGCCGCCAGCACGGCCGCCGCGACGATCAGCCCGCGATGCGCGCGCAGCCGCGACCGCCAGCGCCCGGCCCGGTCGGGTTCCCGCCGGCGGGCGGTCATCGCACCGCCTCCGCGTCGGCCGCCCCGCCCAGCGCCGCCTCGATGATCGCGCCTTCGGTCAGCGCGGGACCCGCGACCTCGCGCGCCACCCGGCCCTTGTAGAGCACCAGCACCCGGTCGGCGAGGTTCACCAGCTCGGGGATCTCGGTGGAATAGAACAGCACCGCCCCGCCCGCATCGGCGAAATCGCGGATCAGGCGGTAGAGTTCGTGCTTGGTGCCCACATCGATGCCGCGGGTGGGATCATAGAGCAGCAGCACCCGGCTTTCGGCCAGCAGCCATTTCGCCAGGGCGATCTTCTGCTGGTTCCCGCCCGAGAAGGCGCCCACCCGGGTCCACAGCGCGCGGTCCTCGACCTCGACCAGGGCAAAGGCGCGCCGCACCGCCCGCGTCTCGGCATCGAGGTCGATCAGCCCGAACCGGGTGAAGCGGTCGATCACCGGGATCGAGGCGTTGACCCGCCCCGAGAGCTTCAGGAACAGGGCCTCGCTCTTGCGGTCCTCGGGCACGAGGCTGATCCCGATGCGGGCATTCACCGCATCGACGGGCGAGGTCAGGGTGACCGGCCGGCCGTCGACATGGATCCGCCCCCGGGTCAGGTCCGCGCTGCCGAAGCATCCGAGGAACATGTCGAGCTGGCCCATCCCCTGCAGTCCGGCGACGCCGAGGATCTCGCCCGCATGCAGCGTGAACGAAACCTCCTCCAGCCGCCCCTCGGTGCCCAGCCCCTCGGCGCGCAGCACCGGCCGGCCGACCGGGCGGGTCTTGGGGCGTTCGGGGAAGGCCTGGCCCAGCGAACGGCCGATGATCATGCGGATCACGTCCTCGTCCGAGAACCCGTCCACCCGGCCGGTGGCGATGTGGCGCCCGTTGCGCAGCACGGTCAGGGTCTGGCAGAAGGCGCGCACCTCGCGAAGCCGGTGCGAGATGAACACCACCGTGGTGCCGCGGGCGCGCTCGGCCTCGATCAGCCGTCCGAGCCAGTCCACATCGCGTCCCGACAAGGTCGAGGTCGGTTCGTCCAGAAGCAGGATCCGCGGCCGCCGCCACAGCGCGCGGGCGATCTCGATCTTCTGCTTCTCGGCGAGATCGAGATCGCGGATCTCGGCAAGGAGATCGACGCCGCCAAGGCCCAGCGCATCGAGATGCGCGGCCACCGCCTCGGCGGCGCGGCGCCGGCGGATCAGGCCGGCCAGTCCGGTGGGCGCATAGGGCAGCAGGATGGCATCGAGCACCGTCAGGTCGGCGACCAGCGTCAGTTCCTGGAAGGCGGTCTGGATGCCCAGCCCGTGCGCCACCCGCGGCGAGGTGATCCGGACCTCCTGGCCGAAGACCCGGAACCGCCCCGAATCGGGCTGCAGCAGCCCGCTCAGAAGCTTGACCAGCGTGCTCTTGCCCGCGCCGTTCTCTCCCAGCAGGGCATGCACCTGACCCGCCTCGACCGCGAAGGAGACATCATCCACCGCCACGGTGGCGCCGAAGGCCTTGCTGACGCCGGAAAGGGCGAAGGCGGCGTCGGGCGGATTTCGGGTGGATCGGTTCATGGCGTGCCGGCGGATTGCGGGGAAAGGGGGGGCATGCGCCGGGCGGTGCCGGCGCATCCGTTCCGTGCGGGTGCCGCCCGTGCGCCGGGCGGCACCGGGTCCGATCCCGGCGCGATCAGGGTTCGGGCTGGCCGACCAGCGCGGCGGCGAAGCCGACCTCGGGGGTCTGCTCGGAGAAGATCGAGGCGAACCAGCCCGGGTTGGGCACCAGCGCGGGCGGGAAGGCGTTGCAGCCCTCGGCCATCTCCTGCCACGAACCGGTCTTGCAGTACTTGACCGTCTCGTTGGTCACCACCGGCAGCGGCAGGACGATGGGGTCGGGCACGTCCTTGCCGTCGAGCTTGGCGACCGCCAGCTTGAGTGCGAGCGCCCCCGAATAGGGCGGCGAGGCGTAGGAGATGCGCGGCGCGTTCATCGGGCAGTAGGGGCATTCGCCGCCCTCGACCTCGGTGTCGCGCGGCAGCATCTGGATGCGCCCGCCATTGGAGCCCTCGCCCGCGCAGGGCAGCAGCTGGTCCATGCTGCGGCCGGCCTCGAGCTGCATGGCGTTGGCGGTGTAGCAGCCCACCTGCATCCACAGCCCGTCGATGTCGTCCCAGCTGCGGGTCGCCAGGATCTTCGAAAGCTCGGTGCGCGCCACCGCCTGGCTCCACATCCCCACCGCCTCGGCGATGATGTTGATGCCCGGATGGCGGGCGAAGACCTCCTTCGCCGCGCGGGTGCGCAGCGTGTCGACCGAGGTTCCCGGCACGCCGGTCACCATCACGATGTTGCCCTTGCCGCCCAGCTTCTCGACCAGCCATTCGGCGGTGACGCGCCCGGCTTCCTCCTGGTCGATCGAGATGTTGTAGGCGCATTCCTCGGTGATCTCGGCGTCATAGGCAAAGACCAGGACGCCCTTCCGGCAGGCGTTGCGCACCACGCTGTTCAGCGCGGTGGGCGAGATCGGGAAGACCACGATCGCATCCGCCCCCGCCTGGACCATCGCGTTGATCTGCTGGATCTGGCGCTGGGCGTTGGGCCCGGCCACCTGCACCTGAAGATCGACCCGGTCGCGCATGGTGCGATGCTGGGCCATGGCCTTGATCATGTTCGCGGCCTCGGCCTGCCAGTCATTGCCGATGTAGCTCATCGACAGGAAGATCTTGTACTTGTCCTGCGCGGCCGCCGGCGCGGCCAGCCCCGCCGCGGTCACGGCGCCAAGGCCGGCCAGTGACGCGGCCAGCGCCAGTCTGCGTAGAGATGTCATCTGCCTCCTCCCCGTCCTTGCGCTTTCCCTTCCGGGCGGCCCCCGCAGCCCTTGCGGCGGCCCGCCGCCCGGCGCGCCCGGTCAGGCTTTCACCGTTTTGATCAAAAATCAATACTTCATCCGCGGTTCGGCGCCGCCGCGCGGCGGGGGCTGCACGGCGCCGCGCGACAGTGTAGGAAGGGGCGTTTCCCGCCCCACAGGAGGAGCCAGCCTTGCCGGACAGCGCGCAGTCATCTGAAGTCGCAGCGATCCCCGCCGCGCCCGCCCCGCGCGAGACGCTGCAGGACTATGTCTACCGGAAGGTGCGCGAGCTTATCCTGAACGGCGAGATCCGGCCGGGGCAGAGCATCACCATGCAGAGCCTGGCCACCGCCTTCGCGGTCAGCCACATGCCGGTGCGCGAGGCGCTTCAGCGGCTGACCGCCGAACGGGCGCTGGCGGTGGTGGCGGGGCGGTCGATCGGCATTCCGCCGCTGTCGCGCGACAGGCTGGAGGATCTGCGCCGCGTCCGGATCGAGATCGAGGGGCTGGCCACCGCCTGGGCGACCGAGCGCATCGGGGCCGATACGCTGCGCCGGCTGGGCGAGCTGCAGGAGGTTCTGGATCGCGCCGTGCGCGCGGGCGACGTGAAGCTGTATCTGCGGGCGAATCGCGAACTGCATTTCGCGATCTATGCCGCCGCCGGTTCCCCGACCCTGACCGCGGTGATCGAATCGCTGTGGCTGCAGATCAGCCCCTATTTCAACCTGCTGCACGAATCGGGCAATTTCCCCACCGCCAACCGCCATCACGGGGAACTGATCCGGGCCATCGCCGCCCGCGACGCGCCGGCCGCGCGCGCGGCGCTGCGCGCCGACATCGAGGCGGCCGCGGCCTGCCTGCGCGAACTGCTCTAGCGCCGCCGCGGCCCGCGGCGCTCAGCCGGGGCGGTTTCCGACCACGGTGCGCACGAGATGCGCGGTGCGCTGGAAATGCTCGGTCAGAAGCGCCGCGGCGCGATCGGCATCGCGGTCCAGCGCCGCGGTCATGATCTCCCTGTGCTCGTCGCGCGGATCGCTGCGCGAGACGCCGGCCAGGCGGGCAAGGCTGCGATACCGCTCGGCCGAATCGAACAGCTGGCTGCAGGTGTCGATCAGCCATTTGGAACCGCATGCCGACACCAGCGCCTGATGGAAGGCCTTGTGCGCCGCGTTCCAGGCCGGGTTGGGTCCGGTGGCGCCGTCGGTCCGCTCGCGCGGGGTGCGCGAGAGGCGATGACAGGCGACCAGCACCGCCTCCTCCCACCCCGCATCGCCCAGCGCGATCGACCGGCGCAGGCCCAGCTCGTTCACCCAGCAGCGCGCCTGGGTCAGATCCTCCAGCTCGGGAACGCTGACCGGCGAGACGACGAAGCCGCGATTGTCGGCATGGGCGGCGAAGCCTTCCATGGCAAGGCGGTTCAGCGCCTCGCGCACCGGGCTCAACCCGGTGTCGAAACGCGCGCTCAGCTCGCGCACATTCAGCCGCACGCCGGGGGCGAGCGTGCCGTCGAGGATCGCCCCGCGCAGCTCGGCATAGATCGCGCTGGCGCGGGTGATCTTGCCTTCCGGATCCGCGACGACCATGCGCTGACGCATCCTTCCGCCCCCGAACGCCCCGCATCGGTATAGCGATGCCGCCGGCGAGGATAAACCGCGCCACCCGATAATCCACAAAATACGAATCCGGCCTGATTGATCGATCATTGCTTGACCGGAAGCGGAATCATGGATCAATCTGGGGCAGGGTCGGTCAGCCCGGCAGCGGCAAGGGGGCATGGATGCGGTTCGCAAGCGTTCGCCACGATGGCGCCGAATTGCCGGGGGTTGTCCATGAAGCGGAGATCGTGCTGATCGACGACCTGTTCGGCGACCTGACGGCGCTGATCGAGGCGGGCGAGGAGGGGCTGACGGCCGCGCGGCAGGCCACGCGGCAGGCGGGGCGGACGCGGCTGCCGCTCGGGTCGGTCGAGCTCGGCCCCCCGATCCGCCGCTTCCGCCGCGACGTGCTGTGCACGGGCTGGAACTACTGGGACCATTTCGACGAGAATCGCGGCCGGCGCGACGGGCAGGAGGTCGAGCGGCCGACCGCGCCCACCTTCTTCACCAAGTCCCCCAACGCGATCATCGGGCCCACCGACCCCATCGCGTGGGACGGGCGCTGTTCGCGCAAGTGGGATTACGAGGCCGAGCTGGCCCTGGTGATCGGCAGGCCCGGCCGGTCCATCCCGGCGCGGCGGGCGCAGGCGCACATCTTCGGCTACTGCCTGGCCAACGACATCTCGCAGCGCGACATCCAGCGCCGCCATGGCGGGCAGTGGATGCGCGGCAAGAGCGCCGATCACAGCACGCCGCTGGGTCCGATGCTGGTGACGCCCGACGAGATCGGCGACCTCGCCGCGATCCGGCTGGAATGCGAGCTGAACGGCGCGGTGATGCAGTCGGCGCTGCTGGCCCAGATGGCCTTCGACATCCCCACCCTGATCGCGGAGCTTTCCTTCGGCATGACCCTGAATGCCGGCGACGTGCTGCTGACCGGCACGCCCGCCGGGGTCGGGAATGCGCGCACGCCGCAGGTGTTCCTGAAGCCGGGCGATGTCGTCGTCACCCGGGCCACCGGTCTGGGCGAGCTGCGCAATGTCGTCGAGGAGCGCGACCTCTACGGCGAGGCGGAGATCGTCCCGTGAGCGGGGATTTCCCCATCGTCGCGCTTGCCGGGGTCGAGATCGCCTCGACCGACCCGGCCGCCCATGCCGCCTTCTGGCGCGATGTCTGGGGGCTCGCGCCCGTCGCGCATCCCGGCGGGGCGCATTTCTTCGCCGGCACCGGCAGCGATCCCTTCATCCTCGCCCTGCTGCCGGGGCGGGAACCGGCGCTGCGCGCGGTCACCTTCCGCTGCGCCTGCGAAGCGGCGATGGCCGATCTCGCCGCGCGCGCCGCCGCGGCAGGCTGCAAGGTGGCCGACGGCCCCGCGCCCGACTCCCGGCCGGGCGGCGGGCGCATGATCGACATCCGCGGACCGCATGGCTGCCCGATCCGGCTGGTCTGCGGCGACCGCCCGCGCCAGGCCGCGCCGCCCTGCATCGACCGCGCCGAACGTCTGGCCCATGTCAACATCAATACCCGCGATGTCGACGGGCTGGCGGCCTTCTGGCGCGAGGTGCTGGGCTTCCGCCTCAGCGACCGCTCGCGGCAGATGGCCTTCCTGCGCTGCAATGCCGATCACCATGCGGTGGTGCTGGCCGAAGCCCCGGTCGAGGGGCTGAACCACATCGCCTTCCTGCTGCCCGAATGGGAAGGGGTGATGCTGGCCTCCGGCCGGATGCGCGACCACGGCTTCGAGATCGGCTGGGGCGTCGGGCGCCATGGCCCGGGCAACAACGTCTTCGCCTATTTCGTCGATCCCGAGGGTTATGTCGTCGAACACACCGCCGAGGTGCTGCAGGTCGATGACAGCTATCGCGTCGGCGGGCCGGAGGACTGGGTCTGGCCCCCGGGACGGACCGACCGGTGGGGCATCGCGCCGCCCAAGAGCGCGGCGTGCAAGGCGGCGCAGATCGCCATCCGCTTCGCCGGATGACAGCGCCGGACGCGGCCGCGCGCCGCGCCCGGCATCGCGCCGAGGATTGCGCGGGGGCGCGGATGCGCAGGCGCACCGAAGTCCCGCGCGACAAGGGGCCGGCACCGCCGCGCGGCGGCGCGACCGGCCGGCAAGGGGAGGACGACCGATGAGAGCAACCGCGACGAGACCGCTGACCGGCCCGGCGCTGGCGCTGCTGGCCATGTCGGCGGCTGCCTCGGCCGAGATGACCGGCGAGGCCCGCGCCTTTCTGGAGGCCGGCGGCATCGACCCGGCGCTGATCGCCCAGGCCGACGCCGCCACCGCGACCGAACTGGCGATCCCCGCCGAATGGCTGGAGAAGGCGGCCGCCGAGGGTCCGGTCGAGTTCGGCACCAACGACACCGCCGCGCATGTGGCGAAATGGCTGCCGATCTTCAACGCGCGCTATCCCCAGGTGCAGGTGGTCGCCACCGAGACATCGGGTGCCGCCCGCGCGGTGCAGCCGCTTCTGGCCTTCAAGTCGGGCCAGCTGGTGCGCCACATCGTGATCAGCTTCGAGGGTTCGCTGCAGGACTATATCGAGGCCGACGCGCTGGCCGAGATCGACGACCTGCCCGCCTGGGAGGGCGTGCCCCCCGACCGGCGCGCGGCCGACGGCACCTTCGCCGGGATGCAGAACACCACATGGTGCCTGATCTACAACACCGACCGGGTCCGCAAGGACGAGCTGCCCGCAACCTGGTGGGACCTGGTGTCGGAGGATTCACCGCTGAAGGGCGGGCGGGTCGGCGCGGCCAACCGCGCGCAGCTGTGGACGCTGAACCTGTGGATCCATCCCGATTACGGCCCCGAGCGGATGACCAACGAGTTCCTTCCCGCCTTCTTCAACACGCTGAAGCCGCAGCTAAGATCGGAAGGCGTGGGCGGCATGATCAACCTGCCGATGGTCGGCGAGTTCGATGTCGGCCTGCCGACCCCCAATGACGAGACCGCCGAGGCGATGGCCACCGGCGCGCCGGTCGACTGGCACTGCCCCGAGCCGGTGCCGCAGTACTTCAACCTGATCGGCATGTTCCGCAACTCGCCGACGCACTACTCCTCGAAGGTGCTGATCAACTGGCTGCTCAGCCAGGAAGGCCAGCTCGTCCGCCTCGTCGCCGGCGGGGACGGCCCGGTGCACAAGGATCTGCAGGTGCCCGGCGCCGCCCCGCTGGCCGACCGCTTCGCCGGCAAGGAGATCGCGCTGCGCACCATGGACGGCATGCTGTATGAGCTGCCGAAGCTCTATGCGGTGTGGAACCGCCTCTGGGCCGAGGCGGGCGGTCCGAAATGACCGCCTGACCGGCCGAGAGGCCGACCCGGAAACCGCCGCCCCCCGGCGCGTCGCGCGCGGGGGGCGCCAGACGGGAACCGAAGCATGGCCCAGATCTCCGCATCCCAGCCAGATCCGGCTGTCCCCGCCGCGCGCGGGGGGCGCAACCTTCCGGCCCGGATCTTTCCCTGGGCGGTTCTGATCGCCATCGCGGCGCTGGTCATGGCGCCGGTCTTCTCGCTGGTGGTGGGCGCGTTCAGCCTCTCGCGCCTGCCCAACGAGTTCTCGCTCGACAATATGGGGCTCGACAACTTCCGCGCGGTCTGGGTGGAACAGCGCATCGACCGCGTCATCTGGAACACGGCGATCTATGTCACCGGGGCGACGCTGTTCGGGGTGCTGAGCGCGGCGCTGCTGGCCTGGCTGGTGGAACGCACCGACATGCCGGGCCGCACATGGATCTATGCCGGGGTGCCGCTGGGCATCGCGGTGCCGGGGATCCTGCACGCCATCGCCTGGGTGCTGCTGCTCAGCCCGCGATCGGGCTTCGTCAACCGGGCATGGATGGACCTTGTCGGCACGCGCGAACCCTTGTTCGACATCTACACCATGGGCGGCCTGATCTTTGCCGAGGGGTTGCGGCTGGTGCCGGTCGCCTTCCTGATGCTGGTGCCGCTGATGCGCAGCATGGATCCCGCGCTGGAGGAGGCGGCCGCGGCCAGCGGCGCCAGCCCGCTGCGGGCGACGCGGCGGATCACGCTTGCGCTGCTGCTGCCCGGGCTTCTGGCGATCGGCATCTTCCAGGCGATCACCGCGATCGAGTCTTTCGAGATCCCGGGGGTGCTGGGCATGCCGGTGAACCTGCATGTGTTCAGCACGCGCGTGTTCAACCTGATCGACAACATCGGGACGATCCCCGCCTTCGGCCAGGCGAATGCCGCGGCGGTCTTCTATCTGGCGATCGCGCTGGTGATCTCGATGTTCTACCTGCGGCTGGTGCGGCATTCGGACCGCTATTCGGTCATCACCGGCAAGGCCTACACGCCGCGGCGGCTGAGGCTGGGCCGCTGGCGGGCGTCGGCGCTGGTGCTGGCGCTGGCCTTCCTGTTCGTCACCATCGTGCTGCCGTTCCTCGTCCTGCTCTACGTGTCGCTGGTCAACTATCTGCGGCCGCCCAGCCTTGACGCGCTGATGAACCTGACGACGCGCCACTACGAGACGGTGTTCAACCAGCCAAGGGTGGCGCGCACGGTGGCCAACACGATATGGGTCGCGCTGATGACCGCCACCGCGGTGACGGTGCTGTCCTTCATCGTCGCCCACATCATCGTGCGCACCCGCTTCAGGGGGCGCTACGTGCTGGACATGCTGTCCTTCCTGCCGCACGCGATCCCCGGCATCGTGCTGGGTCTGGCGCTGTTCTGGCTGTTCATGCAGATCGACCGGCTGACCGGCGCCAGCAGCTTCGGATCGCTGCATGCGCTGGTGCTGGGCTTCACCATCCTGTTCCTGTCCTATTCCGTGCGGGCGATGAGCGTGGCGATGATGCAGGTGCACCCGGATCTCGAGGATGCGGCGCGGCTGTCGGGCGCGCCGCCCTGGCGGATCGCGCTGCGGGTGTTCGCGCCGCTCCTGATGCCGACGCTGGTGGGCATCTGGATCTATGTCGCCATGCTCAGCGTGCGCTTCATCAGCCTGCCGCTGATCCTGTCGCAGGGCGGGCGCAACGAGGTGCTCGGGGTGATGATCTGGTCGCTGTGGGACAACGGCAATGTCAGCTCGGTCGGCGCGATCGGCATCATGCTGATGGGGGTGATGTTCGCGATCGCGCTGGCGCTGCGCATGGTGGGCTTCGGCGGCCGGGCGGGGGGGGCGCCATGATCGGGATCGAGAATCTGCGGGTGCGCTATGATTCCGACAAGGGCGTGGTGGATGCGGTGCGCGGGGTCAGCATCGCGGTGGCCGCCGGCGAATTCTACACCCTGCTGGGGCCGTCGGGCTGCGGCAAGACCACCACGCTGCGCTGCATCGCCGGGCTGGAGCGGCCGACCGCCGGGCGGATCATCGTGGGCGGCGCGGTGGTCCATGACGGCGAGCGCGGCCTGAACGTGCCGACCCACCGGCGCGACATCGGGATGGTGTTCCAGTCCTACGCCATCTGGCCGCACATGACGGTGTTCGAGAATGTCGCCTTTCCGCTGCGCGAGATCCGCCCGCGGCTGTCCGCGGCGGCGATCCGCGAACGGGTGGCCAAGGCGCTGGCGCTGGTGCAGCTGTCGGGCTACGAGACGCGGCCCGCGCCCTTTCTCAGCGGCGGCCAGCAGCAGCGTCTGGCGCTGGCGCGGGCGATCGTGCGCGAATCGACGGTGGTGCTGTTCGACGAGCCGCTGTCGAACCTCGACGCCAAGCTGCGCGCCGAGACCCGGCTGGAGCTGCGCAACCTCGTCAAGCGGCTGGGGATGACGGCGCTCTATGTCACCCATGACCAGACCGAGGCGCTGACCATGGCCGATCGCGTCGCGGTGATGCGCGACGGCGAGATCGTGCAGGAAGCCTCGCCGGTCGAGATCTACCGGCGGCCGAATTCGCGTTTCGTGGCCAGCTTCATCGGCCAGTGCAACTTCGCCGAGGGCAGGGTCAGGTCGGTTCCCGACGGCGCCGGCCCCGGCTGGGTGGACAGCCGGTGGGGCCCGATGCGCTATCTGGTCGGCGAGGCGGCGCCGGGCCGGGACGTCACCGTCGCGGTGCGGCCCGAGAATGTGCGGCTGGTGCGCGCCGGCGAGGCCGGCGAACATGACCGCGAGGGCGAGGTGCTCGACAGCATCTTCCTGGGCGAGGCGGTGGAAAGCCGCATCCGGGTCGGCGATGGCGAGCTGGTGGCGCGGGTCCATCCCGCCGACGCCGTGGCGCCGGGGGGCAGGGTGCATCTGCGCATTCCCCCCGGCGATGTCGCGATCCTGACCGGCTAGGCGCCGCCCGGGCGCCCGGCCGGCAGGCGCCCGGCGGTCAGACCACCTTCACGGTGATCTCGCCCAGGCCCTCGATCGCACCCACCATCACGTCGCCGCGCACGACCGCGCCGACGCCGGCGGGGGTGCCCGACATGATCAGGTCGCCGGCCGCGATGTCGAAATATTCCGAGAGATAGGAGATCATCTCGGGAACCTTCCAGATCATCTGGTTCAGGTCGCCGTCCTGGCGGACCGCGCCGTTCACCGTCAGCCGGATGCGCCCCTTCTCGGGATGCCCGACCTGGGCGGCGGGGTGGATCGGCCCGATCGGGGCCGAGCGCTCGAAGGCCTTCCCGATCTCCCAGGGGCGGCCCATCTTCTTCATCTCGGACTGCAGGTCGCGCCGGGTCATGTCCAGCCCGATGGCATAGCCGAAGACCAGATCGAGCGCGCGCTCGACGGCTATGTTGCGCCCGCCCCCCTGCAGGGCGACGACCAGCTCCAGCTCGTGATGGACGTCCGAGGTCTTCGGGGGATAGGGAAACTCGCCGCTGGGATCGGCATTCTCGGGATTCTTCTGGAAGAAGAAGGGCGGTTCCTTGTTCGGGTCGTGGCCCATCTCGATGGCATGATCGGCATAGTTGCGCCCGATGCAGTAGATGCGCCGCACCGGGAATTCCCCGCCGCCCAGCACGGGCAGGAAGCGGCGCTGCGGCTCGGGAATGACAAGGTTTCTCATCTCTGTCCCCTTCGGGTTTCCTGTCTGGTCCTCTCGGCCCCGGCCGCGACCGGCGGGCATGGCCCGGGATTCGCGCCGGCGAACGGGGCGCGGCGCTCACCGGTCGCGTCGATCCCCTGATGACCGATCCAATACCGATTGGTTCGGACGATTGTCCAGACAGAACCGCGATGCGGGCGGGCCCGTCGTTGCGGGATCCGTCCATCTGTCTGAAATCGCTGATGTCCGGCGCGGGGATCCAAAGGTGCCGGCCGGGGTCCGACGCGATCGATCCGCATCAATCTGCAGTGCTGGCGAAAATGCGTTGCCAATTGCCCAGAATCGGGCATTATCGGACCAATCATCGGGATTTGGTCCAACCAATTCGGAGAATCGGGGTGCTGGCGCGCAGCGAACCAGGGGGACGCGAGGAGGCGATCGCGCGGCTCAGGGCGTTCATCGCCTCGGGCGGCTACGTCCCCGGCGACCGGCTTCCGCCCGAGCGCGAACTGATCTCCAGCCTCGGGATGACCCGGGGCATGCTGCGCAAGGCGCTGGAGGTGATGGAGCGCGAGGGCGCCATCTGGCGCCATGTCGGCAAGGGGACATTCGTCTCGCGTCCCGCGGCGGAGATCGATGCCGGGCTGCCCGAACTGGTGCGCCGCATGACGCCGGTGCGGATGATGCGCGCGCGGCTGTGCATCGAGCCTTCGATCGCGCGCGAGGCGGCGATCAATGCCTCGCCCGAGGCGATCGCGCGGATCAATCTGGCGCGCGAACGGGCCCGCGCGGCCGAGAGCTGGGCGGAATACGAGAACCAGGACGACCTGTTTCACCGCGCCGTGGCGCAGGCCTCCGACAATCTGCTTCTGCTGGCGCTGTTCGACCAGCTCAACCAGGTGCGCCGGGCCGTGGCCTGGACCGCAGTGATCCGCGACAGCGAGCGCCCGCCGGAGGACCATTCCAGCTTTGCCGAGCATGACCGCATCGCCGCGGCGATCGAGGCGCGCGATCCCGCGGCGGCGCATGACGCGATGCGCGCCCATATCGGGTCGGTGTCGGCGCGGCTGTTCGGAGAGGTGTGAGGCGCCGGCCGGCCCGGCGCCCGTGGGATCGTGGCCGCCAATGGCCGTGACATGCAAGGGAGGAGAGAGATGAAGACCCTGCTAGGGAGATCGCCGCGACGGTGGCGGCCGTGCCGCTGATCGTCGGGCTTGCCGGCGCGGCCAGCGCCGAGAAGATCCGCATCGCGCTGGCCGAGACGCCCTCGGACGAGCTCGCCGCCTTCTTCGTCGCGCTGGAGCGCGCGAAGGCCAAGGGCCTCGAATACGAATGGACCGCCTTCTCGGACGAGGAGCTCGCGATCCAGGCGGTGCTGTCGGGGCAGATGGATATCGGCTTCGGCACCCCCTATGCGGTGATGCAGCGCGCCAAGGCGCCGATCCGCATCATCTTCCAGCTGTCCAAGCTGCGCTTCTTCCCGGTGACGACCAAGGATTACACCAGGCTCGAGGATCTGAACGGCGTGCCGATCCTGCTGCATTCGCGTGGCGGCGGCACCGATGCGATCGCCAATGTGATCGAGGACCGTCTGGGCATCAAGTTCGGCGAACGCTCCTATGTGCCCGGCTCGGCCAACCGGGTGGTGGCGCTGCTGTCGGGGCAGGCGGTGGCGACGATCATCGACCTCGCGAACAAGAACAAGCTGATGCGCGAACATGGTGACAAGTTCAACGTGCTGCCGATGTTCGACGTCGATGCATCCGACGAGGCGCTGTTCGCCAATCTCGACTGGATCAAGGCCAACGAGAAGGCGGTGGACATCTTCGTCGAGGCGCTTCTGTCCGTCTGGCGGGACATGAATGACGACCCGACCGTGATCGCGCGCGAGACCAACCCCGACGGCCCGATCGGCCAGCTGCCGAAGGAGATCCTCGACGGGCTTGACGATTTCTACCGCGAGGCGGTGGAGGGCGGCCTGTATGACCGCGACGGCGGCGGCCGCAAGGCGGCGCGCGCCGATCTGGAATGGTACAGCCTGGCCGGCCAGCTCCAGGGCGATCCGAGCGAGCTGAAGATCGAGGATTTCTGGTACTTTGAGCCGCTCGACCGGGCGATCGCCAAGCTCGGCGGCTGAAAACCCCGCGCGCCGGCCCCGCACCCCGTCCGGGGTCGGCGCGCCCCGTCCAAGCAGGAAAACGGCCATGCCTTCCCGCTCCTTGCTGCTGAAACTGGCATCCGCGGTCATCTTCTTTGGCGCCTGGGAGATCGCCGGCCGCATCCCGGTCAGCTATGCCTTCCCGACATTCATCGAATCGATGGAGGCGCTGGGGCGGATGGCGCTCGACGGCACGCTTGTGCGCGCCTATGCCGAAACCCTCAGGCCGCTGGCGATCGGCGTCGCAATCTCGGCCCTGCTGGGCATCGCGATCGGCCTGTGGATCGGGCTGACGGAATGGTTCGACTGGCTGTTCTCGCCCATCTTCGTCGTGATGCAGGCCGCGCCGCTGGCGGCGCTGATCCCGCTGCTGGTGATGGTGTACGGCATCGGGCTGACATCGAAGGTCTTCGTGGTCTGCATCATGGCGATGCCGGTGATCGTGCTGAACACCGCGGGCGCGGTGCGCAACACGCCCCATTCGCTGAAGGAGATGGGCCGGGCCTTTCTGGGCAGCCGGCGCGACATCATCCTGAAGATCATCATCCCCTCGGCCTCGCCGATCATCTTCTCGGGCCTCAGGCTCGGCATCTCGGCCGGCTTCATCGGCGCCATCCTGGCCGAGCTGAAGATCACGCCGACCGGGGTGGGCGACATCATCACCTTCAGCCGGTCGATCGCCGACTATGCCAGCATGTATTCGGCGATCTTCTCGATCATCGCCCTGGCGGTGATCTTCCTGAACCTGCTCGAGAAGCTGGAACGCACTCTGTTCGAAGGAAATGTCCGTGGCTATGCTTCAGACTGAACCCGCCGCCGCGGCGGCCGGGACCGGGGGCGCGATCGCCGTCTCGGTGCGCAACATCACCAAGAACTATGGCGATGTCGAAGCGCTGAAGAACCTGTCGCTCGACTTCCCCCGCGGCCAGCTCACCTCGCTCCTCGGCCCCTCGGGCTGCGGCAAGACCACGCTCTTGAAGATCATCGCGGGGCTTCTGGAGCCGACCTCGGGCGAGGTGGAGGTGAACGGCCGCCCGGTCCGGGGGCCGGGCCCCGACCGCGCCTTCGTCTTCCAGGACTTCGCGCTGCTGCCCTGGGCCAATGTGCTGCGCAATGTCGCCTTCGGCCTGGAGCTGCGCGGCGTTGCGCGGTCCGAGCGCGAGGCGATCGCGGCGCGCTACATCCGCGAGGTCGGTCTGGCGGGCTTCGAGAAGAGCTATCCCCACGAGCTGTCGGGCGGCATGCGCCAGCGGGTGGGGCTGGCGCGCGCGCTCGCCGTCGATGCCGAGGTCCTGCTGATGGACGAGCCCTTCTCGGCCGTCGACGAACAGACCCGGCGCAAGTTCCAGGAGGATCTGCTCTCGCTGGTCAAGAACGAGAACAAGACCTTCATCTTCGTCACCCATTCGATCGAGGAGGCGGTCTACGTCTCGGACCAGATCGCCATCCTGCTGCCGCGGCCCAGCCGTGTGTCCGAGATCATCCGCCCCCGGGGCCTTCGCCAGAAGGACGTGGCCAATATCCGCCGCGATCCGGAATATCTGGACATCGTCGACCGGATCTGGGCCTCGCTGAAGAGCTATGTGGAGTAGTCCGGCATGACCCTGTTCGGCATCCGCCTGCCCGCGATGTCCTCGCTGATCATCTGGGGCATCCTGTGGGAGATCGTCGGCCGCGCGGAGCTCACCTTCTTCGTCGTGCCGCTGAGCGAGGTGCTGGCGACGCTGGTCGAGGTGCTGGGCACGCTGGCCTTCCGCAAGGCGCTCTACGAAACCGCCCATGCCTTTGCCGCCGGGGTGTTCTTCGCCACGGTGATCGGGATTCCGGTGGGCATCCTGATGGGCAAGAACCGGCTGATCGACGAGCTTCTGCTGCCCTGGGTCAACATCTTCCTCTCCGCGCCGCTGACCGCGCTGGTGCCGGTGCTGATGGTGCTGTTCGGCTTCGGCATGAAGGCGATCATCATC
>RFGB01000092.1 GCA_003697125.1 Alphaproteobacteria bacterium
CGACGATCTCGGTTTCCTGATGGCCGATGGCGCCGAGCTTCGGAACGGTGATCGCGGCGGCGTCGCCGCAGGCGAAGATCTTCTTCCAGTAGTCGAACAGGTTGAGATAGACCCGGTCGCGCTTCCACAGCCACAGCCCGTTCAGAACGGCCAGATAGCTGGCCAGCCCGATCGAGAAGGCCGGGAAGATGATGTGGAACGAAACGGTGAACGCGAATTGCAATCGCGCCAGCGTCTCGGCAGTGAAACCGTCGAGCATGGGGCCATCTCCGGCAATGTCCGCTGTCCAGGGCGCGCGCGGCCGACCCAACGCGCGCCCCGCCCTGGGTCTTCAGATCTCGAGGTGTTCCGCGGTCCACTTGGCCACGGGCAGGCCCCAGTTCGGGATCTTGCCGTGGTTGCGGAAGAACATCTCCTTGTAGAGCACCTTCTGCGCATAGGGCAGCCGGCCCATCTTCAGCACCTGCGTGTCGCCGCCGAACCACGAGTTCGAGTGGATGTAGAACGCCCTGCCGCCGCCCATGTCGCCGATGCAGATGACCTCGGGCATCCAGGGCTCGTCGGTCCTCTCGGCCGGCAGCCTGCCCACATCCTTCGCGATCTGCTTGCCGACGATCTCGGTTTCCTGATGGCCGATGGCGCCGAGCTTCGGAACGGTGATCGCGGCGGCGTCGCCGCAGGCGAAGATCTCGGGGTGATCGGGGTTGCGCATCCTCATGTCGGTGATGATGAAGCCCACCTCGTCGGAGATCGGCAGACCCTTGAGGAAGTCATGCGGCTTCCAGTTGGGGAAGACGATGCTGATCTCCGCCTCGAGCTTGCGCCCGTCGAGAAATTCGACCCCCTCGGCGGTCAGCCGCTTGATGCCTTGCGTGTTGTTCATGTAGCCAAAGCCCATCTTGGAGGCGGCGTCGAGCAACTGACGCACGACTTCCTCGCCCGCATCCTCGGCGATGAGTTCCGCCGGGGTGAAGATGGTGATGTTCTTTGCCCCGCCCTTGCCGTGTTCCTCCAGCCAGTGCGCGAGCGACAGCGACACCTCGACCGGCGGCCCCTCGCAGGCGGCGAGCGCGATGGGCAGCCAGTCGGGCTTGCCCTTCCTGCCCTGCTCGAAGCGGTCGGAGCCGACGGCGATCGGCCCGCCCTTGTAGTCGTTCTTGAGGTATTCGATCAGCCGGTTGGCGTGGAAGGCATCCGAGACGGTGTGCCCATGCTCGGCAAAGCCCTCGATCTCGTCATAGGCGAGCTTGGCGCCCAGCGCGATCACCAGATAGTCATAGCCCACGCGATATTCCGGCGCGCCGGGGGGCTCGTTGGGGCGCACCCGCACCTGGCGGGCGTCGATATCAAGCCCCAGCACCTCCGCTTGGCGGAACTTGATGTCGTCGCGCGCCAGCGCATCGACCAAGTCCATGTGCATCGTCACCGCCGGATCGCGCCCCTCGAAGATTTCCAGCGGAATGTTGGGGATGTAGTCGAGATAGGCCTTGCGGTCGATCACGGTGATGTCGACGGCATCGCCGGCGTATTCGCGGATCTTCTGCGCCGCGCCAAGCCCGGCGAAATTGCCGCCGAGAACGAGAACCTGTGGTCTGGCCATGACGTGGTCTCCCTTCATCTGCGCCGTCGGCTCATGCCCCGGTTTGCGCCGCCCATGCCGAAATCGACCGCTCCGGCGATGGCCTCCGGCGGCGCATCCGCGCGGCCCGAGGCATCGCGGATCGGCGGGCCCGGCAGCGGCCAGCCAGCGCCGCGCGCCGCCGCGCGCCACCCGATGGCCCGCAGGGCGAGCCCGGCGGCGGAGGCGGCGGGAAACTCTCGGCGGCGCATGATGCTTCCCCCTGCGGCATCGGGCGGAGCGCTCCCCGCCTGCTTGTGCCATATGGCCCGCGCGCATGCGCCATTGCAGTGACAAAGTCACATGGACCGAGCCGGTTTCGGCACGCCCCCCCGCCGGCGGGTTCCCTGCCTGCGCGCCCTGGGCGGCGCCCCGGGCCGGGCGTGGCCGACGGCCGGGCAGCCACGCGAGGATCGGGCGCGTCCGGACCACCGGCCGGCGCGCGAGACCTCGCGTCACGGCGACTCCTGGCCGGGGTGGTCGTGCTTGTGCTGCGGGCGGTCCTCGTGCTCCTGGCGGGGGCGCTGTGATCCCTTCTCCGGACGGTGCAGCACCACGTTCTGCCAGGCATAGGGGATCTCGATGCCCTCGGCATCGAAGCGCTTCTTGATCTGCTCCAGCAGGTCATAGCGCAGCGTGGCGGCATCGCCGGCATCCTTGCACCACACCCGCAGGGTGAAATCGACGCTGGAGCCCCCCAGCATGGTCACCGGACAGCCCACCACCTCCTCGGCCAGCGGGTGCGCCTCGGCCAGTTCAAGCACCACGGCGCGGGCGCGGTCGATGTCGCTGCCATAGCCGATCGAGACCGGCACGAGCGCCATCACGCGGGGCTCCACCGCCGTCAGGTTCACCATGATCTGGTTCGAGATCAGGCTGTTCGACAGCACGATCCGGCGGTTGTCGTAGGTCTTCAGCCGCGTGTAGCCCAGCGTGACATCCTCCACCGTGCCGGTCTCGAGCCCGGTGGGCGCGGTGATCTGGATGCGGTCGCCGATGCGGAAGGGGCGGTAGATCACCAGGCTGATGCCGGCGATCAGGTTCGACAGCGTGTTCTGCGCCGCAAGCCCGATCACCACCGAGGCGATCGAGACGCTGGCCAGAAGCGCCGTGCCCATCCGGTCGAGCGCGGGCACGGTCTTGGCGTAAAGCGTTGCCACGAAGACCCAGACCAGCACCTGCACCATGCGCTTGAGGAACACCGCCGTCAGCCGGTCGATGCGCCCGTCCTTGTCATGGGCGACGAGGAACCCGAACAGCCGGCCGACGATCAGGTGCAGCACCAGACCGACCGCCAGGAACAGCCCGCCCAGCTCCAGCGCGCCGGCGAGCGTGTTCGGGTCGAAGGTCAGACCGAGGCTTTGCAGGCTGAACGTCATTGCATCATTGTGGGCCACTCCGTGGCGGTGACAAGGCACGACGCGCGCAGGCCGGCGCCTGCCGCAGGATCGAGGGGAGAGACCAGCGTGGACAGGCTCGGGGAAAGGTCCCGCCGACGGCACCACCGCCGGGACATCGGCGCCTCGCCGACGACGATCTTCGTGCCGCCCTCGGCCAGGCCGACGGTCGTCCGAAGCTGGGTCTATGACGAAACGGGCGCGGAGCTGCGCGAGGGCTTCGCGGCCGATCCCGGCCCGGGCAAGCGCCGCTGGATCGACATCGCGGGGCTCGCCGACAAGGATGCGATCGTGGCGGTTGCATCCGCGCTTGGGCTTGGCGAACTGGCCATCGCCGAGATGTTCCACACCGATCAGCGCCCCCATGCCGAGGTGCTGGGCGAGCTGGTCCAGACCTTCCTGCGCGTGCCGGTATCGGCGATGCCCTTCCGGGCGGAGCAGGTGACGCTAGGTCATACACTCATAAATCGCTAGCGTTTTTTGAGGAATGCTGATTCACTTCTGGGAAAGAGGAGAGCAGCATGTCTCAACGTCGCTATGAACTGA
>RFGB01000093.1 GCA_003697125.1 Alphaproteobacteria bacterium
GGCGGGGGGCTTCCGGCTGCTGGACACGCAGTTCGTCACCGACCATCTGGCACGCTTCGGGGCGGTCGAGATCAGCCGCGACGCCTATCACCGCATGCTCGACGCGGCGCTGGCGCACAGCGCTCAGTTCTGGGCGCTGCCCACCGACATCTCGCCCGAGGCGGTCCTGCAGCTTGCCACCCAGACATCGTAGCGCGGGTGATCCAGCGCCGACAGCGCCGGCGAGGATGCGAACATCCAGCCGGTGAAGTCGGGCCTCTCGTGGCGGACATCGCGGATCACCAGGAAGGCGAAGGCGTCCTCGGCCTCGCCCGGGCCGGGATGGCGGCAGGCCTCCAGCCGGATCTCCAGCCGCTGCCAGCGCCGGGTCTCGCCCACCGCCATCTCGAAGCTCTCCACCCGCCCGGTCATCTTGTCCAGCCCGCGCAGCACCGCCCCCCGCCCGGCAAGGCTGGTGACCGGCGGGCGCTCGGCGGGCGGGGCCGGATCGGGTCGCGGCACCGCCGGCGCGGGCGGTGCGGGCTTGAAATGCGATTCGCCCAGCCCCTGCGCGGCGGCGGGCAGTCCCAGGGCCAGCGCCGCGATGGCCAGCGCCGCCCTCATCGCTTCACCGCGCGGAACCGCAGCCGCACATAGTCCGCCGTCCAGTTGCCCGCCGAATCGCGCAGCGCCGGGGCGACCAGCCGCACCACCTCGGCGCGGGCGGCGGGGCGATCCGCCTCGGGGATCAGCGCCAGCGCCGGGCCGGCCAGCGTGTCGAGCCACGCTTCCATCCCCGCGGTGACCGGGGTCGGCCGCGGGATCAGCGCGATGTCGGTGACGGTGAGGCCGGCCCGTTCCAGCCGGCGGCGCTGTTCGGCCACGGTCGGGAAATACCAGATCTCGCCCAGATCGGTGATCCTGCCGTGGCGTTCCAGCACCGCGATCAGCGCGGTGCGGATCGCGGCGACATTGCCATGCCCCCCGGCCTCGGCGACGAAGCGCCCGCCGCGCACCAGCGCCCGCGCCACCCCGGCGAACACCCGGTCGGGATCGGTCATCCAGTGCAGCGCGGCGTTCGAGAAGACCGCGTCGAACTCGCCGCAGAAATCCAGCGCGTGGGCATCGGCGAGCCTTGCCTCGACCCCTCGCGCGCGCGCCGCGGCGATCATGTCGGGCGAGGAATCCACCCCCAGCACCCTGGCCCCCAGCGCGGCGATGCGCGCGGTCAGCACGCCGTCGCCGCAGCCCAGATCGAGGATCCGCTCGCCCGGACGGGCGTCGAGCAGTTCCAGCACCGGCGCGCCCAGATCGGTGACGAATCGCGCGGCGGCGGCGTAGCGCGCGGCGTCCCAGGAATCCTGCGCGGGGCCGGTCATCGCTGGGGCGCGATCTCGCTGCCGAACTTGAGGAAGAGATCGAGCAGCGAGACCGACCCCTGGGTCTGGAGGATCTCGTCGCCGTCCTTCAGCATGAATTCCGACGCGCCGGGGGTGATCTCGACGAAATTGCCGCCCAGAAGCCCCTCGCTGGCGATCCGTGCACCCGAATCATCGGGAATCCGCAGCCCGCCCTGGATCGCAAGGCGGGTGACCGCGCGATAGGTCTCCGGATCCAGGGTCAACGCGGTCACGCTGCCGATCTTCACCCCCGACAGCCGCACATCCGTGCCGATGCCGATGCCCTCGGCCTTGCGGAACTTTGCCACCAGCGTATAGCCGTCCGCGCCGGTTCCCAGATCGGCCCGCTGCGCGGCATAGGCCAGGAAGCCGCCCGCGGCCACCAGCACCACCGCCCCGATCAGCGCCTCGGCCGCCGTGTTGGCCATGATTCAGCCCTCCGGCGTCCAGGCTTCGTAGTCGCGCGGCAGCACCGGGCGCGGGCGCAGCAGGCTTCCCGGCGGGTGATAGGCTTCCTCTGTGCCGGTCATGTTGGGCCGGTGCGGCTTCTCCCACCGCTTGTGGGGAAGCGGGCGGCGGTTCGGCGGCTCATCCCATGTATGGTGCAGCCAGCCATGCCAGTCGGGCGAGATGCGGCTCGCCTCGGCCTCGCCACGGTAGATCACCCAGCGGCGCTTGCCGTCGGGCGTCTGATAGAAGCGGTTGCCCTGCTCGTCCTCGCCCACGAACTGCCCGCGCGCCCAGGTGAACAGGCGGGTGCCGATCGTCTGGCCGTTCCACCAGGTGAAGATCTGCGACAGAAGACTCATGCCCGCTTTCCCGTCCCGCTGCCCGTCCCGCTTAGCCCATGCCCCGCGGTGGGGCAAGGGCGGGGGGGCGTCAGCCGGCCGAGGCCGGCGCGTCCTTGCGGTCGGCATAGACCAGGATCGGCTTGGCGGTGCCGAGGATCGCCTCCTCGCCGACGACGACCTCCTCGACATCCTTCATGCCCGGCAGTTCGAACATCAGGTCGAGGAGCACGTTCTCGAGGATCGAGCGCAGGCCGCGCGCCCCGGTCTTGCGCTGGATGGCCTTGCGGGCGATGGCGCGCAGCGCCTCCTCGGTGAAGGTGAGCTGCACGCCCTCCATCTCGAACAGCCGCTGATACTGCTTGACCAGCGCGTTCTTGGGCTTGGTCAGGATCTCGACCAGCGCATCCTCGTCGAGATCCGACAGCGTCGCGATCACCGGCAGACGGCCGACGAATTCCGGGATCAGGCCGAATTTCAGCAGATCCTCGGGCTCCAGCTCGCTGAAGATCTCGCCCACCCGGCGGTCGTCCGGCGACTTGACGTCGGCGCCGAAGCCCATCGCTGTGCCCTTGTTGCGCTGGGCGATGATCTTTTCCAGCCCCGCGAAGGCGCCGCCGCAGATGAACAGGATGTTGGTCGTGTCCACCTGCAGGAATTCCTGCTGGGGATGCTTGCGCCCGCCCTGTGGCGGCACCGAGGCGACGGTGCCCTCCATGATCTTCAGAAGCGCCTGCTGCACCCCCTCGCCCGACACGTCGCGCGTGATCGACGGATTGTCGGACTTGCGGGAGATCTTGTCGATCTCGTCGATATAGACGATGCCGCGCTGGGCGCGCTCGACATTGTATTCCGCCGCCTGCAGCAGTTTCAGGATGATGTTCTCCACATCCTCGCCGACATAGCCCGCCTCGGTCAGGGTGGTGGCATCGGCCATGGTGAAGGGCACATCGATGATGCGCGCCAGCGTCTGCGCCAGCAGCGTCTTGCCGCATCCGGTGGGCCCGATCAGCAGGATGTTGGACTTCGACAGCTCGACATCCGAACTTTTTTGGGCGTGGCTCAGCCGCTTGTAATGGTTGTGGACGGCGACCGACAGGACCTTCTTCGCCGTCTCCTGCCCGATCACGTAGTCATCGAGGACGGCGCAGATCTCGCGCGGGGTGGGGACACCATCGGCCGACTTGACAAGGGTCGACTTCGACTCCTCGCGGATGATGTCCATGCACAGTTCGACGCATTCGTCGCAGATGAACACGGTCGGTCCCGCGATCAGCTTGCGCACCTCGTGCTGGCTCTTGCCGCAGAAGGAGCAGTAGAGCGTGTTCTTGGACTCCGATCCGCTCGATTTCGTCATTCACAACTCCCGTGGCGGCGACAGGCCCGGACGCCAACGCCTCCCCTGATCAGCGCGTCGCGATTCAACCTGTCCCGTCATCCAAGCTTCGCCCGATGATCAGACTCAACCCTAAACCCGAAACGCAACCTGCGAAAGCGGCAAATCCCTCACGCCTTCGGCAACTCGTCCTCCGCCGCCCCGCGCCGGGTCACGATCCGGTCGATCAGCCCCCATGCCTTGGCCTGTTCGGGGGTCATGAAGTTGTCGCGGTCGAGCGCGGCCTCCACCGTGGCCAGATCCTGCCCGGTATGGCGGACATAGATGCGGTTGAGCCGGTCCTTCAGCTCCAGCACCTCGCGCGCATGGATGGCGATGTCCGAGGCCTGGCCCTGGAAGCCCGCGGAGGGCTGATGGACCATGATGCGGGCATTGGGCAGCGCGAAGCGCATCCCCTTCTCGCCCGCGGCCAGCAGCAGCGACCCCATCGACGCGGCCTGACCGATGCACAGGGTCGAGACCGCGGGCTGGATGTACTGCATCGTGTCGTAGATCGACAGCCCCGAGGTCACCACCCCGCCCGGGCTGTTGATGTACATCGCGATTTCCTTCTTGGGGTTCTCGGCCTCGAGGAACAGGAGCTGGGCGACGACCAGCGTTGCCATCGCGTCATGCACCGGCCCCGAGACGAAGATGATCCGTTCCTTCAGCAGGCGCGAGAAGATGTCGTAGGCGCGCTCGCCCCGCGAGGTCTGCTCCACCACCATGGGGACCAGGGTGTTCATGTAGACGTCGACGGGATCCTTCATGCAATGTCCTGCCTGGCTGGAACGGACGGCCGTATATGCGCCGCCTTTGGTTATCAGAAGGTGTAGTCACTGCATCCGGCGGCTGCAAGGGCCGCCGGAGCGTGCCTCAGGCCGCCGCGCCATCCTCGGCGTCCAGCGCCTCGATCTCCTTCTGCAGCTCCTCACGGCTCACGGTCCGTTCGGTGACCCGGGCCAGCTCCAGAATGTAGTCGACGACCTTGTCCTCGTAGATCGGCGCACGGATCTGCTGGATCACCTGCGGATTGTTGCGCGCGAAGTCGAAGAACTGCTTTTCCTGCCCGCGATACTGCATCGCCTGGCGCATCAGCGCCTGGTTCAGCTCGGTCTCGCTCACCTCGATCTTCTCGCGCCGGCCCAGATCGGCCAGCAGCAGCCCCAGCCGCACCCGGCGTTCGGCCAGCCGGACATGCTCGGCGGTGGGCTCGATCTCACCATGGTCATGGTCGCGAACCTGCGGATTCGCCTCATGCCACAGCTGGTGGGCGATCGCCTTCGCCTCCTCGGTGACCAGGCATTCGGGCAGGGCGAAGTCCAGCATGTCGTCGAGCGCATCCATCAGCCTGCGCTTCAGCAGCTGGCGCGCTGCGTCCTTGTATTCGGCCTCCAGCCGCTCGGCGATCTGCTTGCGCAGATCCTCCAGCGACTCCGCGCCATAGCGCTGCGCCAGGGCGTCATCGATCGCGGCGGGCCTGGGCGCCTTCACCTCCTTCACCTTGCAGGCGAAGCTCGCCTGCTTGCCCGCGAGGTTGCGCGCCCCGTAATCCTCGGGGAAGGTGACCGTGACGGTGCGCTCCTCGCCCGCGCGCGCCCCGGCCAGCTGATCCTCGAAACCGGGAATGAAGGCCCCCGACCCCAGCGTCAGCGGGAAATCCTCGGCGCTGCCCCCCTCGAAGGGTTCCCCGTCGATGGAGCCGACGAAGTCGATCACCACCTGATCGCCATCCTCGGCCGGGCCGTCCTTGGTCTCGTAATCGGCGGCCTGACGGGCCAGATTGCCCAGCGCCTCGTCGATCGCCGCGTCGTCCACCGCGACGACCAGCCGCTCCAGCGCGATCGTCGAGAAGTCCACCTCGGGGATCTCGGGCATCTTCTCATAGGTCATCTCGACCGTCAGGTCCTGGCCTTCCTGCCAGTCCCTGGTGGCGATGCGGATCGCCGGTTCCAGCGCCGGGCGATCGCCGGTCTCGTCGAAATGCTTCTGGATCGCCTCCTGAACCGCCTCCTGCATCGCCTCGCCGGCGACGGAACGGCCGAACATCCGCTTCATCAGCGCCGGCGGCACGCGGCCCTTGCGGAAACCCTTCATGTGGAAGTCGGCCCGCGCAGCCTCCAGCCGGGCGTTCATCTTCTCGGTCAGAAGCGCCGCGGGCAGCTCGATCGAATAGCCCCGCTTCAGCCCCTCGTTCAGCGTTTCGGTGACCTTCATGGTCTCGCGTCCTTCCTTATTCCGTCTGCCTGCGGCCGACCGATCCCTGGTGCGGGCGGAGGGACTTGAACCCCCATGCCTTGCGGCGCCGGAACCTAAATCCGGTGCGTCTGCCAGTTCCGCCACGCCCGCGGGATGCGGGCGGCACGGGCCGCCCGCAAGTCGGGCGCGTGTCTAACAGAGGATCGGGGAGAGGGTAAGCGGATTTTTCGCTCAGCCCGGCAGCGCGCGCAACACCGCGGGAAGCCGCTCGGGCAGGTCCTCGGCGATAAGCCCGGGACCGAAGTCGCGGGCGCATTCCACATGCAGCCAGGCCGCCGCGGCGGCGGCCTGCATCGGCGCCATGCCGCGCGCCAGCAGCCCGGTGACGAAACCCGCCAGCACATCGCCCGATCCCGCCGTGGCCAGCCAGGGCGCGGCGCGGTCGTAATGGGCCGAGACCACCGCCACCCGCCCGGCCGGATCGGCGATCACCGTGTCGGCGCCCTTCAGCAGCACCACGCAGCCCGCGCGCGCCGCCGCCGCACGCGCCGCGTCCAGCTTCGACCATGCCGGCCCCCGCGGGGCCGGCGCCTCGAGCCTCGCGCGCAGGTCCGGGAACAGCCGCCCGAACTCGCCCATGTGCGGCGTCAGCACGCATCCTTCGTGCAGCGTCGCGAACAGCTTCGCGGGATCCTCGGCAAAGGCGGTCAGCGCATCGGCATCCAGCACCGCGGCGCGCCCGGCGCCCAGCGCGGCGGGCAGCAGCGCCCGCGCCCGCGCCACGCCCAGCCCCGGCCCCAGGCACAGGGCATTGATGCGGCCATCCTCCAGCACCGCCGACAGCGCCGCCGCATCCGCCACCGGACGCAGCATCACCGCATCGAGCCGCGCGGCATTCTCGATCAGCGCCGCCGGCGGACAGCCCACCGTGACCAGCCCCGCCCC
>RFGB01000094.1 GCA_003697125.1 Alphaproteobacteria bacterium
ATGCGCTCGGGGCGCAGCGGGCTCTCCCCCTCGGTGGGGGAATCCTCGGCCAGGCTCAGCGGGGCGGGCGGGGCCTCCAGCGTGACGGTCGCGGTCTGGTCCGGGCGCAGGCCGGCCAGATCGGGCGGCGAATCGGCGGCATCGGCGCCGGGGCGCGCGGCGTCGCTGCGCCGGGGCGGGGCGGTGTCGTCGGGTGCGGCGGGCGCGTCCTCGCGCGCCTCGGGCTGCGGCAGGGCGGCGGGCGCTTCGCGGGGCGCTGCCGGGGGATCGGCCGGCGCGGGCATCGGCGCGGGCGCGGTGACGATCTCGACCTCGGTCACCTGGATCGCCCGCGCATGTTCCGCGCGGAACAGCTGCCCCGCGAACAGCAGCAGGATGAGGATCGCGAGATGCGCCAGGGCCGAGATGGCGAGGCTGCGGGTCATCGCGCCGGGGCCCCCCGTGTCAGTTGCCGGCCTGGCCGTCCAGCGTCGGTCCGCCGGGATCGGTGACCAGTCCGATGCGGGTGAAGCCGCCCGCCGACAGCGCGCCCATCACCTGGGCGACCAGGGCGTAGGGCACCGCGCCATCGGCGCGCAGGAACACCTTGTCGTCGCTGCGTTCGGCGGCGACCGCGCGCAGGGTCGAGACCAGGCTGGCCAGCTCCACCTCGCGATCCTGCACCATCACCCGCCCGTCGGCGGTCAGCGCGATGGTCAGCGGCTCCTCCTGCTCGCTGGGCAGGGGCGCGGCGGCGGTCTTGGGCAGTTCGACCGGAACGCCGACGGTCAGCAGGGGCGCGGCGACCATGAAGATGATCAGCAGCACCAGCATCACGTCGACCAGGGGGGTGACGTTGATCTCGGCCATCTGGCGGCGCGCGGTGCGCCGTCCCCGGGGGCGGGCGGCCAGGCTGGCGGCCATGGCTCAGACCTCCTCGCGATCCATCTGACGCGACAGGATGGTGGCGAATTCCTCGGCGAAACTCTCGTAATCGGCGGTGATGCGGTCGGCGTCGGCCGACAGCTTGTTGTAGGCGACCACCGCGGGAATCGCGGCCAGCAGCCCCAGCGCCGTGGCCAGCAGCGCCTCGGCGATGCCGGGGGCGACGACCGCAAGATTGGTGTTCTGGGCGATGGCGATGTCCTCGAAGGCGGTCTTGATGCCCCATACCGTGCCGAACAGCCCGATGAAGGGTGCGGTGGAGCCCACCGATGCCAGCACGCCCAGGCCCCGGTTCAGCGCCTCGGCCTCGCGGGTGATGGTGACGTTCATCGAGCGTTCGATGCGCGACTGTGCGCCCGGCAGCATGCCCTTGCGGCCGTAGGAGCGGCGCCATTCGTTCATGCCGGCGACGAAGATCCGCTCCATGGCCGAGCGGGGCTTGCGCCCGATGCGGTCATAGAGCTCCTCCAGCGGCTGGCCGGACCAGAACGCATCCTCGAACATCGCGCATTCATGCAGGGCGCGGCGATAGCGCAGCACCCGGTCGAGAATCACCGCCCATGACCAGACCGAGGCCAGGAGCAGGATGATCATCACGATCTTGACGGTCAGCGTTGCCCGCATGAACAGGGCGAGCAGCGAGAAATCGAGCTGCTGGGCCGCAGCCAGGGTTTCGGTTTCCATGAGCCTGCCTCAGGGTGGCCACGCCGGCCGGACTGTCCCGCCCGGTCCTGCGTGGCCCTTATGGCACAGATTGGCGGAATCTCAAATGGCCGTGCCGGAAATCCCGTCGCCCGCGGGCGGCGGCGCCAGCGCCGCGGCCAGCGCGGCGCGGACCGGCGCGGGAATGCGCCGCGGCCGGCCCTGCGGGGTCATGCAGGCCAGCGTCACCCGGGCGGTCAGCAGCAGCTCCGCCCCGCGCGCGATGCGCTGATCCATCACCAGCCGCGCCGCGGTGATCTCCGAAAGCGCCGTCGCCACGCCCAGCAGGTCGTCATAGCGCGCCGGGCGCAGGAATTCGGCCCGAATCGCGCGCACCACGAAGACGATCCCGGCCTCGCGCAGCGCCCGCTGATCGATCCCCAGCGCGCGGATCGCCTCGGATCGCCCGCGTTCCAGGAAACGCAGATAGTTGGCGTGATAGACGACCCCGGCAAGATCGGTGTCCTCGTAATAGACCCGGATGGCGAGGTGATGCGCCCGCGCGCCCCCGTCGCCGTCGGCGGATCGCGCCGGCGCGCTCATCGGCCCTCTCCGAACAGATCCGCCTGCCCGGGGGTGCCGGGTGGCGGCGCAAGGCCCAGATGCGCCCAGGCCCGCGCGCCCAGCATCCGCCCGCGCGGGGTGCGCATCAGCAGGCCCTGCTGCAGCAGGAAGGGCTCGATCACCTCCTCCAGCGCATCACGTGATTCGGACAGCGCGGCGGCCATGGTGTCGATGCCCACCGGTCCGCCCTGGAAGTTCTCGGCGATCATACGCAGATAGCGCCGGTCGGCCGAATCGAGGCCCAGATCATCCACCCCGAGCCGTGACAGCGCGCTGTCGGCCAGCGCCCGGGTGATCCGCCCGTCGCCCTCGACGATGGCGAAGTCGATCACCCGCCGCAGGAGCCGCCCCGCGATCCTGGGCGTGCCCCGCGCGCGGCGGGCGATCTCGTGCGCGCCGTCGGGATCGATGCGCGCGCCCAGGAGCCGCGCGCCCCGGGTGACGATGGTCTCGAGCTCCTCGACCCGATAGAATTCCAGCCGGATCGGGATGCCGAAGCGGTCGCGCAGCGGGGTGGTCAGAAGCCCCAGCCGGGTGGTGGCCCCGACCAGGGTGAAGGGCGGCAGGTCGATCCGGACCGTGCGCGCGGACGGCCCTTCGCCGATCACCAGGTCGAGGGCGAAATCCTCCATCGCCGGATAGAGGATCTCCTCCACCACCGGATTGAGGCGGTGGATCTCGTCGATGAACAGCACGTCGCGCGCGTCGAGATTGGTCAGGATCGCGGCGAGGTCGCCGGCCTTCGCCAGCACCGGGCCGGAGGTCATGCGGAAGTTCACGCCCAGCTCGCGGGCGATGATCTGCGCCAGCGTGGTCTTGCCCAGCCCGGGCGGGCCGTGGAACAGGGCGTGATCCATCGCCTTGCCGCGGGTGCGGGCGCTTTCGATGAAGACGCGCAGATTGGCGCGCGCCTCGGCCTGGCCGATGAAGTCGTCAAGGCTTTGCGGGCGCAGCGCGCGGTCGGCATCCTCGGGCCGGGCATCGGGATCGAGCAGCGGCTCGCGTTCGGTCATGGCGTCACACCCCCGGGGCCAGGCGGCGCAGCGCGGCGCGGATCAGGCCGGCGGTGTCGGCATCCGGGGCGGCCTCGGCGCAGGCGGCCACCGCGGCGGCGGCCTCGCCCGTGGGATAGCCGAGATGGACCAGCGCCGACAATGCCTCGGCGATCGCCGATCTTCCCTGCGGCTCGGCATCGGGCGCCGGGCCGGCCATCCGCGCCGGCGGCGCGGCTGCCGGAGCCGCCGGCTCCGGCAGGGTTCCGGGCTCGCCCGGAACCATGGCCGGCTGCGCCTGGCCCGGCGGCAGCGCCATCAGCAGCGGGGCCTTCTCCCTCAGTTCGGCCACCACGCGCTGGGCAAGCTTCGGCCCCACGCCGGGAACCGCCCTGACCGCCGCCACGTCGCCCAGCGCCAGCACCCGCGCCCCGGTCTCGGGCCCCAGATGGCCCGAGATCGCCAGGGCGAGCCGCGCGCCCACCCCCTGCACGGTGGTCAGCATCCGCCAGAATTCCCGCTCGGCGGGGCTCGGGAAGCCCAGCAGCTGCAGCAGGTCCTCGCGCACGATCAGCTCGGTATAGAGCACGGCGACGCCCCCCGGTGCCGGCAGGCCGGCAAGGGTGCGTTCGGCGCAATGCACGACATATCCCACCCCGCCCGTGTCGATCAGCACATGGTCGGTGCCGCGCAGCACCACATGGCCGCGGACCAGGCCGATCACCGCCCGGCCCCCGGTGTCACGCCGGCGCGGGCAAGCGCGGCGTCGAGGCGCCCCGCATGGCGGAGATTGTGGGCATGGCACAGCGCGATCGCCAGCGCGTCGCCCGCATCGGGACCGGCGACGGTGATGCCGGGCAGCTGCAGGCGCACCATGCGCTCCACCTGCTCCTTGCCGGCATGGCCCACGCCGACCACCGCCTTCTTCACCGCGTTGGGGGCGTATTCGGCCACCGGCAGCCCGGCGAGGGCCGGGACGAGAAGCGCGACGGCCCGCGCCTGGCCCAGCTTCAGCGTGCCCGCCGCGTCGCGATTGACGAAGGTCTGCTCGACCGCGGCGGCATCGGGCCGCGTGCGGGCGATCACCTCGCCGAGCCCGTGGAACAGGCTGAGCAGCCGCTCGGCCAGCGCCTCGCCCCGCGAGCGGCAGACGCCATTGGCGACATGCACGATGCGGGTGGGCCCCACATCGAGCACGCCCCAGCCCGTCTGCCTGAGGCCGGGATCGATTCCGATGACCCGCACGCCTGCCCCCGTTCGCGAAACCGCCCGCCGGTGTTGCCGTCCCCGGCCTCCCCTCCGATTAGCACGGAAGGCGAACGCTTGGCCAGCCGCCCGCCCGGCCGCGTCCCCGGCGTCCTCAGTCGCGGCGCAGGGTGACCGTCGACCAGCCGCCGATGCGCTCCAGCCCGATGCGCCGCATCCCGTGCCCGGCATGGACCGCCAGCACCGCGGGCAGCTGGCGGTCGAGGATCCCCGACAGCACCGCGATTCCCCCCGGGGCCAGCGCCGCCCTCGTCTGGGGGGCGAGCCGGCGCAGCGGGCCGGCGAGGATGTTGGCCAGAACGAGGTCGAAGGGCATGGCCGCGCGCAGCAGCGGCGCGCGGAAGCCCGCGGCCGCGCCGGTTCGCACCAGCCCCTGGACCCCGTTGACCGCCATGTTTGCCCGCGCGGTGCGCACCGCGACCGCGTCGATGTCCACCGCGACGCAGCGCGCCCGCCACAGCTTCGCCGCCGCGATGGCCAGGACCCCGGTCCCGCAGCCGATATCGGCGACCCGGCGCGGCCGGAGCCCCAGCCGCCCCAGCCGCACCATCGCCCGCAGGCAGCCCAGCGTGGTGCCGTGATGGCCGGTGCCGAAGGCCATCGCCGCCTCGATGCGCAGGGGGATGGCGTTGACCGGCACCCGGTGCGCGTCATGGGGGCCGTGCAGGAAGATGCGGCCGGCGACCACCGGGTGCAGCTCCCGCTGGACCTGGGCGACCCAGTCGCGGTCATCGAGGCGCGAGACCGCGAAATCCGCCGCCCCGTGCAGGGCCGACAGCAGCGCCAGCCCCGCCTGGTCGGGCGGATCGGTGAAATAGGCGCCGACCTCCCACAGGCCGCTGCCGTCCTCGATCTCGAACACGCCCACGCCCGCCGGCGCGGGGCGCAGCGCCTCCAGCGCCTCGCCCAGCGCCTCGGCGGCCGATTCGCCGGGCAGGCGGGTGATCGCGGTCCAGGTGCTCATCGCCGCCCCGCCAAGCCGCTCATGCCTCCACGCCGGCCGGACAGCCGATCCCGGTGCCGGCCAGTCCGCAATATCCGCCCGGATTCCTGGCCAGATACTGCTGATGATAGGCCTCGGCATAATGGAAGGCCGGGGCGGGGGCGATCTCGGTGGTGATCGGCCCGTAGCCCGCCGCCGACAGGCGGGCCTGATAGGCGTCGCGGCTGGCGCGCGCGGCGGCGTCCTGGGCGGCGTCGAAGACGTGGATCACCGAGCGGTACTGCGTGCCGATGTCGTTGCCCTGCCGCATGCCCTGGGTGGGATCGTGGTTTTCCCAGAACAGCTTCAGCAGGGCGTCGTAGCCGATCTGCGCGGGGTCGTAGACCACCAGGACCACCTCGGCATGGCCGGTCAGGCCCGAGCAGACCTCCTCGTAGGTCGGGTTGGGCGTCAGCCCGCCGGCATAGCCGACCGCGGTCACCCAGACTCCCGGCTGCTGCCAGAACAGCCGTTCGGCCCCCCAGAAGCAGCCCATGCCGAACACCGCCCGGGCAAGCCCCTCGGGCCAGGGACCGCGCAGGGGGCGGCCATTGACGAAATGCCGCTCGGCGGTGGGCAGCGGCTCGGGCCGGCCGGGCAGCGCCTCGGCGGGCGTTGGCAGGCGCAGCTTGCGGGGCGATGGGAAAGGCATGGGCGCCTCCTCCTGCATGGGGATCCTGATCGTCACATAGCACCCGGGCGCGGCGCTGCAAGGCGCGGGCCGCGGGGCGGTCAGGCCGGCCCGGTCCGCGGCTGTGCCGCCGGCTGCAGGCTGGCAATGTGCCGCCAGCCGACGATTCCCGCCAGCGCGCCCACCGCCACCCCGGCCAGCGCCTGGCCGTAGACCGCCCCCGGCGCCCCCAGAAGCCGCGCCATCGCCCAGGCGAGCGGCGCCATCAGCAACAGGTCGCGCGTCCAGTTGAAGGCGGTGGACCACAGCGGCCGGCCGAGATTGTTGAAGGTGGCATTGGCCACGAACAGCGCCCCGGTGAAGACGAATCCCCCCGCCGCAAGCTCGGTGAAGGCGCGCACCACCCGAGCCCCCTCGCCGGTGACGCCGAAGGCGGCGATCACCGGGCCGCCGGCCAGCGCCAGCGCCGTCCAGACCGCCAGCACATAGACCAGGCTGAACAGCATCGCGTCGCGATAGGCCGAGGCCACCCGCCCGGCCAGCCCCGCGCCGTGGTTCTGGCCGATGATCCCCCCGATCGCGCCCGAGAGCGCGAAGATGCCGCCGAAGGCGAGGATCATCAGCCGCGACACCACCGACCACCCCGCCATCGCCGCGTCGCCGAATTCGGCGATGATCGCCGTGACCGCGGCGTTGCCCACCGGCGTGGACATCTGCGTCGCCATCGCCGGAAGGGCGATCCGGAAGAAGGGGCGCGCGGTGGCCCGCAGCGCCGCCCTGCCGGGCAGGGCGATCAGGTCGTGCACCCCGGCCAGCCAGCCGATGGCCAGCCCCGCGGTCACCACCCGCGTCGCGGCCAGCACCCAGGCTGCACCATCCATCCCCAGCCCGGCGCCGAAGGGGATCGCCAGCCGCCCGCCCAGAAGCTCGGTGCGCGGGAAGATCACCAGCGGATCGGCGATCAGCGCGATCACCCCCGCGGCCAGCGTCACCGTCATCGCCCGCCAGGCGTCGCCCGCCGCCCGCAGCCCCGAGGCCGCGACCATCCCCAGCGCCATCAGCGGCAGCGTCGGCACGGTGATCAGCAGGAAGCGCCCCGCCACCGCCAGCGCCTGTTCCGACGCGCCCAGCACGGCAAGCAGCGGCTGGCGCAGCACCAGCACCGCCAGGGCCACCGCCCCCTGCACCACCAGCGCGATCAGCAGGCTCGCGCCGGCATGCTGCCGCGCCGCCCGCCAGTCGCGCATGCCGATCGCCCGGGCGATCAGCGCCATCGCCGCGATCGACAGGCCGATGCCCGAGGAGACGGCGAAGAACTGGATCGTCCAGGCATAGCCCACCGCCGCCACGTTCACCGGGTCGCCGATCTGCCCGATCCAGAACAGCGTGACGAAATCGACCAGGAACATGAAGCTCAGACCCAGCATCGAGGTCAGGGTCATCACCACCACATGGCGCATGGTCGATCCGGTGGTGAAGCGCGCCTCGCGCCGGCGCGGCGGGCCGGCCCGCGCCGTCATGCCGGCAGCCCGGCCCGATCCCGGTTCATTCCGCGGGCATTCCCAGCGGCTGGCGGGCGAACACCGTCTCGTGCCCCGGGCGGGGATGGCGCGGGACGAGGAGCGACAGCCCGAGCGAGGTCAGCGCCATCGCGGCGGCCAGCGCGAACACCGCATCCGGTGCCCAAAGCCACAGCAGGCCCAGCGGCGCGGGCAGCCCGACCGCGGCGATGTGGTTGATGGTGAACGCCACCGCCGCGCTGGGCGCGATGTCGCCCGGATCGGCGATCTTCTGGAAATAAGTCTTGATGGCGAAGGCCATGGCGAAGAACAGGTGATCGACGACATACAGCGCCGCCGCCACCCACAGCGGCCAGTCGAACCAGTAGAGCCCGGCATAGAGGATGAACACCCCGGTCAGACCGAGATACTCGATGTTCATCGCCACCCGCTCGCCGAACCGGCCGATGAACCGCCCGACCATCGGCGCGAACACCATGTTGGCGACATAGTTGATCAGGAACAGCGCCGTCAGTTCGTGGATCTTCATCCCGAACTTCTCGACCATCATGAAGGCCGCGAAGACGACGAAGATCTGCCGGCGCGCCCCGCTCATGAACTGAAGCGCGTAATAGAGCCAGTAGCGCCGGCGCAGCACCATCCGCTTGCGCTGGGGGTGGGGCGCCTCGAACTGGGGCCAGGCGAACCAGGCGAACAGCGCCACCGCCACCGTCACGCCGCCCCCGACCCAGTAGGCCACGTCATAGGGCAGGTCCCAGAACCGCCAGGCCACCACGATCAGCCCATAGGCGACCAGCGACCCGGCCGAGGTGGCGGCCAGGATCCAGCCCAGCACCCTCGGCGCGCGGTCGCGCGGCAGCCATTGCAGCTGCAGCGACTGGTTCACCGTCTCGTAATAGTGAAAGCCCAGGCTGCCGATGAAGGTGGTGACCAGAAGCCCCGCGAAGCTGGGGAACTGCGCCGTCGCCGCCGTGCCCAGCCCCAGCAGCGCCAGCGAGATCAGCGCAAGCCGCTGTTCGCGCACCAGCAGGATCACCGCGATCACCCCGATGGCGAGGAAGCCCGGAATCTCGCGCACCGCCTGCAGCACGCCGATCTTCCAGCCGTCGAAGCCCGCGACCTCGATCACGAAGTTGTTGAGCAGCGCCGACCAGGTGGCGAAGGCGAAGGGCATCGCCGCGGCCATCACCACCAGCAGCGTGACGGGCTGCCGCCAGCGCGGCAGCGACTGCGCCTCGGCCAGGGTCATGGTGCGCGTTGCCATCGAATCTCAATACCGCGCGCCGCGGCATCCTGCCCAGCGGCAAATGCGGCGCATCAGCCATGATCGCCGCGCATGGCTCATGCGCTAGCGTGAGTGAATCGTGAAAAACGCCGCCGCAACCAGTTCCCGGGGTGGTCGGCACTGGATTCGCCCGGCGGATCCGGCAATTATCCTGCGCGGTCCGAGTTCCCATCCCCAGCGCTGCGGCGGAGGCCTGGCATCCGCCACCTGACGACCGAGCGACCAAGGAACCACAGAGCACCGGGCCGCGACCCGGGCCCCGCATGCGCGGGGGCCCGGCCAACAGGGAGACAGCACAGATGAGCACGATTTTCGCCCCGTTCTTCAACATCGACAACGAGACCGACGGCATTGCCGGTGTCTCGGAACTGGCCGGCTGCTGGGACGTCACCGGCGCCACGCTGAATGGCAACACCTGGGTCTATGCGTCGGGCTACAACGACGCCGGCATTCAGATCTTCTCGATGGCCGCGGACGGGCAGCTGACCGCGGCCGGAAGCCTGGTCGACGATGCGTCCAATGACATCCGCAATCCCGAGGATCTGCAGATCGTCACCATCGGCGCGGACAGCTATCTGCTGATCAAGGGCTATTATTCGATGACCGTGGCGCGGATCGACGCCGCCAGCGGCGCGCTGACCGTCACCGACACCCGGACCGACGATGCCACGACCCTGCTCCTCGGCGACGGCGCGATTGCCACCGCCGTGCTGGGCGGCACGACCTATGTCGTGACCGTCGGGGAGGTCGACGACGCGGTCACGGTCTTCTCGCTCGACGGCACCACCGGCACGCTGACCTCGGTCGCCGAGGTGAAGGACAGCGACAATGTGGCCTTCGAACTCGACGGCGCAACCAATGTCCATATCGCCGAGGTGGCGTCCAACACCTATGTCTTCGTCGCCGGATACAACGACAGTGGCGTCAGCGTGTTCCGCCTCAACAACAACGGTTCGCTGACCAACACCGACAATGTCACCGATTCCGGCACGCTGGAGCTTGCCAACACGTTGGGCCTTGCCACCGCGGTGGTCGATGGCGTCACCTATCTCTATGCCGGGGGGTTCAGTGACCGCGGCATCAGCGTGTTCCGGGTCAACAACAATGGCTCCCTGACCAGCGTCGCCGATTATGACTTCGGCACCAGCGTGGCGAGCGGCCTCTACGGGCCCGCCTACTTCGCCGTGCGGGAATTCCAGGGGGCGAATGTCCTGATCGCGCCCGCCTATTACGGCGACGGTCTGGTCGCATACTCGATCGAGCCGGGCGGCGGGCTGGTCGAGATCGGCCGGGTGCTGGATGCCGGAGCGCTGGAGCTCGACGGTCCGAACAAGGTCGATTTCATCGAGATCGACGGCAGGGAGTTCATCCTCGCCAGCGGCTACTCCGACGCCGGGCTCAGCGTGTTCGAGGCCGGCGGCGACGATGACGTGCTGGGCGGCACCACCAGCGGCGACTTCATCTTCGGCTTTGCCGGTGATGACGTGCTGGGCGGCAAGGCCGGCAATGACGACATCTTCGGCGGCGACGGCGACGACGTGCTGGTCGGCCATGCCGGGGGCGACCTGCTGCATGGCGGCAGGGGCGCCGACGTCCTGGTCGGCAGGAACGGGTCGGACACGGCGTCCTACAACGGTTCGGCGGCGGTCACCATCGACCTGCTGGCCGGCACCGCGAGCGGCGGCGATGCCACCGGCGACATCCTGCTCGATATCGAGAACCTGATCGGCTCGGACAAGGCCGACGATCTGGCCGGCGACAACGGCGCCAACCGGATCGATGGCGGGCTGGGGGCGAACACGCTGACCGGGCGCGGCGGCGACGACGTGCTGATCGGCGGCGCCATCGCCGACACGATCTATGGCGGCGGCGGCAATGACCGGCTGATCGGCGGTGCGGGCGCCAATGTGATGGAGGGCGGCCTGGGCGATGACGAGCTTCTGGGCGGCAAGGGCGTCGACGTCGCCAGTGGCGGGGCCGGGGCCGACTTTCTGCGCGGCGGCGCGAAGGCCGACATGCTGGATGGCGGCGCGGACAATGACACCATCGAGGGCGGCGCCGGCAAGGACCAGATCCGCGGCGGGTCCGGCGACGACACGCTGACCGGTGACGGCGCCCGCGACACGTTCATCTTCGTCGATGGCGACGGGTCGGACCTGATCACCGACTTCACCAACGGCAAGGACCGCATCGACCTCAGCGGGCATTCCGCCGTCTCGGGATTCGGCGACATCAGCTCGGTGCAGTTCGGCGCCAACCTGCTGGTGCAGTTCGGCACCAGCGGCGACACCGTGGTGCTGGAAAACTTCCTGCAGGCCGATCTGGACGCGTCGGACTTCATCTTCTGACCGCCCGGCGCCGCCGCCCGGTCGCCCCGCGCGGCGCGCGCGCCGCTTGACGCATCCCGGCCCCGGCGGGCACGGTCCGTGCCGTCGCCGGGGCGGTTCCCCGGGGATCCAACCGGGGGAAGGCAATGGCCGAGGTGATTCTGACACCCGGCGCGGTCGATCTGGCCACGCTGGCGCGGGTGATGGAGGGGGTGCCGGCGCGGCTCGATCCCGCCGCCGCCCCGGCGCTTGCCGCATCGGCCGGGCTGGTCGCCGCCGCGGCGCGCGGGGAACGGCCGGTCTACGGGGTCAATACCGGCTTCGGAAAGCTTGCCGCGGTGCGCATCCCCGCCGGGGATACCGAGGCGCTGCAGCGCAACCTGATCCTGTCGCATTGCGCCGGCGTCGGCGCGCCGCTGTCCGCGCCGGTGGTCCGCCTGGTGATGGCGCTGAAGCTGGTGGGGCTGGGGCGCGGCGCGTCCGGCGTGCGGCCCGCCACCGTGGCGCTGCTGCAGGAGATGCTGGCGCGCGGGGTGCTGCCGGTGATCCCCGGCCAGGGATCGGTGGGCGCCTCGGGCGATCTGGCGCCGCTGGCGCATCTGACCGCGGTGATGATCGGCGCGGGCGAGGCCGAGTTCGGCGGGCGCCGTATGTCCGGGGCCGCGGCGCTGGCGGCGGCGGGGCTCGCCCCGGTGACGCTGGGGCCCAAGGAGGGGCTGGCGCTGATCAACGGCACCCAGGTCTCGACCGCGCTGGCGCTGGCGGGGCTGTTCGCCGCCTGGCGCGGGGCGGTCAGCGCGCTGACCACCGGGGCGCTGTCGACCGACGCGGCGATGGGCTCGACCGACCCCTTCGAGGCGGCGATCCACCAGCTGCGCGGCCATCGCGGCCAGATCGAGGCGGCGGCGGTGCTGCGCGGCCTGCTGGCGGGATCGCAGATCCGCGAGAGCCATCGCGAGGGCGATCAGCGGGTGCAGGATCCCTATTGCATCCGCTGCCAGCCGCAGGTCACCGGGGCCTGCATGGATGTGCTGCGCATGGCGGCGGCGACGCTGCGGACCGAGGCGAATGCCGCCACCGACAACCCGCTGGTCCTGCCCGACGGGCGGATCCTCTCGGGCGGAAACTTCCACGCCGCGCCGGTGGGGCTCGCGGCCGACATGATCGCCATGGCGGTGGCCGAGCTGGGCGCCATCGCCCAGCGGCGCATCGCCACGCTGGTCGATCCCGCGCTGTCCTTCGGGCTGCCGGCCTTCCTCTCCCCCGCACCGGGGCTGAATTCGGGGCTGATGATCGCCGAGGTCACCTCGGCGGCGCTGATGGCCGAGAACCGCGCGCTGTCCAATCCGCGCAGCGTCGATTCCACCCCCACCAGCGCCAATCAGGAAGATCACGTCAGCATGGCCTGCCATGCCGCCCGGCGGCTGACCGAGATGACCGGCAATCTCGACGTCATCCTCGGCATCGAGGCGATCGCGGGCGCCCAGGGCATCGGTCTGCGCGCGCCGCTGGCCACCTCGCCGGCGCTGGCCGCGGTGATCGCGCGCATCCGCGAACGCATCCCGGCGCTGGCCGAGGACCGGCCGCTTGCGCCCGATCTCGACGCCGCCGGCCGGCTGGTCGCGGAGGGGCTGCTGGTTCCGCCGGGCGCCCCGGCGCTGGAGCCCTGAGCGCCGCGGGCTTGCCCGGCGCGGCGAATCCCAGCACTCTGGGCCGGTAGGGCGGACCGGAGGGCGGGCGATGGGCTGGGATGCCGACAGGCTGGCGGCGCTGAGGGAACGCTATGGCGCGGCGGGGCCCGGCGCGTTCCACGACCCGGCCTTTGCCGACATCGCCGCGCGGGTCATCCGCAGCGGCCGCCGCCCCGCCCCCTATGCGGGGATCCCCACGCTCCTGTCCGCGCCAAAGGCCCCGGGGCCCGAGGGGCTGCAGGTCGCGCTCTACGGCATGCCGATGGACAATGGCGTGACCAACCGGCCAGGCGCCCGCTTTGGCCCCCGCGCCCTGCGCGGGATCGAGCGCATCGGCCCCTACGAGCATGTGCTGAGGGTCGCGCCGATCCACCAGGCCCGGGTCGCGGACATCGGCGACGTCGCCTTCTCCAGCCGGTTCCGGCTGGAGGAGAGCCATGCCGACATCGAGGCCTTCGTCGCCCGCATCCGCGATGCGGGGGCGCTGCCCCTGGGCGTCGGGGGCGATCATTCGGTGACGCTGCCCGTGCTGCGCGCGCTGGGCCGCGCGCGGCCGGTGGGCCTGATCCACATCGACGCCCATTGCGACACCTCGGGCGAGTTCGACCACGCGCGCTTCCATCACGGCGCGCCCTTCCGCCAGGCGGTCCTGGAGGGGGTCCTCGACCCCACCCGCACCGTGCAGATCGGCATCCGCGGCGGGGCGGAATGGCTGTGGGAATTCTCCTACGAAAGCGGCATGACGGTGATCCATGCCGAGGAGATCGACAGCCTCGGCCTGCCGGCGGTGATCGCCCGGGCGCGCCAGGTGGTGGGCGCGGGGCCAGCCTATCTCAGCTTCGACATCGACAGCCTCGACCCCGCCTTCGCGCCGGGGACCGGCACGCCCGAGGCGGGCGGGCTGACGGTGCGCGAGGCGCTGGCGATCCTGCGCGGGATGAAGGGGGTGAACCTGATCGGCGCCGACCTGGTCGAGATCGCGCCGCAATACGACCCCTCGACCGCGACCCTGCTGGCCGGGGGGCAGATCCTGTTCACCATCCTGTCGCTTCTGGTCCTCAGCCCGGCACTGCCGCCGGCGGGCGGCGGGGGCTAGAAGGGGATCGGCGCGCCGTTCCACATCTCGAAGCACCCGCTGCGCGAGAGATCCAGCGCCTCGAAACGCGCCAGAAGCCCCGCCGCGCTCTCGGCCGGGTCGATCTCGGCCCCCGATCCGCCCATGTCGGTGCGCACCCAGCCGGGATGATAGGCGCCCACCGCGATGCCCCGCGGCCTGAGGTCGATGGACAGGTTGACCGCGAGATTGGTCGCGGCCGCCTTGGAGGCGCGGTAGATATAGGCGCCGCCCCTGGCGCGGGCCGAGGATCCCATCTGCGAGGAGATGATCGCGATGCGCGGGCGCTCCGCGCGCTCCAGAAGCGGCAGCATCGCCTCGATGGTCATGAAGACCCCCGCGACATTGACCGCGAAGGTCTGCGCCCAGGCCTCGGGGGGAAAGGCCGCCTCGCCGATCCGTCCGCGGCCCAGATAGATCCCGGCATTGCAGACCAGAAGATCGACCGGCCCCGGCGCCAGCGACCGGGCCAGCGCGCCGATCGCCTGGGGATCGGTGACGTCGGCAAGCCGCAGCTCCACCCCCTCGGGGGCCGGGCCGCGGCGCTGGGTGCCGATGACCCGGTCGCCGCGCGCCGCGGCCTGGCGGGCCAGCTCGCGCCCGATGCCGCGGCTGGTGCCGGTGATGACGACGGTCCGGGCCATGGCGGATCCTCCGTTCCGGCTCAACCCAGGATCAGCGCGACGGCGACCAGCGCCGCCCCGAGGAACCCGGTGCTGACCGAGGCGAGATTGAGCGTGACCAGCCCCTGCAGGCGCGCGCGCAGCGCATCCTCGGGCAGCTTGCCCGCACGCAGCCGGCGGGCGACCAGGATGCAGCGGCCCAGCCCGGCCAGCCCGGTGGCGGCGAGGATCAGCCCGGCGACGAGAAGGATCTGCATCTGCCCCCATCCGGCGTGTCGGCACATCCCCGACTAGCCCGACGGGCCGGCCCGGGGCAAGCCCTTGTCTGGGCAGGGGCGGGCCGGTATCTCTCGCGCCCGCATCGGGCAAGAGCGAGGAGGCCGGCATGGAGCGCGCAATGGATGAGGAGGAGTCCGGTCCGTCGGATCGCTATCGCGTGACGGCGGCGGAGCTGCGGCAGATCGTCGAGCGCTACGAGCGGCTCGAGGAGGAGAAGCAGGCGATCGCCGGGCACCAGAAGGAAGTGATGGCCGAGGCGAAGGCGCGCGGCTATGACACCCGGGCGCTGCGCAAGCTGATCGCGCTGCGCAAGAAGGATCCGCAGGAGGTGTCGGAGGAGGAGGCGGTGCTGCAGCTGTATCGCGAGGCGCTGGGGATGTAGCCACGCCCCGGGCATCGCGCCCGGGCTGGTGCGCGCCGCCGCAGAGGGCTAGAAGGCGAAGGATGAGCATCTCTCGGCCCGATCCGGTGCCGGTCGCGGGCAGGCGGCTTGCCGCGGCGGTGGGCGATGGCTGGACGCTGGCCGCGCTGGCGGTGGCCGCCTTCATCGCGCTGCCGATCCTGGCGGTGGCGTGGTATGCGCTGTTCCCGCGCGAGAACATCTGGCCGCATCTGATCGCCACCACCCTGCCGCGCTATCTCGGCAATTCGCTGGGGCTGATGGCCGTGGTGGGGGTGATGTCGGCGGCGATCGGGACCGGGGCGGCCTGGCTTACCGTGATGACCCGCTTCCCCGGGCGGCGGCTGCTGGATGGGCTGCTCTTCGCCCCGCTGGCGGTGCCGGCCTATATCGGCGCCTATGCGCTGGTGGATTTCCTGGAATATGCCGGCCCGGTGCAGACCGCGCTGCGCGAGGCATTCGGCTGGCGGTCCGCGCGCGACTACTGGTTTCCCGAGATCCGCTCGTTCTGGGCGGCGGCGCTGGTGCTGTCGTTCGGGCTCTACCCCTATGTCTATCTGCTGTGCCGGGCGGCGTTTCGCGAACAGTCGGCCTGCGCGCTGGAGGTGGGGCGCACGCTGGGCTGCGGGCCATGGGGCGTGTTCTTCCGCATCGCTCTGCCGCTGGCCCGGCCGGCGATCGTGATCGGTGTCGCCGTGGCGATGATGGAGACGCTGAACGATTTCGGCGCGGTGGACTATTTCGCGGTGCAGACCCTGACCACCGGCATCTTCACCGTCTGGCTCGAGGCGGCGAACCGCGGCGGCGCGGCGCAGATCGCCTGCGTCAGCCTGGCGCTGGTGCTGGGGCTTCTGCTGGCCGAACGCAAGAGCCGGGCGCGGCGGCGCTATCACAGCCTGTCGCGGCGCCAGCGCCCGCTGGAACCCGTCCCGCTGCGGCCGCTGGCCGGGATCGTGGCGATGATCCTGTGCGCGATCCCGGTCCTGATCGGCTTCGTGCTGCCGGTGGGGGTGATGCTGCACCATGCGCTGGGCCATGTCGGGCAATGGGCCGATCCGGCCCTGTGGCGCGCGGCGCTGCACACGCTGGCGCTGGCCGTGGCCGCGGCGGTGCTGGCGCTGGGCGCGGCGCTGGTCACCGTCTATGGCGCGCGTAACGCCGCCAGCGCGCTGCCCCGTCGCATCCTGCCGGTGATCCAGATCGGCTATGCCGCCCCGGGGGCGGTGATCGCGATCGGGATCCTGCTGCCCTTCGCGGCCTTCGACCATGCGCTGGCCGATGCCATCGCGGCGCTGACCGGCCATGACCCGGGCCTGATCGTCACCGGATCCGCGGCGGGGATCGTGCTGGCCTATCTGGTGCGCTTCTTCGCGGTCGCCCAGGGCGGGGTGGAAAGCGGCCTGGCGCGGGTGACGCCGGCGATGGACATGGCCGCGCGCTCGCTGGGGCGCAGCCCCCGCCAGGTCCTGCGCGAGATCCACCTGCCGCTGATGCGCGGCTCGATCCTGACCGCGGGGCTGCTGATCTTCGTCGATTCGGTCAAGGAACTGCCGGCGACGCTAATCCTGCGCCCCTTCGACTTCGACACCCTCAGCACGCTGACCCATACCCAGGCGACGCTCGAGCGGCTGGAGCAGGCCGCGCCCGGCGCGCTGATGATCGTGGCGGCGGGGCTGCTGCCGATCCTGCTCCTGCGCGGATCGACCCTTTCGGCGCAGGGCGGCTGACCCGATCGGGGGCGGATTGCGCCCGGCGCGAAAACCCCTACATCATGAACCGGCACCGCAGACCGGGGAGGCGCAGGAACCGATGTCACCGCTTCGGCAGATGCTGCTGTCGGCGGCGCTTCTGGCCGTCGCCGCCGCGGGTCTCGCCAGCATCAGCGAATCGGTCCGCGGCCTGCTGGCCCGCATCGGCATCGACGCCTCGCCCCTGGCGCTGGCCTCGGTGCAGCCCCCAGCCCCGCAGGAGCGCCGCCCGCGCCCGGCCCGCGTCGTGATGGCCGAGGTGACCGAGGATCGCGCCGCCACCACCTTGCGCACCATCGGCACGGCGCGGGCGGCGCGCTCGGTCGCGCTGCAGCCGCGCGCGGCGGGCGTGCTGACCGAGATCGGCTTCCGCCCGGGCGACCGGGTCCGCGCGGGCCAGGTGCTGGCCGCGCTCGACCGCGAGGCCGAGGAGATCGCGCTTGCGCGGGCGGAGCTTGCGCGCGAGGCGGCCGCGGAGGATGTGGCCCGGCTGACCGCCCTGGCCGGGCGCAACGCCACTGCGCAGGTCAATCTGGAGGCCGCCCGCCGCGCCCTGCGCCGCGCCGAGCTTGACATGCGCGAGGCGCGCCTGGCGCTGGAGCGGCGGCTGGTGCGCGCGCCCTTCGACGGGGTGGTGGGGCTGAGCGGCGTCGAGGTGGGCGACCATCTGCGCCCCGACACGGTGATCGGCATGCTCGACGACCGTTCCCGCCTGCGCATCGAGCTTGCCGTGCCCGAACGGCTGGCCGCGCTGGTCGTCCCCGGCCAGCCGGTCACCGCCGAGACCGTCGCCCGCCCCGGCGCCAGCTTCCGGGGCTCGATTGCCGCCATCGACAGCCGGGTCGATCCGAAGAGCCGCGTGCTGCGGGTCGAGGCCGAGATCGCCAATGACGACGACCTGCTGCGCCCGGGCCTGTCCTTCACCGTCACCCTGCGCTTTCCGGGAGAGAGGCTGCCCAGCCTGCCCGACCTTGCCATCCAGTGGCGGGCCGAGGGCGCCTATGTCTGGGCGGTCCGCGACGATGTCGCCCGGATCGTTCCGGTCGAGATCGTCGAGCGCCGCGACGGGCGGGCGCTGGTGCGCGGGGCCATCGCCCCGGGCGAGCGGGTGGTCACCGAAGGCGTCCACCGGCTGCGGCCGGGCGCCAGGGTGGCCGACGCGCCGGATCCCGGGGCATGAGCGCCGCGGCCGGAGGAGGGGGCGGGGGGGCGCTCTCGCCCCGGCTCGAGGAGGTCGAGCGCGCCCTGCCCCGGGGCATGGAGGACGGGGCGGGCCGCTTCACCGGGCTGTTCGTCCGCCGCCCGGTGCTGGCCGTCGTCGTCAACCTGCTGGTCATCGTCGCGGGCCTCGCGGCGCTGATGGCGGTCGAGGTGCGCGAGCTGCCCGACATCGACCGGCCGGTGGTCACCATCACCACCGAGCATCCCGGTGCCGCCCCCGAGGCGATCGACGCCGAGATCACCGACCTGATCGAGGGCGCCGCGGCGCGGGTGCCGGGCGTGGTCTCGATCGAATCGCAAAGCCGCTTCGGACGCAGCAGGGTGACGGTGGAGTTCGCCACCTCGGTCGATGTCGCCACCGCCGCCGGCGATCTGCGCGACGCGGTGGCGCGGATCCGCGACGAGCTGCCCGCGGATGCCGGCGATCCGCAGATCGTGAAGGCCGATGCCGACGCCTCGCCGGTGATGCGGCTGTCGCTGATCTCCGAAACCCTGCCCGTCACCGAACTGACCCGCATCGCCCGCGACCTGGTGGCCGACCGGCTGGCGGCGATCGAGGGGGTCGCCGATGTGCAGCTGCGCGGCGAACGGGGCGAGGTGCTGTATGTCGACATCGATCAGGCCGCCCTGGCAAGCCGCGGCTTCGACATCGCCGATGTCGCCCGGCTGGTCGGCTCGGTCGCGTCCGAACGCCCGGCCGGGCGGATCGAGAGCGCGACCCAGGAGATCGTGATCCGCACCGACAGCGGCGTGCGCAGCGCCGAGGCCTTCGCCGCGCTGAAGCTGGACGCCACCACCCGGCTGGGCGATGTCGCGGCCATCCGCTTCGGACCCGAGCCCGGCACCACGGTCAGCCGCGCCGACGGCCTGCCGCGGGTCGGGCTCGACATCCTGCGCCAGGCCGGCGCCAACACCCTCGACATCTCCGATGCGGTCCGCGCCGAGGTCGCGCGGCTGGCGCCGCTGCTGCCCCAGGGGGTGCGCCTCGTCGTCTCCTCCGACGATGCCATCTTCGTGCGCGGGGCGATCGCCGAGGTGGTGGCCGCGATCGGCCTCGCCATCGCGATCGTGGTGGCGATCATCCTCCTGTTCCTGGGCAACCTGCGCGCCACGCTGATCCCCGCCCTGACCATGCCGGTCGCGCTGATCGGCACCATCGCGGGCATCTGGCTGTGCGGCTTCTCGATCAACATCCTGACGCTGCTGGCGCTGGTCATGGCCACCGGGCTGGTGGTGGATGACGCGATCGTGGTGCTCGAGAACGTGATGCGCCGGCGCGCCATGGGCCTCGGGCCCCGGGCGGCGGCGCTGGTGGGGG
>RFGB01000095.1 GCA_003697125.1 Alphaproteobacteria bacterium
GGCGCGCGCCTTCGCGCGCGAGGCTGCCCGCCGCGGGCACGCGCTGATCCTGGCCGGCCGGGATGTCGCGGATCTGGCCCGCGACGCAGCCGATGCCCGGCTGCGCGGGGCGCGCGCGGCCGAGGCGGTGGCCTGGGATGCGACCGACCCCGGAACCCATCGCGCGGTGATCGACGCGATCCGCGCCACGGCCGGGCCGATCGGCGTGGCCAGCTTTGCCGGCAGCATGCCCGATCAGGCGGCCATCGATGGCGATCCCGCGCTGATCGAGGCGGTGATGGCCGCCAACTTCACCGGCATCGCCCGCATGCTCCACCAGCTCGCCCCGATGATCGAGAGCCGTGGCGGCACCGTGCTGGGGGTGGGATCGGTGGCGGGCGATCGCGGCCGGGTCGGCAATTACGTCTACGGGGCCGCCAAGGCGGCGCTGCACGCCTATCTGTCCGGGCTGCGCAACCGGCTGCGGCGCCATGGCGCGCATGTGGTGACCGCCAAGCCCGGCTTCGTCGATACCGCCATGACCTGGGGGCAGGAGGGCATGTTCCTCGTCGCCGATCCCGAGGATGCCGCCCGCGACCTGTGGCGGGCGATCGACCGGCGGCGCAACATCGTCTACACGCCGTGGTTCTGGTGGGGGATCATGGCCATCATCCGCCTGATCCCCGAACCCCTGTTCAAGCGCCTGTCGATCTGAGCGGGGCACCGCCCGGCCGGGCGGTGCCGGTCACGGCGCCACGATCGGCTGGGCCTTCAGATCGGCCGGCCGCGGCGTCAGCCCCTGGAACAGCGTCCCTTCCTCGAACCAGCTGCGCGGGGCGGGCGCACCCCACAGGGTCTGGCGCTGGGGGTCCTTCAGGTCCCAGTGGATCGGTTCGTGGTCGGGGTCCACGGTCTGATAGTCCGAGGCGTAGATCTCGATGCGATGGCCGTCCGGGTCGCGGACATAGAGGAAGAAGGCGTTGGAGATGCCGTGCCGACCCGGGCCCCGTTCGATGTTGCCGACATAGCCGGTGGTCGCCATCAGGTCGAGCAGGTCGATGATCGCCATCGGATGCGGCGCCCAGAAGGCGGTGTGATGCAGCCGGGGTCCGAGGCCGTTGGTGAAGGCGATGTCGTGCACGTCGCCCTTGCGGTGCATCCAGACCGCCCACAGCGCGCCGGTCTGTTCGTCGGCGGTGTATTCGGTGATCCGGAAGCCGAGTTCGGACCAGAAGGCGGCGGCGGCGTCCACATTGGGCGAGAAGCAGTTGAAATGGTCGATCCTGAGCGGCTTCACCCCGCGATAGAGCGCGTATTTCTGGTGGATCGGCGGCAGCCGGTCCATGCGGTGGTAGAATTCCAGCGGGATGCCCTGCGGATCGCGGGTGGCAAGGGTGCGGCCCTGGAAGGGCCGCTCGACCCAGGCGGTGGGCAGGTCGCGCGATTCGAAGAAGGTCTTCAGCCGGTCGAGATCCTCCTCGTCCCAGGTGCGGAAGGCGAGGGCGTGGGCGCGCGGCGCCTCGGCCCTGTGCAGGATCAGGCAGTGGTGGCCGCGTTCCTCCAGCCCCCGCAGGCAGATGCGCTCGGGCGTCTCGTCGGTGACCTGAAGCCCCAGCGTGTCCACATAGAAGGCGCGGCTGGCGGCCAGGTCGGTGACATCCAGCGTGACATGGCTCAGGCGGATGATGTTGAAGGGCGGATAGAGGTTCGGCTTGGGCAGCGGCATCGCTGGGTCCTCCGGTTGTGCCCGGGCCCGGGGTCCGGGCGGTGTCCTTCGCCAGGCTCAGGCGCCGAGGCGGGGGATCGGATGCCGGCCGGTGGCGAAGCCGACATGCTTGTGCTCCATGTAGAAGTCGAAGCTGTAGTCGCCCCCGTCCCGGCCGATCCCGCTCGCCTTGACCCCTCCGAACGGTGTTGGCAGATGCCGGACATTCTCGGAATTGACCCAGATCATGCCCGCCTCCAGCCGGTCGGTGACGCGGAAGCCCCGGGTCAGGTCGCTGGTCCAGACATAGGCGGTCAGGCCGTAGCGCGTGCCATTGGCGATCCCGATCGCCTCCTCCTCGCTGTCAAAGGGGATCACGGTCAGGACCGGGCCGAAGATCTCCTCCTGCGCGATGCGCATCTCGGGCCGGGCCCCGGTCAGCAGGGTGGGCTCGACGTAGCAGCCCGGCCCCTCGATCGCGCGGCCGCCGGCGGCGATGGTGGCGCCCTCCTCGCGGGCGATTCGGAAATAGCTGCAGACCTTCTCGCGGTGGACCGGATGGATCAGCGGGCCGACCTCGGTGGCCGGGTCCAGCGGATGGCCGACCTTCAGCCGGCGCACCCGTTCGGTCAGCCGCGCCACGAAATCCTCGGCGATCGTCCGCTCGATCAGCAGCCGCGATGAGGAGGTGCAGCGTTCGCCGTTCAGCGAGTAGATCATGAACACGACCGCATCCAGCGCGCGATCGAGATCGGCATCGGCGAACACGATCACCGGGTTCTTGCCGCCCAGTTCCAGATGCACGCGCTTCAGCGTCGGCGCGCCCTGTGCCATGATCTGGCTGCCGGTGCGGCTTTCCCCCACGAAGGCGATGGCGCGGATGTCCGGATGTTCGGTCAGGGCGACACCGGCCTCCTCGCCGATTCCGTTGACGAGGTTGAGCACCCCCGGGGGCAGGCCGGCTTCCTCGGCGATCTCCACCAGGAGCCGGGCGGTGATGGGCGAGAATTCGGCCGGCTTGTGCACCACGGTGCAGCCTGCGGCCAGGGCCGGGGCGATCTTCCAGGTGGACAGCATGAAGGGGGTGTTCCACGGGGTGATCACCCCGACCGGCCCGATCGGCACCCGCCCGGTGATGTTCATCAGGGTGGGGCTGGGCAGGGCCAGCCCGTCGCGGGCCGATGGCGCGCGGTCGGCGAAGAAGCGGAAATTCTCGGCCCCGCGCAGCGCCGCCTTGGACATGAAGCGCCAGGCCTGCCCGGTGTCCCAGCATTCCAGCAGGGCGATCTCCTCGGCGCGGGCCTCGATGGCATCGGCGATGCGGTGGAGGAGGTCGCGCCGCCGCGCGCCGTCCATCGCCGCCCATTCCGGGAATGCCGCACGGGCGGCACGGGCGGCGGCGTCGACATCCTCGGCGCCGCTGCGCGCAACCTCGGCGATCGGCGATCCGTCCACCGGGGATTCGGTGCGGAAGGTCCGGCCCGAGGCGGCCGGCCGGTCCTCTCCAGCGATCCGGTTCAGGACCGGCCCTGCGGCATGGCGTGCCAGCAGTTCCTGCAGCCGGGCCAGATTGTCCTCGAGCGCGGGCATCGAATCATCTCCCTCCACAACCGATCTACTTAACAAGTTAAGTCAGGCCGCCATCCCGTCAATCGCCAATCGTCCATTTCCGGCCGCGCCGGGGCTTGGCGTCGCGCCGGCTTGGCGTATAGAGGAACCATGACCGACCCCGTTTCAAGCCGGAAACCGGATCCGCGCCACGGGCCGCGCCCGGTGGCTGCCTCGCTGCCCATCATGCTGCTGCGCGCGCGCGAGCTGGTGATGGAATATTTCCGGCCCTTCCTCGCCGACAACGACCTGACCGATGCGCAGTGGCGCGTGCTGCGGGTGCTGCACGAGGGCGGGCCGATGGAACCCACAGAGATCTCGGTGCGCGGTCTGGTGCTGACCCCCAGCCTGACCCGGATCCTGAAGACGCTGGAATCGCGCGGGCTGATCCGGCGCGCGCCGCATCCCACCGACAAGCGGCGCCACCAGATCATTCTGACCGAGGATGCGCATGAGCTGATCGCGCGGCTGACTCCGCTCTCGGATGCCGGCTATCGCGAGATCGAGCGGCGCTTCGGCCCCGAGATGACGCGCGCGCTCCTGGCGCTGCTGACCGAGTTCTGCCGCAGATAGGCCTCAGCCTGCCGTGCCGCGCAGGTTGAAGGCGGCTTCCAGAAGCTGGCGGGTATAGTCGCTCTCGGGCGCCGAGAACAGCCGCTCGCCCGGGCCCTGTTCCACCACGCGCCCCTCGCGCATCACCATGACCCGGTGGCTGAGTGCCCGCACCACGCGCAGGTCATGGCTGATGAAGATATAGCCCAGCCGGTGGCGCTGCTGCAGCCGGCGCAGCAGCTCGACGATCTGCACCTGCACCGTCATGTCCAGCGCCGAGGTGGGCTCGTCCAGAACCACCAGCCGCGGGCGCAGGATCATCGCCCGGGCGATGGCGATGCGCTGGCGCTGCCCGCCGGAGAATTCATGCGGGTAGCGGTCCATCGTCGCGGGGTCGAGGCCCACCTCCTCCATGATCGCGGCCACCAGTGCCCGCCGGTCCCGGTCGGCGGCGACGTCATGCACGCCAAGCCCCTCGGCGATGATCCGCTCCACCGACATCCGCGGGCTCAGCGCCCCATAGGGATCCTGGAAGACGATCTGCATGTGACGCCGCACCGGGCGCAGCGCCCGGCTGCGCAGGCCCTGGATGTCGCGGCCCAGAAAGACGATCCGCCCCTGCGACGGCACCAGCCGAAGCAGCGCCAGCGCCAGCGTGGTCTTGCCCGAGCCCGATTCGCCGACCACGCCCAGGGTCTCGCCCGCGCGCACGCGGATGTCCGCGCCATCGACCGCGCGCACATGCCCCACCGTCCGCCGCAGGATGCCGCGACGGATCGGAAACAGCACCCGCAGCCCTTCGGCGCGCAGCAGCTCCTCGGCACCCTCCGGCACCGGGTCGGGCCGCCCCTGCGGCTCGGCGGCCAGAAGCGCCCGGGTATAGGGGTGGCGGGGGGCCGCGAAGATCCCGGCCACCGGACCCTGCTCGACGATCTCGCCCGCGCGCATCACGCAGACCCGGTCGGCGATGCGCCGCACGATGCCCAGGTCATGGGTGATGAACAGCATCGCCATGCCTTCCTCGGCCTGAAGCGTCTTCAGCAGGTCGAGGATCTGAGCCTCGATGGTGACGTCCAGCGCGGTGGTCGGCTCGTCGGCGATCAGCAGCCCGGGGCGGTTGGCCAGCGCCATGGCGATCATCACCCGCTGGCGCTGTCCGCCCGAAAGCTGGTGGGGATAGTCCGACAGCCGCGATTCGGGGTCGCGGATCCCCACCCGGCGCAAGAGCGTGACGATCCGCGCCCGTGCCTCGGCCCCGGTCAGGCCCTGATGCAGCGCGAGGCTCTCGCCGATCTGACGCGCGATGGTGTGCAGCGGGTTCAGGCTCGTCATCGGCTCCTGGAAGACGAAGCTGATCTCGTTGCCACGGATCCGGCGCAGCTCGGCCTCGGGGGCGCCGACAAGCTCGCGCCCGCGATGGCGGATCGAGCCCGACACCCGGGCCGATCCGGCCAGCAGCCCGACGGTCGACAGCGCGGTGACCGACTTGCCCGAGCCCGATTCGCCCACCAGCGCGACCGTCTCGCCCGGGGCGATGTCGAAGGAAACGCCGCGCACCGCCGGGGTTTCCGCGCCGCCCTGGACGAAGGTCACCGACAGGTCGCGGACCGACAGCAGGCTCACCGAAGCACCTTGCGCGGGTCGAAGGCGTCGCGCACCCCCTCGAAGATGAACACCAGGATCGACAGCATCACCGTGAAGGTGACGAAGGCGGTGAAGGCCAGCCAGGGCGCCTGCAGATTGTTCTTGGCCTGCAGGGTCAGCTCGCCCAGAGAGGGGTAGGATGGCGGCAGCCCGTAGCCCAGGAAGTCGAGCGCGGCGAGGGTGCCGATCGCCGAGGTGACCAGGAAGGGCAGCATGGTCAGCGTCGCCACCATCGCATTGGGCAAGAGGTGGCGGAACATGATCACCGCGTCGGGCACGCCCAGCGCGCGGGCGGCGCGGACATATTCGAAGTTGCGCGCGCGCAGGAACTCGGCCCGCACCACGCCCACCAGCGCCGTCCAGCCGAACACGGCCAGAAGCAGCGTCAGAAGCCAGAAGTTCATGGTGAAGATCGCGCCCATGATGATCAGGATGTAGAGCGCGGGGGTGGCGTTCCAGATCTCGACCACGCGCTGGAAGAACAGGTCGAGCAGGCCGCCGAAATAGCCCTGGACCGCGCCCGCGGCGATCCCCATCAGGCTGGAGATCGCGGTCACCACCGCCGCGAACAGGATCGAGATGCGGAAGCCGTGGATCACCCGGGCCAGCACGTCGCGGGTCTGGTCGTCGGTGCCCAGCCAGTGGCGGGAGTCGGGTGGCGAGGGGGCGCGGGCGACATTGTTCACCGTGTCGAAGCTGTAGGGCACCGGCGGGAACACCAGCCAGCCGCGCCGGACCGGCTGGCCCGCGACCTCGCCATCCGCCGCGTCCGCCTCGGTCCCCCCGGGATCGTCCAGACAGGCTTCCAGCCCCCCGGTGCGGATCAGGCAGCGCACCGCGGGATCGCGATAGTCGGCCTCGGTCTCGAACTCGCCGCCGAAGGCCGTCTCGGGATAGAAGCGCAGCACCGGAACGAACAGCTCGCCCCGATACATCACCAGGATCGGCCGGTCATTGGCGACGAACTCGGCGGGCAGGGTGACCAGCAGCAGCAGCAGAAAGATGCGCAGCGACCACAGCGCCCGGCGGTTGGCGCGGAAGGCCGCCCAGCGGCGGCGCTGCAACGGGTCGAGGCGGAGCATTCAGGTCTCCCGGCTCTCGAAGTCGATCCGCGGATCGATCCAGACATAGGTCAGGTCCGAGAGCAGGTTCACGATCAGCCCAAGCAGCCCGAAGACGTAGAGCGTTCCGAACACCACCGGATAGTCACGGTTGACCACGCTCTCGAAACCAAGCCGGCCCATGCCGTCGAGGCTGAAGATCGTCTCGATGATCAGCGAGCCGCCGAAGAACACCGCGAGGAACAGCCCCGGAAATCCGGCGATCACGATCAGCATCGCATTGCGGAAGACATGGCCGTAGAGCACCTGCCGCTCGGAAAGGCCCTTGGCGCGGGCGGTGATGACATACTGCTTGCGGATCTCGTCGAGGAAGCTGTTCTTGGTCAGCAGCGTCAGCGTCGCGAAGCTGGAGATGGTCGAGGCCGCCACCGGCAGCGTGATGTGCCACAGGTAGTCGACGATCTTGCCCCACAGGCTCAGCTCGTCCCAGTTGTCGGAAGTGAGTCCCTTGAGCGGGAACCACTGCAGGTACGACCCCCCGGCGAAGACCACCAGCAGGATCACCGCGAACAGGAATCCCGGGATGGCATAGGCGGCGATGATGACGCCCGAGGTCCAGACGTCGAAACGCGACCCGTCGCGCACCGCCTTCCGGATGCCCAGCGGGATCGACACCAGATAGGCGATCAGCGTGGACCACAGGCCGAGGCTGATCGAGACCGGCATCTTCTCGAGCACCAGGTCGACCACCGAGATCGAGCGGAAATAACTCTCGCCGAAATCGAAGCGGGCATAGTTGCCCAGCATCACCCAGAAGCGTTCCCACAGCGGCCGGTCCAGCCCGAACTGGGCGGCGAGCTGGGCGCGCAGCTCGGCGGTGACTCCGTCGGCGCCGCGATAGCCGCCGGCCGCGGCGCTGGCCACCTCCTGCCCGCCGCCGGTGATGCGGTCGGTGGCCAGCCCCCCTTCGGCCAGGCGCGCCATGATCTGTTCCACCGGCCCGCCGGGCACGAACTGCACCAGAACGAAGTTGACCAGCATGATCCCGAACAGGGTCGGGACGATCAGCATCAGCCGGCGGAGGACATAGGCGCCCATCTCAGCGGATCGCCCCGGCCGCGCGCAGCCTTTCGGCCTTGGCCGCATCCCACCACCACAGGTCGATCTCGCCCATGCTGTAGGGGGGCAGCTGCCCGGGCCGGCCGAACAGGTCGAAATAGGCGATGGTATGGCTGCCCTTGTACCAGTTGGGCACCCAGATGTGCAGGGCGCGCAATGCGCGGTCGAGCGCATGCACCGCCACGGTCAGCTCCTCGCGGCTTTTCGCGGCGATGACATGTTCGATCAGCGCGTCGATCGCCGGATTGGCCAGGCCGGTCAGGTTGTTCGAGCCCTTCACCGCCGCCGCCTCCGAGCCGAAGATCCGCCGCAGCTCGTCGCCCGGCGTCAGCGACAGCACGAAGCGGGCGGTGATGATGTCGAAGTCGAAATTCTCGCGTCGCTCGGCCTCCTGGGCGGGATCGACATTGCGCAGGCTCGCCTCGATGCCCAGCCGCTTCAGGTTCTCGATGAAGGGCAGGGCGATGCGCTCGAACGAGGGGCTGTCGTTCAGGAACTCCACGGTCAGGATCTCGCCCCTCGCGTTGCGGCGCTTGCCGTCGACGATCCTCCAGCCCGCCTCCTCCAGAAGCTTGGCGGCGCGGCGCAGGCTGCGCCGGTCGGCGGCCTGCGGCCCGCCCTCGGGCGGCACATAGGCCGGGGCGGTGAACACCGATTCGGGCAGATCGGCGCGCAGGGGTTCCAGCAGCGCAAGCTCGGCGGCCGAGGGCATGCCCTCGGCCTTTAGCGGCGAATTCTCCCAAAACGAGGTGGTGCGGCGGTAAAGGTCGTAGAACAGCGTCCGGTTCGACCATTCGAAGTTGAAGGCGAGGCCGATCGCCTCGCGCACACGGGGGTCGCGGAACTTCTCGCGCCGCAGGTTGAACCACCAGCCCTGGGTGCCCGAGGGCCGCCGGTCGGGGATCGTCTCGCGCACGACCCAGCCATTGCGCAGGGCGGGGAAGTCGTAGGATTCGGCCCAGAGCTTGGAGAAGAACTCCTCGCGGAAATTGTAGGTCCCGCCCTTGAACCCCTCGAAGGCGGCCGTGTAGTCGGCGTAATACTCGAAGCGGATCTCGTCGAAGTTGAAGCGCCCGCGATTGACCGGCAGATCCCGCGCCCACCAGTCCTCGCGCCGCTGATAGACGATGGTCTTGCCGGGATCGGCCCGTGCCACGCGATAGGGCCCCGAGCCGAGCGGCGGCTCCAGCGTCGACTGGGTGAAGTCGCGCCCCTGCCAGAAGGCGCGCGACAGCACCGGCAGGCCGGCCGCGGTCAGCGGCAGGTCCCGGGTCGAGGCCCCGGCGCGGAAGGTGAACCGGACCCGGTGCGGGCCCAGCGCCTCGGCCTTCTCGAAGTCGCGGAAGGTGACGCGGAAGCTGGGCGCGCCCTTGTCGCGCAGCGTCTCGAAGCTGAACACGACGTCATCGGCCGTGACCGGGCTGCCGTCGGCGAAGCGGGCCTCGGGGCGAAGGTTGAAGATCACCCAGGACCGGTCCGCGGGGTATTCCACGCTTTCGGCGACGAGGCCGTAGAGCGTGTCCGGCTCGTCATCCGAGCCGACCATCAGCGTGTCGAACAGCAGGCCCAGCCCGACCGCCGGATTGCCCTTCAGGATATAGGGGTTGAGGCTGTCGAAGGTGCCGAAGGCCCAGGTCGAATGCTCGCCGCCCTTGGGCGCGTCGGGGTTCACATAGTCGAAATGGGCGAAGCCGGCGGGGTATTTCACATCGCCGAACACCGACAGCGCATGCGAGACCGTGACATCCGCGGCGGGCTCCTGGCCCCGGGCCGGGCCGGCGGGCCCGGACAGCGCGGCCAGCGCCGCCCAGACAAGCCCGATCGTGACGGATCCTCTCAGCCGCGGCATCGGCACCCCCTGCTGGCCCCGGGTGGTCTCCGATGCTTACGGGGCCGTGGCGCCGCGATCAAGCGCGGCGGCGCCCCCCGGGGCCGCGCGCCCGGATCACTTCAGCGTGGCCAGATAGGCGACCATCGCGGCGGCTTCCTCGGGCTTCTTGAAGCCGGCGAAGCTCATCTTGGTGCCGGGGACGTATTTTTTCGGGTTCATCAGGAACTGGGCCAGCGCCTCGGGCGTCCATTCGCCGCCATGGCCGGCCATCGCCGAGGAATAGTTGAACCCCGGAACCGAGCCGACCGGGCGGCCCACCACCGCGTGCAGCGTGGGCCCGGTGGCGTTGGCGCCCGCTTCGGTCTTGTGGCAGGTGGCGCATTTGCGGAATTCGGCCTCGCCCTTGGCAGGGTCGGCCGCGGCGATCAGCGCGGCGAAATCGACCGGCGCCTTCTCCTCGGCCGGGGCGGGCGCCTGCTCGGGCAGCTCCAGCGACCAGGCCAGCTGCGTCTCGCCATGCTCGCCCGAGCGGTAGAGCGGCTCTGCGATGAAATACTTCACGCCCAGAAAAACCAGCAGGGCGCCGCAGATCCCGGCGACGATCTTGGTGGTCTCCATCGTGTCCATCGCGCGCTCGTCCCCATGCTTGAGCTGGCCTGACCGCGCCGCTATATCCGCTTCCCCGGTCGGGCCGCAAGGTGTAGAAGGCGCGACCAATCGACCGCGCGGGGCAGGAGGCGGGGCGCAATGACCAGCGGACGGGGGCGCATCGCCTTTCAGGGCGAGCCGGGGGCCTACTCGCACCAGGCCTGTCTCGAGGCCCATCCCGAGCTGGAGCCGCTGCCCTGCCAGACCTTCGAGGGGGCGATCGCCGCCGTGCGCGAGGGCCGCGCCGAGCTGGCGATGCTGCCGGTGGAGAATTCCACCTATGGCCGGGTCGCGGACATCCACACGCTGCTTCCGGGCTCGGGTCTCTACATCATCGGCGAGCATTTCCTGCGGGTTCACATCGCGGTGCTTGGCGTGGAGGGGGCGACGCTGTCGGGCCTGCGCGAGGCGCTGAGCCACACCGTGCTGCTGGGCCAGTGCCGCGGCTTCCTGCAGCGGCACGGAATCGCGCGGGTGGCGGTGGGCGACACCGCGGGGGCGGCCAAGCTGGTGGCCGAACGGGGCGACCCGGCGGTGGCCGCGCTCGCCTCGCCGCTGACCGCCGAGCTCTACGGCCTGAAGGTGCTGGCGGCCAATGTCGAGGACAACCCGCACAACACCACGCGCTTTCTGGTCATGAGCCCGCGCCGGATCGAGGCCGCGCCCTCGGAAAGCGACGTCGTCACCAGCTTCGTCTTCCAAGTGCGCAACATTCCCGCCGCGCTCTACAAGGCGCTGGGCGGCTTCGCCACCAATGGCGTGAACATGACCAAGCTGGAAAGCTACATGGTCGGCGGCCGCTTCGCCCAGACGCAGTTCTATGCCGAGATCTCGGGCCATCCCGAGAACCCCCCGGTCGCCCGGGCGCTGGAGGAGCTGCGCTATTTCTCGACCCATGTGACCGTGCTGGGGGTGTTCCCGGCCGCCCCCTTCAGGCGGGAGAACGACAGCCTCTAGCCGCCGCCCCCGGCCCCGCCCGGCGCGGGCGAGATCCGGCCCGCGGTCCAGGCCTCCAGAAGGACGCGCGCGATGGCGCCGCGGCGGGCGGCCGTCAGGCCGGGGGTCAAGCCGGCGAAGCTCTCCATCACCTCGCGCCGCGAGACCCAGCGCGCATCCTCCAGCTCGGCGGGGTCGCGGGTGATCGTATCCGACAGCGCCTCGGCTGCGCAGCCGATCATCAGCGAGGCGGGGAACGGCCAGGGCTGGCTGGCGATCACCCGCACCGGGCCAAGCGGCACGCCCGCTTCCTCCAGGACCTCGCGCCGCGCCGCGGCGGCCAGCGATTCGCCCGGCTCGACAAATCCCGCCAGCAGGGAATACATCCCCTCGGGCCAGCCGGGACTGCGGCCCAGCAGGACCCGGTCGCCGTGGGTCGCCAGAACGATCACCACCGGATCGGTGCGGGGGAAATGCTGCGCCCCGCAGGCGGAGCAGTCGCGCTGCCAGCCGCCGCGCGCGGGGCTGCTGGGCCCGCCGCAGCGGGCGCAGAAGCGATGGCCGTCATGCCAGCCCAGGATCGCCCGCGCGGTGGCGGCATCGCCGGCATCGGCGGCCGGAATCTCGGCCATCACGCTGCGCAGGTCGATGAATCGGTGATCGGGGGGCAGGGCGGGATGGGCGTTGCGGCTGGGGTCGAGGAACCGGGCCATCGCGGCGGGATCGGCATCGGGCGGGGTCCAGGCCGAAACGTCATGGGCGAAGCGCGGCGCCCCCTGATCCAGCCCCAGAAAGACCGGCGCATCCGCCGCATCCGCCAGCACCGGATGGTCGAGCGGCAGCCAGGCCAGCCCCGGCGCGGCGCCCTCGGCCAGCCGGAACAGCGGCTTGCCGCGCCACAGCGGGATGCTGCGCGCGGCGGGGTCGCGGGCCAGTGCCGCGGCATCCCCGCGCAGATGCGCCGCGCGGTCGATCCGCTCGCCGGCAAAGGTGATCTCGCTGTCGCTGAGCATGGGCGGGCTTCCCGGGGATCGCGCTGGGCCTGGGCGCGAACAATGCCCCGGCCGCGCCGCGCGGGCAACAGGCCCCGCGCCGCCGCCGCGGCGCTTGCACCCCGCCGCGCGCGGGCCTACATAGACAGGCGAGAGGTTGCGCGGGCGGACGCCTCGCCAACCCGGTCAGGTCCGGAAGGAAGCAGCCGTAACGAGTCCCGTCCGGGTCGTGTCAGCCTCTCACCCCTTTTCCCTGCCGCCCCTGCGCCTTTCGCTTGAGGACCGTCCCGCGCGGCCCTAGGTTCAGGGCGCGATGCGGGACGGGCGGGAATGAGCGGGAACAGCGAGACCGAGGGCCGGGCCTACCGGGTGCTGGCGCGCAAGTATCGCCCGCAGGTCCTGTCGGACCTGATCGGGCAGGATGCGATGGTGCGCACCCTGACCAATGCCTTCGCCGCCGGGCGCATCGCCCATGCCTTCATCCTGACCGGGGTCCGCGGGGTGGGCAAGACCACCACCGCGCGCATCATCGCCCGCGGGCTGAACTGCGTGGGGCCCGACGGCACCGGCGGCGTCACCGTCACCCCCTGCGGGGTCTGCGGGCCCTGCCGCGCCATTGCCGAGGGGCGGCATGTGGACGTGCTGGAGATGGACGCGGCGACGCATACCCAGGTCGAACGCATGCGCGAGCTTCTCGCCTCGGTGCCCTACCGGCCGGCCGACAGCCGGATGAAGGTCTACATCGTGGACGAGGTGCACATGCTGTCCACCGCCTCGTTCAACGCGCTGCTCAAGACGCTCGAGGAACCGCCCGAGCATGTGAAGTTCATCTTCGCCACCACCGAGATCCGCAAGGTCCCGGTCACGGTGCTGTCGCGCTGCCAGCGTTTCGACCTGCGCCGCATCGAGCCCGAGACGATGCTGGCCCATCTCGACTCCATCGCCCGCAAGGAGGGTGCCGAGATCGACCCCGACGCGCTGGCGCTGATCGTGCGCGCGGCCGAGGGGTCGGTGCGCGACGCGCTGTCGCTGCTGGATCAGGCGCTCGCCCATGGCGGCGCGACGATCGACCGCGAGACGGTGCGCGCGATGCTGGGGCTGGCCGATCGCGGGCGGGTCATCGACCTGTTCGAGATGGTGATGCGCGGCGATGCCCGCGCCGCGCTGGCCGAACTGGGGGCGCAATATGCCGCCGGCGCCGATCCCGCGGCGGTGCTGCGCGATCTGGCCGAGGTCACCCACTGGATCTCGGTGCTGAAGGTGGCGCCAGAGACCGCCGACGATCCCGCCGTCTCGCCCGACGAGCGGGCCCGCGGCCTCGCCCTGGCCGGGAAGCTTTCCGTGCCGGTGCTGGCGCGGGCCTGGCAGATGCTGCTGAAGGCGCTGGAGGAGCTGGCCGCCGCCCCCAACGCGATGATGGCCGCCGAGATGGCGCTGATCAGACTGACCCATGTCGCCGACCTGCCGACGCCGGGCGAGCTGGTGCGCCGGCTGACCCGCGGCGCCGAGGGCGCGGCAGCCGGGGCGCAGGGCGGCCCGGCACCGGCCCGGCGCGACGGCCCCGTGGCGGTGGTGGCGGGCGGCGCCGCCCGGGCCGTCGCCGATCCCGCCCCGCTGCCCGACCCCCGGCCCGCGCCGGATCCCGGACCGGATCGCGGCCCGGCCAGCCTGGCCGAGATCGCCGAGCGCCTGCGCGCCGAGCGCGACCTGAAGCTCCTGCTCGCGCTGGAGACCTGCGTCCGCCCGGTCAGCCTGACCCCGGGGCGGCTGACCTTCCAGCCCACCTCCGACGCCCCGGCCGGGCTGGCCGCGGCGCTGGCGCGGCGGCTGGAACTGTGGACCGGGCGGCGCTGGACGGTGAGCCTTGCGCGCGAGGGCGGCGGCGCCACGCTGGCCGAGACGCGGGCGGCCGAGGAGGCCGCGCTGCTGGACGAGGTGCGCGCCCATCCGCTGGTCGCCGCGGCGCTGGCCGCGTTTCCCGGCGCCGAGATCCGCGAGATCCGCCGCGCCCGGGATCCGGCCCCCGGCGCCGGCGACCCCGCCGCCGAGCCGGTACCCGAGGACTGGGACCCGATCGAAGCCCCCGAGGAGGAGGACTGAACCCATGCTCAAGGGTCTTGGCAGCCTGGGCGACATGGCCCGGCTGATGAAGCAGGCGCAGGAGATGCAGGAGAAGATGGCCGAGGTCCAGGAGCGGCTGGAGGCGCTGGAGGTCGAGGGCAGCGCCGGCGCCGGGCTGGTGCGCGCCTGGGTCACGGCAAAGGGCGCGGTGCGCCGGATCAGCATCGACCCCTCGCTGTTCTCGGCCGAGGAACGCGAGGTGGTGGAGGATCTGGTCGTCGCCGCCCTGCGCGAGGCGCAGGAGAAGGCGGCCGAGGTCGCGGCCGAGGAGATGTCGCGCCTGACCGCCGGCCTGCCGCTGCCGCCGGGCGTGAAGCTGCCCTTCTGACCAGGCGATGGCCGACCCCGCCGGGCACGAGATCGATCGCCTGATCGAGCTGATGTCCCGCCTGCCGGGGCTGGGGCCGCGTTCGGCCCGCCGCGCGGTGCTGACGCTGCTGCGGCGCCGGCAGACGCTGATGGACCCGCTGGCGCGCGCGCTGGCCGAGGTGGCCGCCCGGGTCCATGACTGCCCGGTATGCGGGAACCTCGCCACCGGCGAGCTGTGCGACATCTGCGCCGATCCGCGCCGCGACGGCAGCACGCTGTGCGTGGTCGAAGGGGTCGCGGATCTGTGGGCGCTGGAACGGGCCGGGGTGTTCCGCGGCCGCTACCATGTGCTGGGCGGCGTGCTCTCGGCGCTCGACGGGGTGGGGCCCGAGGATCTGGCCATCGCCGCGCTGCCGGCCCGGATCGCGCGCGAGGGCATCGCCGAGGTGATTCTCGCGCTGAACGCCACCGTCGAGGGGCAGACCACCGCGCACTACCTGGCCGATGTCCTCTCGGGCAGCGGGGTCCGGCTGTCGGCGCTGGCCCGGGGCGTGCCGATCGGCGGCGAGCTCGATCATCTCGACGATGGCACCATCGCCGCGGCGCTGGGCGCGCGCCGGCCGCTGGGCGGCTGATCCATGCATCCCCGCTTGGCCGCGGCGCGCCCGGCCCCTACATCACCCGCCATGACCCGACCGTTCCGCGCCATCCCGATCCTCGTCGCCGCCTTCGCGGCATCCGCCCCCGCCCGGGCCGACGACGCCCGCATCTGCGCCGATCCCGCCGCCGAACCGCGCGCGGCGGTGCGGGCCTGCGAAAGGGTGATCGCCGCGGGCCGGCTGTCCACCCCCGAGCTGGCCCGCGCCTATGCCAATCAGGGCAGCGCATGGCTGGCGCTGGACGGATTCGCCCAGGCGCTGGCCGCCTTCAATGCCGCGGCGCTGCGCGATCCGCGGCTGCAGATGGTCTATGTGGGCCGGGCGCGGGCGCTGGAGCGTCTGGGTCGGGTCGGCGAGGCGCTGGCCGACTACGACCGCGCGCTGGCGATGCGGCCCGACGACGATGCGGCGCTGACCGGGCGCGGCGCGCTCCTGCTGCGACAGGGGCGCGCCGAGGCGGCGCTGGCCGATTTCGACGCGGTGGTGCGGCTGCGCCCGGGCGATCTCGATGCGCTGTTCAACCGCGGCCTCGCCGCGGCGGCGCTGGGGCGCAGCGATGCGGCGGTGGCCGACTTCTCGCAGGTGATCGCCCGCCGGCCCGACGATGCCGCCGCATGGCTGGAACGCGGCCGGGCGCGTTCGCGCAGTGATCCCGACGGGGCGCTGGCCGATCTGGGCCAGGCGATGCGGCTCAGCCCCGAATGGGCCGAACCCTTCGTGGCGCGCGGGCTACTTCTGGACGCGCTGGGCCGGCGCGGCGAGGCGGATCGCGACTTCCTGCGCGCCTTCGAGCTGGGCTATCAGGCGGGCTGGCTGACCGAGCGGGTCTCGGCCCTGCGCGGGGGCTGAAACGGCGCCTTTTCCTGTCATCCCCGGTTGACCCCGGCCCCCCGGCCGGCGACAACCCCGCCCGGTCTCGGGCTGAGAGGGATACGGATCATGTGGCGTTGCTGTCTCGTGCTTGCCGTCGCGGCGATGGCCGGGGGGTGCTCCTACAACGCGCCCACCAGCGTGGCGCCGGCCACCAACATCTATTCCAGCTATGACGACCGGGTGCCCGGCCGCTTCGCGCTGGTGGTCGACGCCGACCGCATGGCGCAGGTGGTCAGCCCGGGCGGCTATGCCTGCTCGGCCCACCGCTTTCCGGTCGATGCGCGCCAGGCATTCCGGACCTCGGTGCTGCGGACCTTCGAGAACATTGCCCAGAGCGTCGAGCCGGTCGAGCGTGCGCTGAGCCGCGAGCAGCTTGCCGCAGCCGGCTATGACGGGCTGATCCGGGTGACGGTGGAGGATCTGGACGTCGATGTCGCGGTGATTCCGGGCTTCTGGACCGCCGAGATCGAGGCGGATGCCGAACTGACCGTGAGCCTGGCGGTGGAGGGGCCGGACGGGCGGCGGCTGGGCACCACGGTCGAGGGGCGCGACGATCACCGCGCCGATGCCGGGGCCGCCTGCGAGGGGGGCGCCCAGGCGATCGGCCGCGCGGTCGAGAAGGCGATGAAGGAGGCGCTGGAGCGCGCCGGGGAGCGCTTCACGAATGCCCCGCGTCTGCGCGGGCGGTCCTGAGGCCGGATCGCGTCAGGGGCAGCCGACGCGCACCGTCACGATGGTCGGGTCGCCTTCGTCCAGCGCGCGCAGGTCCTGGCATCCCGTGACCATCGCCACCGCGATCAGGCCGCGCCTGGCCATCAGATGGCCGTCGGCCTTGCGGTCGAAGGTCATGCGGATCGCCTGCGCGGTGTCGCCCTTGCGGTAGACGTCGATCTGCCAGTCGGCGACGTTGACGCGGTGGCGTTCGGCGCCGATCAGCGCTGGCGAGGGCGAGGAGCAGGCGGCGGCGAGAAGGGCGGCGGAGAGGGTGAGGGTCGCGCGCATGCGGGCCTTCCTGCGTCGAACTTTCCCGGGCCTGTCGCATCAACACCTCGCGAAGAATGGTTAACGAAGGCTGAACGCCCCCGGCGCGGCGCCCCGCCCCGGCACCGGCGCGGCAGGGGGCGCCGCCGGGCCGCCCACCCGCGCCGCGCCGGGGGCGTTCAGCCGGCCAGGCGCGCCTTCAGGCGGCCGCGCAGTTCGTCATTGTCGAACCGGTCCCGCCCCGAGGCCGGCGCGAACAGGCGCACCGGTCGGTCGAGATCGGCCAGCGGCCATGCGCCCAGCGGGGTCCAGGCCTGGGGGTCGACGCCGGCGATCTCCTCGGTGACCAGCACGGCCCGCCCGAGATCCTTGGTCATCAGGTCGATGCGGCTGACCGTGTTGACCACCGATCCGATCGCCGAGAAGGACAGCCGGGACGGCACGCCGATATTGCCGAACATGATCTCGCCCATGGCCAGCGCGATCGAGAACTGCATTTCGGGCCCCTTGCCGCCGGCGCGGTAGGCGTCGAGGCGGTCGAGCGCGGCGTTCATCGCCCGTGTCGCGGCGCGCACCGCCTCGGGCCCGCCGATGTCGCCCCGCACCGGGAAGATGGCCAGCACCGCATCGCCGATGAAGTCGATGATGTCGCCCCCCTCGGCGATCACCGGTTCGGCCGAACAGGCGTAGTAGTCCGAGAGATAGGCGAGGTAATCCTCGGGCCGCATGGTGCCCGACAGCCAGGTCGAGCCGCGCAGGTCCGAGAACCAGACGACCGCCCGGATCCGCTCGCCATCGCCCAGCCGGGTGTCGCCGGCCAGCACCCGCCGCGCCGCGGTGGGGCCGAGATAGGCATCGGCCAGCGCCTCCATGACCCGCATCTGGATCGAGGCGTGGCAGGCCACCGCGAAGACCTTCTGGATGCGCGACAGGGCGACGACGTCCGAGGGGGAGAAGCCTCCCTCGCGCCGGGTCGCCCAGCTGGCCATCAGCCCGACCTCGCCGCCGTCATAGCTGTCGACGCGGCCGATGCTCATGCGCGTCGCGGTCAGCAGATAGTCGGTGAAGCCGGCCTGCTGCAGCTCGAGCAGCACCGGGAAGTCGAGCAGCGCCTCGGGCCCGGTCAGGCGGCGGCGCAGCCGTTCCAGATTGTGCTTGTGGGCATGGTGGAAGGGCGAGCGCAGATAGGCCTCGCCGCGCAGCATCTCCTCGCGGTGCTGGTGCAGCTCGGCACCCTGCTCGCGGCGCCAGAAGATCTGTTCGGCCTGGAACAGCGGATGCAGCGTCGGCCAGCTGAGCGCGGCGCGGTCGAGCGGGATGCCGGCGCCGTGCAGCCGGACGCACAGGTCGCCGAACAGCTCGACGATGTCGGGAACGGCCAGGGTCCGCTCGATCAGCCAGGCCTCGATCTCGCCCGTCAGCACGTCATGTTGCATGGGCGGAAGGATAGGTCGCCTGCCCGCCCGGTGGAAGGGGCGGCGCTGCCGCCGCCGGCATCTCCCCAAGGCGCGCCCACAGGGCCCGGGCGGTGGCTGCATCGACCGCAAGGCCGAACACCCCGCCCAGCGCGTCGTGCAGTTCCCCGGCACGGTCCAGCGTCACGACCCGTTCCGCGCCGCCATCCACGAGACGCAGCACCCGGTTGCGCAGGCTGGCCCGGCCCGAGGCGGTCAGCCGCGCCACCATGAGCGTGCCGGGAAAGGGCGCGCCGTCCCACCGCGCGCACAGGAAATTCGCCGCGCGGATGTCGGCCGCGGTCACGGGTGCGTCGTCCCAGCCATAGAGCGTGACCCAGCCGTCGCCGCCCGCGCGGGCAAGCGTGGTCTCGCCGGTCGCGGGGTCGGTGGCGATGCGGTAGCGGCCCAGCGCGGTCGCGGTCTCGCGGCCGGCCCGGACGGGCAGCGGCACCGGCGCCCCCGGCCCGCCGAAGCCGGTATCGGCCAGCCAGTCCTCGCCGTCGATGGTGACGATCCAGGCCAGATGGGTGCGCGCACCGGCGCGCCCGTCGGGCCCTCGCACCCGGCACATGATCGGCCGCGCCCGGAATCCCAGCGCGGCCAGCGCCCGGCCGAACAGGCCGTTGAGCTCGAAGCACCAGCCGCCCAGCCGCTCCGCCACCAGCCGCCGCCAGACCGCCGCGGGATCGAGATCGGGCACCCCGCCCAGAAAGGCGGTGATGTCCTCAAAGGCGATCGCGGCCAGCTGCGCGGCCTGCAATGCCGCCAGTCCCGCCGCGTCGGGCGCGAGCGGGCGGGGCAGGCCGATCCGCGCGAGATAGGCCGACAGGTCGAAGCCCGCTACCATCGCCGCGGCCCCGGCCCGACATCGACATGGGTGAAGCGGGCATAGCGCCCCAGCCCGGGCGCCCCCAGCCGGTCGGCGATCCGCGCGGTTTCACGCGGGTCGAGCCCGGCGAGGGCGAAGTCGGCCGCCCGCCCGCGGATATGCTGCGAGGCGGGGGCGGCGCCCTCGATGGTCAGGTTGCGCCGCGCGGTGCGGAAGCCCGAGACGAGCTCGATGCGCAGCGGCCGGTCGGCTAGCAGCGTCGCCTCGGTCTGGATCGCCGCCAGGAGGTCGAACAGCCGCGGGTCCATCCAGATCGCGACATCGCCCGCATGGCGGTCGCGGAACGCCCAGCACAGGCGCGACAGGCCGGCCTCGCTGAGCGCGCCGGAACGGTCGCGGAAGGCGACGTGATGTTCCTCGGCACCCGCGCGCAGCCACAGGAAACGCGCGCCGATGCCGCGAAACCGCGTCAGCCTCAGCCCGGCAGCCGCCGGCGCCGCCGCGGCGGCCAGACCCGCGGCCAGAAGCCACCGAACCACGTCCCGGCGGCCGGCCATGGCCCGCCCGGGGGTCTCTCTCGACATCGCCATCGCGTCACACCATCTGAGGGCAGGCTACAGGCAACCGGTCGATCGCGGCAAGCGGGCGACGGAATCGGCCGGCCGATCCGTTGGAAGGCGAGCGGCAGGGAGGCGAGGCGATGGACCGCAGGCAGATCGCGGCGATCCGCTGGGGCTATGGCTTCGGCCCCGGCATGGCGCCGGGGGATGATCCCGGATCGCTGCTGGCCGGGCTGTCCGCCCCGCCGCCGGCCGCGCTGCCGCCGCTGCCGCCGCTGGAGGAGATCCTGTCGCGGGCGCGGGCGCGGCGGATGGCCAACCGCGCCGCGCGCGAGGGCGACCCGCGCGCGGAGGAGATGGTCGCGCAGACCGCCGCCGATGTGCGCGCGCTGCGGCGGGAGCTGACCGAGAGGCGCCTGATCGCGCCGCTGGTCTCGCCCCATGGCTTCGTCGAGCGTCTGGTCAGCTTCTGGGCCGATCACTTCACCGTCGGCGCCCGCGGGCTGGTGCTGTCGCTGCTGGCCCCGCACCATGTCGATGCCGCGATCCGTCCCAACATCGCCGGCCGGTTCGCCGAGCTTCTGACCGCCGCCGAGACCCACCCCGCGATGCTGGTCTATCTGGACCAGGATGCCAGCGTCGGCCCGGATTCGCCCCTCGCCCGCCGGCGCGGGCGCGGACTGAACGAGAATCTCGCCCGCGAGATCCTCGAGCTGCACACCCTGGGCGTGGGCGGGGCCTATCGCCAGCAGGATGTCCGCGAGCTGGCCGAGCTGCTGACCGGGCTGACCACCGATCTGCGCGCCGGGCCGCGCTTCGAGCCGCGCCTCGCCCAGCCGGGGGCCGAGACGGTCCTGGGCCGGCGCTATGGCGGCGATCCCGCCTCGATGCGCGACGTGATCGCGGTGCTGTCCGATCTGGCGGTGCATCCCGACACCGCCCGCCACATCGCCCGCAAGCTGTGCGTGCATTTTGTCTCGGACCGGCCCGACCCGGATCATGTCGCCCGGGTCGAGGCGGCGTGGAACGCCTCGGGCGGCGACCTGCCCGCGGTCTATGCCGCGCTGCTGGATCACCCCGCGGCCTGGGCGCCCGGGGCGGGCAAGGCCCGCCAGCCCTTCGACTGGCTGATCGCGGCGCTGCGCGCCTTCGCCGTGGCGCCGGGCCGGGCGGAGACCGCGCGCATCCTGCGCCGCGCGCCGGTCTGGCTGGCGCGCATGGGCCAGCCGCTGATGCGGCCCCCCGGCCCCGACGGCTGGCCCGAGGAGGCCGAGGCCTGGATCACCCCGCAGGGCCTGGCCGGGCGGATCGCCGCGGCGCAGGCGCTGGCGCGCCTGCAGCGCGACCGCGATCCCCGCGAATTCGTCGACCATGCCCTGGGCGGCGCGGCCAGCGCGGCGCTGCGCCGGGCCGCGGCGGCGGCGGAACAGCGCTGGGAAGGGCTGGCGCTGGTGCTTCTGTCGCCCGAGTTCAACCGCCGCTGAGGGAGCCTGTCCATGCCGATTACCCGCCGTGACCTGCTGGCATCGGGGCTGGCCATCGGCTGCTCGGCCGCGGCCAGCCCGCTCATGACCCCGGTGGTGCTGGCCGCCGCGCCGGGCGAGAACCGGCTCGTGGTCATCATCCTGCGCGGGGCGCTCGACGGGCTCGACCTGCTGCGCCCGGCCGGGGATCCGCTGCTGCCGGCGCTGCGCCCGAATCTCTTCGCCCCCGACGCGCCGGGCCATGATCTCGACGGCTTTTTCACCCTGCACCCGGCGCTGGAGGGTCTGGCGCCGCTGTGGCGGGCGGGGCAGCTGGCCTTCGTCGCCGCCGTCTCGACCCCCTATCGCGGCCGGCGCAGCCATTTCGACGGGCAGGATCTGCTGGAGACCGGGGGCGATTCGCCCGACGGCCAGCTGCCGCCATCGCGCGACGGCTGGCTGAACCGGGCGCTGCGCCTGATCCCGGGCGCCGATCTGCGCACCGCCTTCGCGGTGGGGCAGGAGAATCTGCTGCTGCTGGACGGGCCGGCCCCGGTCTCCTCCTGGTCGCCCGAGGCGGAACTGCCGCTGTCGCCCCAGGCGCGGCTGCTGCTGGAGCGGCTCTATGCCCGCGATCCCCTGTTCGCCGAAGCCGCCCAGCGCGCCTTCGAGATCGCCGAGGAGGCCTCCGCCTCCGCCACCGGCGGGCTGAAGGGGGCCGCGGCCCTGGCCGCCTTCGCCGCCGACCGTCTGAACGAGGAGACGCGCATCGCCGCCTTCTCGATCGGGGGCTGGGACACCCATCGCGCCCAGGATCGGGCGCTGCCCCGGGCGCTGGGCGAACTGTCGGCCGCGCTTCTCACGCTGCGCGAAAGGCTGGGCGGGAACTGGGACCGCACCGCGGTGGTGGCGGTGACCGAATTCGGGCGCACGGTGCGCGAGAACGGCTCGCGCGGGACCGATCACGGCACCGGCGGCACGATGCTGCTGGCGGGGGGCGTGCTGTCGGGGGCGCGCGTGCACGGCCGCTGGCCGGGGCTGGGCGAGGGGGCGCTGCTGGAGGACCGCGACCTGATGCCCACGGATGATGTGCGCCGGCCGCTCGGCTGGCTGCTGGCGGGGCTGTTCGGCCTGCCGCGCGCAGACATCGAGGCCAGCGTCTTTCCGCGGCTGGAGATGGGCGCCGATCCCCGGCTTCTGGCCTGATCCGGGCCGGGCTTGACAGCGGCGGCCCGCGCCGCGAGATCGTCCCGGCTGCTGGCGAAGGAGTGACAGGCGATGCCCGATGCGCGCCCCGAGGTTCTGGAGTTCCTGCTGACCCGGCGCTCGCGCCCGGCCAAGACGCTGGTTCCCCCCGCGCCCGAAGGCGAGGCGCTGCGCCGGCTGCTGACCGCGGCCGCGCGCAGCCCCGATCACGGCAAGCTGGTGCCCTGGCGTTTCGTGGTGCTGCGCGGGGCGGCGCTGGCACGGCTGGCGGGTCTGGCCGAGGCGCGGGGGCGGGCGCTGGGCCTGCCCGAGGGCGACATCGAGAAGGCGCGCAATGCCTTCGCGAACGCTCCGCTGATCGTGACGGTGGTCTCGGCGCCGCGGAACGATCCGAAGATCCCGCGCATCGAGCAGCAGCTGTCGGCGGGCTGCGTGTGCCTGGGCCTGCTGAATGCCGCGCTGGCCGCGGGCTGGGGCGCGAACTGGCTGACCGGCTGGCCCGCCCATGACCGCGGGTTCTGCGCCGCGCTGGGGCTGTCGGAGGCCGAGAGCGTGGCCGGCTTCATCCATCTGGGCACCGCCACCGTCACGCCCCCCGACCGCGAGCGGCCCGACATCGACCGCATCACCAGCTGGATCGAGGCATGATCCTGCTCGACTTCCTGCGCGCGCTGGGCCAGCTCGGCGACCGGGCCTTCCTTCTGGTGCTGGCCAAGGCGCTGGCGCTGACCGTCGCGCTTCTCGTCGCGCTGTGGATCGGCGCGGGCTGGGCGATCGCGCTGCTGCCCGACTGGTCGGTCGAGCTGCCGCTGATCGGCCCGGCCTCGTTCGGGCTGGCCGCGGCGGGAATCGCCTGGCTGGCGGTGCTGGCCGCCTCGGCGCTGCTGATGTTCCCGGTCGCGGCGATCTTCATCGGCTTCTTCCTGGAGGAGATCGCCGGCGCGGTGGAACGGCGCCACTATCCGCACCTGCCCCCGGTCAGGCCGCAGCCCCTGATCGAGACGCTGGTCGACGCGCTGCAGTTCTTCGGCGTCATGGTCGCGGCGAACCTGCTCGCGCTGGTGATCTACCCCTTCTCGGGGCCCTTCGCGCCGCTGGTGTTCTGGGCGGTCAACGGCTTCCTGCTGGGGCGGGAATATTTCCAGATGGTCGCGCTGCGCCGGCTGCCGCCCGATCAGGCGCGCGCGCTGCGCCGGCGCCACTTCGCCACCATCTTCACCGCCGGAACGCTGATGGCGCTGCCCCTGTCGGTGCCGCTGGTGAACCTGATCGTGCCGGTGCTGGGCGTGGCGACATTCACCCACCTGTTTCACCGCCTGTCGCGGGGCGCGCCGGGCTGATCGGGCCGGGCCGGCGACGGCGGGCAGCCGGGAGCGGCCTCGCCGGCCAGAAACCGGGCGATGTCGCGCCGCACCGGCGCCCGGTGCGCCAGCACGGGCGCGATCGCCGCCAGAATCCCGAAATGGCCCACGCCGGGATGGATCACCGCCCGCGCGCGGTTGCCGGCGCGGCGCAGCGCCTCGGCAAGGGCAAGGCTTTCCCCGGGGGGAACCACCGCGTCATCCGCCCCGTGCAGCAGCAGCGCCGGCGGGTGCCGGCCGGCCGCGAAGGCCAGCGGCCGGGCGTCGGCGCGGCGCGCCTCGGGGAATATCGGCGCGAAGCGCGCCATGCCGAACATCGGCAGCGGATCATAGGGTCCGGCAAGCCCGATCAGCCCCGCCAGGTCGGCGCAGATGTCGAGCCCGCGGGCCGCGAGGTGGCGCGGATCCAGCGCCAAGAGCGCCGCGACATGCGCCCCGGCGGAATGGCCCATCAGCACGAGGGGCAGGTCGGGAAAGCTTGCCCGCAGCGCCGCGACCGCGGCCGCGGCATCGGCGACGAAGGCGGGGAAGGTGACCTCGGGGAAAAGCCGGTAGCCGGCCACCGCCACGTGATGGCCCATCCGGGCGAGGCTCAGCCCCACGAAGCGGTATTGCTCCGGCGATCCGCTGTCCCAGCCCCCGCCATGCAGGAACAGGATCAGCGCGCCGTCCCGCCCGGGCCGGGATGGAAGATAGAGGTCGTGCAGCTGGCGGGGATGCGGGCCGTGGGGGATGCCGGTCCGCACCGTCACCCCCGCGCCATCGGTCAGCAGGCCAAGCAGCGCAAGCCGTGCCGCCGCCGGCAGCCGGTCATCGAGCCGCGGCAGCGCCGGGGGCAGCAGACCCGCCAGCGCCGCGATCACCGCGGCCGCCGCCGCGGCCGCCCACAGGGCGCGCCGGCGGGCCATCGCCCCCGTGCCCGGCCTACATCCGGTGGAAGAAATCGATGTCGGCCAGGGTCAGAACCCCCGACAGGATGACCGCGCACAGCGCCGCCCAGATCGCGGTGGCGATCGCGGTGGTCCACAGGAACTTGCGGCCGATGCGCGCCTCGACCGGCGCCGAGGGACAGGTGCCGGGGATGACCTGCCCCACGTCGTTCTGCGTGGTCAGCCGCAGCGGCAGGACGATGAACAGCGTCATGAACCAGCAGACGGCATACAGCACGATGACGGCGGTGATGGTCATGCCTGCTCCAGTTCGATCAGGGTGCCGGCGAAATCCTTCGGGTGCAGGAACAGCACCGGCTTGCCATGGGCGCCGATCTTCGGTTCGCCATCGCCCAGCACGCGCGCGCCCTGTTCGCGCAGCCGGTCGCGGGCGGCGATGATGTCCGCCACCTCGTAGCACAGATGGTGGATGCCCCCCGCCGGGTTGCGCGCGAGGAACGCGGCGATGGGCGAATCGGGGCCGAGGGGATGGAGCAGCTCGATCTTGGTGTTGGGCAGCTCGACGAACACCACCGTCACGCCATGTTCGGGCTCGTCCTGCGGCGCTCCGACCCGCGCGCCCAGAAGGTCGCGATACTGCGCCGCGGCCGCGGCCAGATCCGGAACCGCGATCGCCACATGGTTCAGCCGTCCGATCATCGCCGCCCTCCCGGCCACAGGGTCTAGCGCGACCGCCCGCCGCGGGCAACCGGGCGCGCTGTCGCGCCCCGTGCTAGAAGACCAGCGCGAGCCATGCGCCGTAGCCGAGGCCGAGCATCAGCCCGAAGGGCCGGCCCATCCGCGGCATGGCCAGCGCGGCCGCGATCAGGACGGCGGTGGCCAGCAGCATGGCCCACAGGTCCAGGCGCAGGATCTCGGGCGCCACCGGCACCGGCCGGACCAGCGCGGTCACGCCCAGGATGCCGAGCAGGTTGAAGATGTTCGAGCCCACGACATTGCCCAGCGCCAGGTCCGTGCGCCCGCGCAGCGCCGCCATCACGCTTGCCGCCAGTTCGGGAAGCGAGGTGCCCACTGCCACCACGGTCAGGCCGATCACCGTCTCGGAGACCGCCATCAGCCGCGCCAGCGCCACCGCCGCATCGACCACGAACCGCGCCCCGAGGATCACCAGCGCCAGCCCGCCGGCCGCCATCGCCAGCGCCGCCAGCGGGTGCAGGCCGGCAGGCATGTGCAGCGCCCCCTCCTCGGCATGCAGCCGCGCCGCGGCGTCGAACCGCCGCCGCTCGATCCGCCAGGAGATCACGACATAGCCGGCCAGGATCGCCAGCGCCCCCAGCCCCATCCAGCGTTCGACGCTGCCCGACAGGATCGCCGCCGCGCCCAGCCCCGTCGCCACCGCCAGCATCGCGCCGTCCCGGCGCAGCGCCTCGCGTTCCACCGCCACCGGCGCGATCAGCGCGGTGATGCCCAGGATCAGCAGGATGTTGGCGATGTTCGACCCCACGACATTGCCCAGCGCGATCCCGGGCAGCCCGCGCAGCGCCGCCTGCACCGAGGTGACGAGTTCGGGCGTCGAGGTGCCGAAGCCCACCAGGGTGAGCCCGATCACCATTGGCGAGACGCCAAGCCGCGCCGCCAGCGCCACCGAACCGCGCACGAGACCCTCGCCCCCGGCCACCAGCAGCGCCAGGCCGACCGCACCCGCCAACAGCACCATCGCGCCGTCCCTCCGCCCCGACAGGGTGGCGGATAGATGTGTCGCCCCGGCCGCCGCGCAAGCCCCCGGACGCGCGCGGCGGTGCGATTGTGCTTTCCTTCCCCGCCGCAAGCCCGTATAGGCGTGATGCGCTGACGGGCGGTCCCGCCGGCGCGAGAGTCATTGCGGCCGCGGCTGGACGACATCCCGGCGGGCCGCGCCACCATCTGCCAAGGAGATCCCGATGTCGATCACCCCCGCCGAGAAGGAACGGCTGATCAGGGAATACGCCACCAGGGAGGGCGACACCGGTTCGCCCGAGGTCCAGGTCGCGATCCTGACCAGCCGCATCAACACGCTGACCGAGCATTTCAAGACCCACAAGAAGGACAACCATTCCCGGCGCGGGCTGCTGAAGATGGTCAGCCAGCGCCGCAAGCTGCTGGACTATCTGAAGCAGCATGACGAGGGCCGCTACCGCTCGCTGATCGAGCGGCTGGGCCTGCGCCGCTGACCGGACCCGGCGCGCCCCCCGGGGGCGCGCCGCTTCGCTTGAAGGGGGGCGGCCCCCCGCCCACGGGCAAGGCCGCAACCGCAGGACGTCGCGACCGGGGCCGGGCCCCACCCGGATCGCGGGAGAAAGTCGGGGGGCCCGTCCCGCACGGGGACGCCGGGATCCGGCCAGGGGGCCGGGTCCGATGACAAGGAAAACCGCATGTTCACGATAACCCGGAAATCGATCGACTGGGGCGGCGAGACGCTGACGCTGGAGACGGGGCGCATGGCCCGTCAGGCCGATGGCGCGGTGCTGGCCACCATGGGCGAGACGTCGGTGCTGGCCACCGTCGTCTTCGAGAAGAAGCCCAAGACGGGCATCGATTTCTTCCCGCTGACCGTCCATTACCAGGAAAAATACTACGCCTCGGGCAAGATCCCGGGCGGCTTCTTCAAGCGCGAGGCCAAGCCCAGCGAGAAGGAGGTGCTGACCAGCCGCCTGATCGACCGGCCGATCCGGCCGCTGTTCGTGCCCGGCTTCCGCAACGAGACCCAGGTCATCGCCACCGTCCTCAGCCACGACCTGGAAAACGATCCCGACATCGTCTCGATGATCGCCTGCTCGGCCGCGCTGACCCTCTCGGGCGTGCCCTTCCGCGGCCCGATCGGCGCCGCGCGCGTCGGCTATGTCGACGGGAAATACGTCCTGAACCCGCGGGTCGAGGACATGGCGCGGCTGTGCGACAAGACCGACCAGCGCCTGAACCTGGTGGTCGCCGGCACCCGCGAGGCGGTGATGATGGTGGAATCGGAGGCCTACGAGCTTTCCGAGGAGGAGATGCTGGGGGCGGTCACCTTCGGGCATGAGGCGATGCAGCCGGTGATCGACCTGATCATCGAGCTGGCCGAGGAGGCGGCGAAGGATCCCTTCGAATTCGAGCCCGACACCGATGCCGCGCTGGCCGAGCGCATCCGCGCCCTGGTCGAGGCCGACCTGCGCGAGGCCTTCACCACCGTCGACAAGCAGGAACGCCAGGCCAAGATCGCCGCGGCGAAGGAGCGGATGCAGGCCGCGCTGACGCCCGAGGAGCTGGAGGGCGACGCCGCCGCCGCGGCCTTCAAGGAGATCGAGGCCGACATCATGCGCTCGGCGGTGATCGAGACCGGCCGGCGCATCGACGGGCGGGATCTCGTCACCGTGCGTCCCATCGACTGCCAGGTCGGAATCCTGCCCCGCACCCATGGCTCGGCCCTGTTCACCCGCGGCGAGACCCAGGCGCTGGTCGTCACCACCCTGGGCACCGGCGATGACGAGCAGATCATCGACGCGCTGGAGGGCGAGTGGCGCGAGCGCTTCCTGCTGCACTACAACTTCCCGCCCTATTCGGTGGGCGAGACCGGGCGCATGGGCCCTCCGGGCCGGCGCGAGGTGGGCCACGGCAAGCTGGCCTGGCGCGCGCTGCAGGCGGTGCTGCCGGCGGCGACCGACTTCCCCTATACCATCCGCGTGGTCTCCGAGATCACCGAATCGAACGGCTCCTCCTCGATGGCCACCGTCTGCGGCGCCAGCCTGTCGATGATGGATGCCGGCGTGCCGCTGAAGGCGCCGGTCGCCGGCGTGGCCATGGGCCTGATCCTGGAGCGTGACGGCCGCTTCGCGGTGCTGACCGACATCCTCGGCGACGAGGACCATCTGGGCGACATGGACTTCAAGGTCGCGGGCACCGAGGCGGGGATCACCAGCCTGCAGATGGACATCAAGGTCGCCGGGATCACCCCCGAGATCATGCGCCAGGCGCTCGCCCAGGCGAAGGAAGGCCGCCTGCACATCCTGCGCGAGATGTCCCGCGCGCTGAGCGAGGGGCGCAAGGAATTCTCGGCCCACGCCCCGCGGATCGAAACGATGACCATTCCCGTCGACAAGATCCGCGAGGTGATCGGCTCGGGCGGCAAGGTGATCCGCGGCATCGTCGAGGAATCCGGCGCCAAGGTCGACATCAACGATGACGGCGTGATCAAGATCGCCTCGCCTGATGCGCGGGCGATCGAGAAGGCGCGCGAGCTGATCCTTGCGATCGTGGCCGAACCCGAGGTGGGCAAGATCTACACCGGCAAGGTCGTGAAGCTGATGGATTTCGGCGCCTTCGTGAACTTCTTCGGCAAGCGCGACGGGCTGGTGCATGTCTCCGAGATCGCGCCGCGGCGCATCAAGCACCCCTCGGAGGTGCTGAAGGAAGGCCAGGAGGTGAAGGTGAAGCTCCTGGGCTTCGACGACCGCGGCAAGGTCCGCCTGTCGATGAAGCAGGTCGATCAGGAAACCGGCCGCGAGCGCACCCCCGACGACGTGGCGGCCGACTGACGGCGCCGGCGCGGCCGGCCCCGCCCACGGGCCGGCCGGGCAGGCCCCGGACATTTCGCGAAGAATCCGGCGCGAAAATCCCGCCGCCGCGGTCCCCCGCCATGGTAGAAGCGACCCGGTGTGACGTGCGGGACGGGTTCTTGCGCGATGTGCGTGTGGTGTGTTCGCGATGATGCGGCGGAAATGCCGGTTGCCGGGGTCGAGACCGATTCCGAGCCGTCCGATGCCGATCAGGACATCGACGCCCTGATCGCCGGGGTCCGCTGGACGGCGGCGACGCTGACCTTCGGCTTTCCCGAATCGCCCGACGCCTATGGCTATGGCACCGAAAGGGCCACCGGCTTCGCCCCGATGACCGCGGCGGGACGGGCGGCGATGCGCGCGGCGCTCGCCGATGCGGCCGCGGTGTCGGGGCTGGTCTTCGAGGAGCTGGGCGACGATCCGGGCGAGGATCCCGGCGCGGCCACCATCCGCATCGCCCGCACCGGCGCCACCGCCACCGGCTGGGCCTACTACCCCTCGACCGCCGAGGCCGGGGGCGACATCTGGCTCAGCGCGGACAGGGCTGCATGGGATCGCGACGGCTTCGACAGCCCGGTGATGGGGCGCTGGGGCTGGTTCACCCTGTGGCACGAGCTGGGCCATGCGCTGGGCCTGCGCCACGGGCACGAGACCGACGGCCCCGGCGCGATGACCGCGGACCATGACGGCATGGAATTCTCGGTGATGACATACCGCTCCCATCCCGGGGGCGGAACGGGGGGCTACACCAACGAACCCCATGGCTATGCCCAGGGCTTCATGACCCGCGACATCGCGGCGTTGCAGCGGCTCTATGGCCCGAACTACCAGACCAATGCCGGCGACACCGTCTATCGCTTCTCGCCGCAGACCGGAGAGATGTTCGTCGACGGCCTGGGCCAGGGCGCGCCAGGCGCCAACCGCATCTTCCGCACCATCTGGGACGGCGGCGGCATCGACTGCTACGACCTGTCCGATCACGCCGATGATCTGGTCATCGACCTCGCCCCGGGCGCGGCCAGCGACTTCTCGGCGGGATCGCATGCCCAGAACGCCCGGCTGGGCAGCGGCGTCTATGCCCGCGGCCATGTCTGGAACGCCCTTCTGTTCGAGGGGGACCGCCGGGCGCTGATCGAGAATGCGCGCGGCGGGGCGGGCGATGACGTCATCTCGGGCAATGACGCGGCCAATGACCTGCGCGGGAATGACGGCGATGACCGGATCCGCGGCCGGGGCTGGCATGACCGGCTGGATGGCGGCGCCGGGGACGACCGGCTGCGTGGCGGCGGCGGCGACGACGTGCTGATCGACGGTGCGGGGGTCGACCGGCTGTGGGGGGGCGCGGGGGCGGATGTGTTCATCCTGGTCCGCGACGATAGCCGCGACGTGATCCGCGACTGGCAGCCGGGCGAGACCATCGACCTCAGCGCCTGGGACCTGCCGGACATCTCGGCGCTGCGCATCAGGGAACACGGGCCGGGAAAGCTGGTGCTGACGGAAGCCGGTGGCGACGAGAGACTGGCGATCATCAGCCATGACCTGCCGATCACCGCCGCGGACATCGCCGACGGGGTGCTGATCTTCGCCTGAGGCCATTGACCTTCCCGCCGCCGGGGCGCAGGGATCGGCGGTCGGGCGGAGGTCGGCATGCGCGCTGCGGTGGAATTGGCGGGAAGTTCGGCGGAGAACCGCCGCGGCATCGGCTTCATGCTGGCGGCGATGACCGTGTTTGCGGTGCAGGACGGGCTGTCGCGTCATCTGGCCGAGGCCGCCAACCCGGTCTTCGTGGTCGCGATCCGCTACTGGGCGCTGACCGTCTTCCTGCTGGCCTTCGCCGCCCGGCGGCCCGGCGGGATCCGCGCCACCGCCCGCACCGCCAGGCCGCTGCTGCAGATCGGGCGCGGGGTGCTGCTGGCCTTCGAGGTGATCGTCACCGTCTGGGTGTTCACCCGGCTGGGGCTTGCCGCGGCCCATGCCATCTTCGCGATCTACCCGCTGCTGGTGCTGGCGCTGTCCGTCCCGATCCTGGGCGAGCGGGTGGGCTGGCGCCGGGCCGGCGCGGTCGTCGCCGGCTTCCTGGGCGTGCTGGTGATCCTGCGTCCCGGGCTGGGCGTGGTGCAGCCCGCGGCCCTGGTGGCGCTGGGCGCGGCGCTCCTGTTCGCGGTCTATGGCGTGCTGACCCGGCTTGCCGCCCGTCATGACCGGGCCGAGACCAGCTTCTTCTGGACCGGCATCGCCGGGGCGGCCTTCATGACCGCGGTCGTGCCCTTCTGGTGGTCGGGGCTGCAGGGCAGCGACTGGATCCTGATGGCGATCCTGTGCGTCACCGGCGCCACGGGGCATTTCCTGCTGATCAAGGCCTATGAGGCGGCCGAGGCCGGGGTGCTGCAGCCGTTTTCCTATGTGCAGCTGGTGCTGGCCTTCGCCATCGGCGCCGCGGTGTTCGGCGACGCGGTGGATGGCTGGATGATCGCCGGCACCGCGATCATCGTCGCGGCGGGAATCTACGCCTTCTGGCGGGAACGCCGGATCGCCGCGCGCCAGCGCGCCTGACCGCCGCCGGCGGGCCCGGCGGCAGGGGGGCGCTCGCCGCGCTCAGGCGGCGCGGGCGCTCGCCGCGCGCTCCTTCGCCGCCTTCAGCGCCGGGCGGGCCAGCACGCGGTCGAAATAGTCCCCCACCACCCCGCCCGGCAGCTCGAACTTCGCCGCCCGGGCCCAGATGGCGCAGTGGCCGAGCAGCAGATCGGGCACGGTGAAGGCCTGGCCCATGACGAACTCGTTGTCGCCCAGCCGGATGGCCAGCGTCTCCATCGCCCAGGCGAACTCGGCCCGGCACACGCGCTTGATCTCGGGCACGCGCAGCTCCTCGGGATGGACGAAGCTGTTCTTGGCCGCGGTCCACAGCGGCCCCTCGACCTCGTCCACGCAGAACTGGGTGAAGCTGTCCTGGATCGCGCGGGGGATCGTCCCGGCCTTCATGGTAAGGCAGTTGTGCCTGTCGGCCAGATAGGTGACGACCGCGACCGAATCGATCAGCACGTCATCATTGACCTTCAGCAGCGGGATCTTGCCCGAGGGGTTCAGCCTGCGCACCGCCTCGGAACGCGGCTGCTCGGGCTGGATGTCGTAATCGAGCCCGAGTTCCTCGAGCATCCAGATGATCCGCATCGCCCGGGAATTGGGATGCCCGATGACCGTGTAGCGTTCGCCCATGCCCGTTTCCCCCTCGGCCCTGGTCCTTTCCCCCGCGGGCGGCGGCCCGCCCGCGAGGGCCGACTTTCGGTCAGGATCGGGCGAAGGGCAAGCCCGCCGGGGCCGGTTCACGCCGGCGGTTTCGTGCGGGCGATGCGCATCAGCGCGGCGCCGACCAGCGCGCGGGCAGGGATCTCTGCGCCGCTGCGCAGGGCGAGATCGGTGGCGTGGACCAGCCGCAGCGCCGCCTCGATCCCCGCCGGGCCCAGCCGCCGGATCTGGGCCAGCATCGCGGCGCGGCGCGGCCCGTAGACCGGCGGGCGCAGCCGCTCGAGCCCGGCCTCCGGCCCGCCGGGATCGCAGGCGGCGGTGAGCAGCGCGCGGAAATGCCGCCCCGCCGCCACGCACAGCGCGGTCGGCGCGACACCCTGGGCATCGAGCCGCGCCATCTGGCGGGCCAGCAGCGCGCCGCGCCCCTCGGCGGCGGCGGCGATCGCCGAATCGAGCCCCGCCTCCAGCGCCTGGGGGGCGAGCGCGGCGACATCCTCGGCCCCGACCCGGCCGCCGCCATGCAGCACCACCGCGGCGCAGAGCTGGCGCAGGCTTCCCGCATCGATGTCGCGCGCCAGCGTGGCCAGCATCTCCACCGCCTCGCGCGTGGCCGCGCTGGCGCCGGCGCCGGCGAGGATCCGCTCCACCTCGGCCCGTCCGGGCGGATCGTCGAACAGCTGCAGCGCCGCGGCGTCGCGGGCCTGCTCGAACAGCCGCCTCAGGCGCGAGCGCGCCGGGAGGCGCGTGGCGGTGACCAGCAGGAAGGCGTCCTCGCCCGGCGTCACGTTGCCGAGCGCCGCGGCGACCAGATCGGCCAGCCCGTCGCCCGCCCCCTCGACCACCACCGCCCGGGGGCCGGGGAAGAAGCCGCGGGCATGCAGCGCGTCCTGCAGCGCCGCGGGGTCACCGCGCAGCGCCGCGGCATCGATGCGCTGCAGCCGCATCTCGGCCTCGGCCCCGGGGCCGAGCAGGGCCGAGACCGCCTCGTCGCGCGACAGATCGACCGCGACCGGGTCGGGCCCGTGGATCAGCAGCCCGGCGGCGGGCGGGCTGCGGCGCAGGAAACCGGCCAGATCCCCGGCGCGCAGCTTCATGGCGCCAGCGCATCGGCGCGGGCGAGGATCTGGGTGACGACGCGCTGGGCAAGATCCTCGGCCAGGCGGCGTTCGGCGTCGCGCGCCGCGATCCGGGTGGCATAGACGGTGGCGGTGGCCGAATAGGCGCTGTAGCTCTCGGCCCGGCCCTGCAGGATCACCGCGCCGGAGGCGATGTCGTGCAGCTTCCAGTCGGCGCTGGCGGTCAGGCTGTAGCGGGTGATGGCGTTGTCGGGGGTGATGGCGAGGCCCTTCTCGGTCAGCGAGATCGCCAGATCGAGCCGCCAGGCGGGCTGATGCGCCACGCCCAGCTGCCGGATCAGCGCGTCGCGCAGATGGAAGACCATGCGGTCGGGCAGGGGGCCGCGGCTGACCGAGCCGATGGCGATGCGGCCGGCGAGGGTCCGCGCGGCGCCGTCGCGGCCATGGAGCGGGCGGAACCCGCAGCCGGCCGCGGCCAGCGCGGCCAGGACCGCCCCCCGCCTAGACCACCACATTGACGATGCGCCCCGGCACGACGATCAGCTTCTTCGGCTGCCCGCCGTCGAGCCATTTGCGCACCGCCGGGTCGGCCAGGACCGCCGCCTCGATCGCGGCGCGGTCGGCGTCGGGCGCGACGCTGATCTCGGCCCGGCGCTTGCCGTTGATCTGGACCGGCAGGGTGATCGTCTCGGCGGCGAGAAGGGCCGGGTCGGCCTCGGGCCAGGGGGCGTCGGTCACGAAGCCCTCCCCCCCCAGCAGATGCCAGACCTCCTCGGCAAGATGCGGGGTCATCGGCTGCATCAGCTGTGCCATGACCTTCATCGCCGCCACGCGGTCGGGACCGGGGGCGCGCGACTTCGCCACCGCATTGGTCAGGCTGTGCAGGGCGGCGATCGCCTTGTTGAAGGCGAATCCCTCGATCGCCTCGGTCACCTCGGCGATTGCCCGATGCACCGCGCGGGCAAGCTCGGGCGCCTCACCGGGCACGCCGGGGCCGGCATCGCGCGCCTCCTCGGCCAGCCGCCAGACGCGCTGCAGATGCCGCCAGGCCGCATCCGCGCCGGCGGCGGTCCATTCCACGTCCCGGTCGGGCGGGCTGTCGGACATGACGAACCAGCGCGCGGTGTCGGCGCCGTACTGGTCGACGATGTCGGCGGGGTCGACGACGTTCTTCTTCGACTTCGACATCTTGACCGACGGTCCCACCGTGACCGGGGTGCCGTCGCGCAGCGTGACGCCGTTTTCGCCGCGGACCACCTCCTCGGGGGAATGCCAGCGGACCCGGCCGGCGGAATCGGTGGTGGCGTAGGTCTCGTGCGTCACCATCCCCTGGGTGAACAGGGCGGTGAAGGGTTCGGCGCATTTCCCGGGCAGATGGCCGGTGGCGATCATCGCCCGGGCGAAGAAGCGCGAGTAGAGCAGGTGCAGGATCGCATGTTCCACCCCGCCGATATACTGGTCGACATTCATCCAGTAGGCGACCTCCTCGGCCACCGTCGGGGTTCCGGCCCGGGGCGCGGTGAAGCGGGCGTAATACCACGACGAGTCGACGAAGGTGTCCATGGTGTCGGTCTCGCGCCGGGCGGGGCGGCCGCAGGCGGGGCAGGGGCAGTGCTTCCAGCTCGGGTGCCAGTCCAGCGCGTTGCCCGGCCGGTCGAAGGTCGCATCCTCGGGCAGCAGGACCGGCAGGTTCTCGCGCCGCTCGGGCACGATGCCGCAGCTGTCGCAATGCACCACCGGGATCGGGCAGCCCCAGAAGCGCTGGCGGCTGATTCCCCAGTCGCGCAGGCGGTATTTCACCACGCCGCGCCCCCAGCCGCCCGATTCGGCCAGGGCGATCGCCTCTTCGACCGCGGCGTCGCCGGTCATCGCGCGGGGTTCGCCCGAAACCGGGCGCAGATAGAACACCGTCTCGGTCCTCGGCGGCACGAAGGCCTCGGCCCCCACCCTGTCGGCGCCGCCCGGGGGGGTGAAGACGGCGCGCACCGGCAGGCCGTATTTTCGCGCGAAGTCGAGGTCGCGCTGGTCATGGGCGGGGCAGCCGAAGATGGCCCCGGTGCCGTAGTCCATCAGGATGAAATTGGCGATCCAGACCGGCAGCTCCCAGTCGGGGTCCAGCGGATGGACCACGCGGATGCCGGTGTCGATGCCCTTCTTCTCGGCGGTCTCCAGCGCCTCTTCCGAGGTTCCGATGCGCCGGCATTCGGCGCAGAAGGCGGCGATGCGCGGGTCGGCGGCTTCCAGCGCCCGGGCGAGCGGATGGTCGGGCGAGATCGCCGCGAAGCTCGCCCCCATCAGCGTGTCGGGCCGGGTGGTGTAGACCTCCAGCGTCTCGAACCCCGCCGGCGCGCCGCGGGTGGCGAAGGCGAACTGCAGGCCCCGGCTGCGGCCGATCCAGTTGCGCTGCATCAGGCGCACCTTCTCGGGCCAGCCGGGCAGATCGTCCAGCGCCGCGAGGAGCTCCTCGGCATAGTCCGAGATGCGGAAGAACCACTGCGTCAGCTCGCGCCGTTCCACCGGCGCGCCGGACCGCCAGCCCTTGCCGTCGATGACCTGTTCATTGGCCAGCACGGTCATGTCGACCGGGTCCCAGTTGACGACGCTGGCCTTGCGGTAGACGAGACCCCTGTCGAGGAAGTCGAGGAACAGCGCCTGCTGGCAGGCATAGTATTCGGGGTCGCAGGTGGCCAGTTCGCGCGACCAGTCCAGCGACAGGCCCAGAAGCTTCATCTGGGCGCGCATGTCGGCGATGTTGCGGTAGGTCCAGACCCTGGGATCGATGCCTTGGGCCATGGCGGCGTTCTCGGCCGGCAGGCCGAAGGCGTCCCAGCCCATGGGATGCAGCACGTTGAAGCCGCGCGCGCGCTTGTAGCGGGCGATCAGGTCGCCCATGGTGTAGTTGCGGACATGGCCCATGTGGATGCGCCCCGAGGGGTAGGGGAACATCTCGAGCACGTAGTATTTCGACCGCGCCGGATCGCGGCGGGCGCGGAACAGGCCCGCCTCCTCCCAGGCGCGCTGCCATTTCGGTTCGACCTCTCGCGCGTTGTAGCGCACCATCTGCGGCTCCCGATCTGTCCCGGACGGCCGTCCTAGCCGCGCCGCAGCCCGATTTCAACGCCGGCCGCGCCGGTCAGCCGCGCGCCTCGCGCTCGGCAATCCGCAGCTGGCGCGCCCGGGTCAGGATCGCATCCTCGATCCGCCGCGGCAGCTCGGCCGCCACCGGCGCCGACTGCCAGCCGCCGTCGCGGCCCCGCACCTCGCGGAACACCGCGACGCGCAGCGTCTCCGGCGTCAGGCGCGCGTCGGAGATATAGACGGTGACCTTGAAGCGCTCCGGCCCGTCGGGGCCCTGGGCGGCGGTGCCCCAGTCGGTGACGATCACGCCCGAGAACGGGTCGGTGGAGGCGAGGGGCAGGAAGGAGAGGGTATCGAGCGCGGCGCGCCACAGATGCTTGTTGACGCGCAGGTTCTGGCCGGTGCCCGGGTCGGTGCCGTTGTCGCGGAACAGGTCGCCGATGGTGGATGCGTCGGTGCCCAGCGTGTCGTCGCCAAGCCCGCGCGCCGCGCGCTCGGTCCGGGTCAGCGGACGCTCGCCGGGGGCGTTGTTCTCTCCGCAGGCGGCAAGCAGCGCCAGCGCCGCCACCATGCCCGCCCATGCGGCTCGCCCGAGCCTTCCTGCCCGCTCCATCTTCGCCCCGTGCCCCCTGCGGTTGCTCCGCACACCCTCTTAGCGGTGATGTGCCGCCGGAACAAGCGCTTGGGCGGGGCATCACTGTGGCAGGCCGGATACAGTTCCCGCCGAGATTCCGCCAAAATCGCTTCCCGCTTGACCGTGCAGGGGCTTTCTCGGAATTTTCCCTCGTTCCACCCGGGCCTGTCCGGGCCGGGCAACCCGAAACCTACGAGGGACACCATGAAGAAACTGCTCTTCGCCTCGACCGCGCTGGTGGCGGCCTCCGTCGCTTCGACCACCCTTGCGGCGGAAAGGATCACCGGCTCGGTCGGTGGTTACATGATGATCGGCCTGGTCTACCAGGACAATGGCAGCGACCCCGAGCTGGGCGTCCTGCGCGACGGTGAAATCTTCCTGCAGTGGAAGGGCACCTCGGACAACGGCCTGACCTTCGACGGCCGGGTCGAGCTGGAGGCCTTCACCACCGCCGACCAGATCGACGAGAACTGGGCCCGCGTCTCGGGCTCCTGGGGCGCGATCAAGATCGGCTCCGACGACTCGGCCTCGGAAGATCATGAGCGCGGCATCTTCTACGGCCCCGGCGCCCGCACCGGCTATTTCGACAGCTTCTATTCGACGCTGTTCTCGTCGAACGCCGGCGACGTGCCGATGATCCGCTACACCACCCCGAACTTCTCGGGCTTCTCGGCCTCGGTCGACTGGGCGCCCAACCAGAACGCCGACGGCGCGCTGGATGGCGGCCTGGTGTTCGGCACGAACCAGCAGCGCTGGTCGATCGGCGCGTCGTGGGACGGCGAGTTCAACGGCGTTTCGGTCGGCATCGGCGCCGGCTATCTGTGGGCCGAACGTCCGGTGAACGACTTCACCACCTGGCATGTCGGCGCCCAGATCGGCTATCAGGGCTTCTCGCTCGGCGTGCACTTCGACTCGGCCGGCAATGCCGGTGTCGAGGATGACGGCGCCCTGGCGGTCGGCCTGAAGTATGAGACCGGGCCCTGGACCTTCGGCGGCGGCGTGGCCTTCGACACCGCCGGCCCCGACAACGTCAACTGGGGCGTGTGGGTCACCTATGCGCTGGCGCCCGGCGTGACCGCCACCCTCGGCTATGAGGGCAATGACGACAATGTGCCCGGCGGCTTCGACACCACCGTGTCGGCCTATCTGCGCATGGGCTTCTGATCCGGCCCTGCCGGAGCGGAGGGGAGCGGGCCGCGTGCCCGCTCCCCTTTTCCTTTCGGGCGGCATCGCGGTGGATGGCCCCATGTCACTCGCCGATATCCTTTCCCGGATCGAGGCGGCCCGGGCGCGCAGCGGCGCCGGGCCGGTCGAACTGATCGCCGTGTCGAAGATGCAGCCGCTGGCGCGGATCCGCGCGGTGCTGGACCAGGGCCACCGCCTGTTCGGAGAGAACCGGGTGCAGGAGGCCGCGGGGCGCTGGCCGGCGCTGCGCGCGGACTATCCCGGCATCACGCTGCATCTGATCGGCCCGCTGCAGACCAACAAGGTGCGCCAGGCGCTGGAGCTGTTCGACGTCATCCAGACGCTGGACCGCGACCGTCTCGCCCGCAAGCTGGCCGACGCGGCGCAGGCGCGGGGCGCGTGCCCGCCGCTCTTCGTGCAGGTCAACACCGGCGCCGAGCCGCAGAAGGCCGGTATCCTGCCCGAATCGGCCGACGCCTTCATCGCCGCCGTCCGCCGGGACTATCAGCTGCCGGTGGTGGGCCTGATGTGCATCCCGCCGGTGGATCAGGATCCGGTGCCGCATTTCCGGCTGCTGCGCCAGATCGCGCGGCGCAACGGGCTCGCGGGCCTGTCGATGGGCATGAGCGCGGATTTCGAGACCGCCATCGCCGAGGGCGCGACCCATGTGCGGATCGGCTCGGCGCTGTTCGGCGATCGCGAGGCGGCGGGCTGACTCAGCCCGCCACCAGCACCCGGCTGCGCGGCGTCCAGCGCGCCAGCACCCAGATCAGATCCGCCCGGTCCAGCGCGATGCAGCCTGCGGTCGGGTGGCGCGGCGCCCGCCAGACATGCAGGAAGATCGCGCTGCCCGCGCCTGCGCGGGTCGGCGCGCGGTTGAAGTCCAGCACCGCGACCAGGTCGTAGAGCGGATCGGGGCGCATCAGCCGCTCATGCCCGAAGCGGTGCGGCAGCCGCACCGGACCGTTATAGGCCGGATCGGCGGGGTCGTCGGACCACCCCTCGCCGGGCCCGATCGGACGGCAGGGCAGGATGGTGGCCGGCCGGGCGATCCGGTCGGCGCGCCACAGCACGCATTCGATGCCGAAGACGCCGGCGGGGGTGATGCCGTCGCCCTCGCGCCGCTTGGCGCCGATGCCGCCACGGCCGGTCGCGCAGGGCAGGCTGCGGCCGAGGAATCGCGCCCCCCAGCGCCCGACGCGCAGATCCGCCCTCACAGGTCGTGCCCGCTCTTCGCCGCCTTGACCGCCAGATAGCCGGCATTGTGCGGGTTGCGGCCCACGCGCAGCCCGACCCGCTCGCTCACCGCCACCCCCGCGGCCTGCATCATCGCCACCTTGCGCGGATTGTTGGTCAGAAGCCGCACCCGCGTGACCCCCATCCGCTTCAGGATCTCGGCCCCGATGCGGAAGTCGCGCTCGTCATCCTCGAAACCCAGCCGGTGATTGGCCTCGACCGTGTCAAAGCCCTGATCCTGCAGCGAATAGGCGCGCATCTTGTTGGCCAGCCCGATGCCGCGCCCCTCCTGGTTCAGATAGAGCAGGATTCCCGCCCCGGCCTCGGCGATCTGGGCCAGCGCCGCGCGCAGCTGCGGGCCGCAGTCGCATTTCAGGCTGCCGATCACGTCGCCGGTGAAGCAGGCGGAATGCAGCCGCGCCAGGACCGGCCGCGAGCGGTCCGGGGTGCCGATCTCCACCGCGTAATGCTCCTCGCCGCCGGAAAGCGGGCGGAACACATGCACCCGGCCCGCCTCGGACACCGCAAGGGGCACCCGCGCCGCCGAGACCGGCATCAGGTCCGAGCAATCCGATCGCGCCACCGCCAGATCGGCGCCGGTGACCAGCGTCAGCCCCAGCCGGGCGGCCAGCGCGCCGATGTCGCCGCCGACGGTCGCCACCACCGCGGCGGGCAGAAGCTGCGCCTGCTTTGCCAGCAGCACCGCGATGCGGTGCAGGCTCGAATCGCCGCCGCGCCGGGTGGCATAGGGCCCCTTCAGCGGCGCGTCGAGATCGCGCGACGGGTCGGCGGTGGCCCGGACCCAGCGGATGCCGGCATCATCGGGCAGGACGATGCGCGCGACGTCACCGTCATAGGCCCGCGCCCGCAGCGTGGCGGCGCGCCGGCCGGTGACCACCAGATCGATCGTGCCCCCCAGCGCGCGCAGATCGGCCAGCCGATCGGCGGCAAGCGTCTCGGCCGCGGCGGCCAGCGCCCCGTGCGGCCCGGCCCGCAGCGCAACCGGCAGGCCAAGGCGAAGGTCGTGGCGCGCGCGCGCAAGGCGCTCCTCGGCCGTGGGTGACAGACTCATCGCGACCCGATCCCCCCGCTGACTGCCGCCGGTATACGCCCGCCACCGTCGCGATGAAACATTTCCCGCCCCGACAACACAGCTGCGTGAGCCCCGCCGCAACCGCTTGCGGCCGGGCGCATCGGGCCAAATCTGCGAAGGAAGGCAAGAGGGAGCAGACGAGATGGCCGCATTGCGCAAGATCCTGCTGGTCGATGACGATGCCGAGCTGCGCGAGGCGCTGGCCGATCAGCTGGTGCTGACCGATGATTTCGACGTCTTCGAGGCGGGCACCGCCGCCGAGGCGCTTGAGAAGGCGAAGGTGGAGCCGCACGATCTGGTCATCCTCGATGTCGGCCTGCCCGACATGGACGGCCGCGAGCTGTGCCGGATCATGCGCAAGCAGGGCGTCCGCTGCCCGGTGATCATGCTGACCGGCCACGCATCGGACGCGGACACGATCCTGGGCCTCGAATCGGGGGCGAACGACTATGTCGCCAAGCCGTTCCGGTTCCCGGTACTGCTGGCGCGGATCCGTGCCCAGCTGCGCCAGCACGAGCAGAGCGAGGACGCGGTCTTCACCATAGGCCCCTACACCTTCCGTCCGGCCATGAAGCTGCTGATCGACGAGAAGGAGCGCAAGATCCGGCTGACCGAGAAGGAGACCAACATCCTGAAGTTCCTCTACCGCGCCGGCGACCGGGTGGTGGGGCGCGACGTGCTGCTGCACGAGGTCTGGGGCTACAATGCCGGCGTGACCACCCACACGCTGGAGACGCATATCTACCGCCTGCGGCAGAAGATCGAGCCCGACCCCTCCAACGCCCGGATCCTGGTCACCGAACCGGGGGGATACCGGCTGATTCCCTGAAATCTGTGATCAACTTGTCACGGGTTCGGCGGATTCTTGCCGATCGCGGCGGCGGAAACCTTGCTTTTTGGGCGATTCGCGCCGATCTTCCGGCTACGGACGACTTCCCCAGGTTCGATCCGTGGGGCTGGTTCCCCTACCCCCTCTTTCACGGGAACCGGCCAGCCCTCGCAGAAGGGTAGGCCCGGCGGTCCCCAGCCGCCGGGCTTCTTCTTGACCAGGCCCGCGCCGCCAGGCAGAACCGCGCCCAGCCCGACAGGCCCGGACCGATGACCCTGACCGTCTGCAGCTGGAACATCAATTCGCTTCGCCTGCGCGAGGGGCTGGTGCGCCGGCTGCTGGAGCGTGAGCGCCCCGACATCCTGTGCCTTCAGGAACTGAAGGGCCGTGCCGAGCGCCTGCCGCTCGGCGCCTTCGCCGATCTGGGCTATCGCTGGGTCGTGGCGCGCACCCAGAAGGGCTATAACGGTGTGGCGATCATCTCCCGGATACCGGTCGAGGATGCCGGGCACCACGATTTCTGCGCGCTGGGCGATGCGCGCCATGTCGCCGCCCGCCTGCCCGGCGGCATCGTGATCGAGAATTTCTATGTCCCCGCGGGGGGCGACATTCCCGACCCGGAGGCGAACCCGAAATTCGACCACAAGCTGCGCTTCCTGCGCGAGATGGCCGCGCGCTGCGCCGCGGCCCCGCCCCGGGCGACGATCCTGGCGGGCGATCTGAACATCGCCCCGCGCGAGGATGACGTCTGGTCGCACCGCCAGCTGCTCGACGTGGTGTCGCACACCCCGGTCGAGGTCGCGCATCTCGACGCGGTGGCACGGGCAGGCGGCTGGGCCGACGTGATCCGGACGCTTCAGCCGGAAGGCCGCCTCTATTCCTGGTGGTCCTACCGCGCGCGCGACTGGGACGCATCGGATCGCGGCCGGCGGCTCGACCATGTCTGGGCCAGCCCCGACCTGATCGGCCGCGCGCGCGGCTGGCGGATCCTGCGCGAGGCGCGCGGCTGGGAACAGCCTTCCGACCATGCGCCGGTGCTGGCCAGCTTCGATCTCGACCCGGCCTGAACCGGATTCAGCGGCGGTCGAGCTCGGCCGATTCGATGCTGAACAGCGACCGGTCGAGGGTGACGTCGCGCTTCATGTCCGACAGCAGCACCGTCGTCACCTGCCCGCGGTCATCGACGACGATCCACTGGCGAAGCTCCAGCGGGCGGTCCGAGAAGATCAGCGTCAGCGATCCGCGCTGCGGCGCGTCCGGGTCCACCGCCGTCACCCTCAGCTGGCCATTGCCCTTCTCGACCTTGCGGATCGCCCCTTCGCGGGCCAGATCGACGCGGTCGCGCAGAAGCAGGTCGAGCGGCGTGTCCGACAGCGGGTAACGCTGCGCGGGGGTGTTCGACCGCCGGTCGATCACCGCCACCCAGACCCCGTCCGAGATCACCAGCGCCGGATTGGGCGGCTCGTATTCGAACCGCATCAGCCCGGGCTTGCGGATGTAGAAGCGCCCCTCGCTGATCGACCCGTCGGGATTGGTCTGCACGAAGCTGCCCGTCAGCGTGGTCAGGGCGTTGAGATAGGTCGAGATGCGCTGGACGTCCGCGCCGCCCTGGGCCAGTGCCCCTGGGGCCAGCAGCGCGAGGGCGGCGGCGATGAACAGGCGGCGGTGCATCGGTCGCGGTGTCTCCGGTCGGTTGCTCCTGCCCGCTTATCTCACGAAGCGCCCGGGGTTGCCAGCATGCCCGCCCCCGGCCGCACGCGGCCGTGACCGCCGCGCCGGCCACTTGCGCCCGGCGCCCGGGGCTGGCACTAGGAACCGGCGGGCCCCGTAGCTCAGGGGATAGAGCGGCCGCCTCCTAAGCGGCAGGTCGATGGTTCGAATCCATCCGGGGCCGCCATCCCCCCCCCCCCCCCCCCCCCCCCCCCCCCCCCCCCGCCCCCCCCCCCCCCCC
>RFGB01000096.1 GCA_003697125.1 Alphaproteobacteria bacterium
GGGGGAAGGGAGAGCAGGTCTTCGCCGTCAAGCAGGATCTGGCCCTCCGCCACTTCCGCCGCGCGGGGAAGGATGCCGAGGATCGCCTTGCCGATCATGCTCTTGCCCGCGCCGGATTCCCCCACCAGCCCGTGCACCTGCCCCTTGTCGACCGACAGCGACACCCCGCGCAGCAGCCGCGGCCCGCCGCGGATCGCCGCCGACAGATCCTCCACCGCAAGCAGGCTCATCGCAGCACCGGATCCAGGCGGTCCTTCAGCCCCTCGCCGAACTGGCTGAAGGAAAGCACGGTCAGGAACAGCGCCGCCAGCGGGAAGGCCAGCACCCACCAGGCCTGGTGGATCGAGCTGCGCCCCTCGGCGATCATGCCGCCCCAGGTCGGGTCGTCGGTGGGAATCGACAGGTTGACGAAGGACAGGATCGCCTCGACGATCACCGCGATGCCCATCTCCAGCGTCAGGAGCACCCCGATGGTGGGCAGCACATTGGGCAGGATCTCGGCCAGCAGCACCCGCCCGCGCGGCATGCCCGCCACCTGCGCCGAGGCCACATAGTCCATCGCCCCCTGTGCCATCGCCTCGGCCCGCACCACGCGGGCAAAGCGGGTCCAGTCGATCAGGATGATCGCCAGGATCACCGAATGCAGGCCGGTGCCCAGCACCGCGATCAGCAGGATCGAGAACAGCACCGGGGGGAAGGACATCCAGATGTCGATCAGCCGCGAGATGACCAGATCGACCCAGCCGCGGTAGAAGCCTGCCAGAAGGCCCAGCGCCGAGCCGATCAGGCAGGTGGCCAGCCCCGCCACCAGCGCCACGACCAGCGCGATGCGGGCGCCGAAGATCAGCCGGCTGAGCACGTCGCGGCCCAGATTGTCGGTGCCCAGGAGATAGGCGGGATCGGCGCCCTCGACCCATGCCGGCGGCAGCCGCCCGGCGAACAGGTCCTGGGCCAGCGGATCATGGGGCGCGATCCAGGGCGCGGACAGCGCGGCCAGCGCCAGCAGCGCCAGCCACGCCCCCGGCAGCCAGACCCGGATCCCCCAGCGCCGGCGGACCGCGCCGCGCCCATCGGTGATGTCGGGCAGCTCAGCCATGGCGCAGCCTCGGGTTCAGCAGCGCATAGGTCAGGTCGACCAGCAGGTTCACCAGCGTGAACATCACCGCGAACAGGATCACGATGCCCTGGATCAGCGGCAGGTCGCGGTTGATCACCGCGTCGATCGCCATGTTGCCCAGCCCCTCATAGCCGAAAAGCCGCTCCACGATCACCGTGCCGCCGATCAGGAAGGTGAACTGCACCCCCACCAGGGTCAGCGTCGGCAGCACCGCGTTGGGCAGCGCCTCATGCAGGATCACATGCGTCTCGGAATAGCCCTGGGTGCGGGCCAGCGTGACATAGTCGAGATGCATGGTCTCCTTCAGGCTCTGCTTCAGCACCTGCGAGATGATCGCCGCCAGCGGTATCGCCAGCGCCAGCGCCGGCATCAGCATGTGCGCCATCAGATCGGCCACGAGGTCGAAACGCAGCCGGACCAGCGCCTCGAACAGGTAGAACTGGGTGGCGAATTCCGGCCCCAGCGCCGGCGAGATGCGCCCCGAGATGTGGAACACCGGCCAGATCACCCCGAAGAGGATGATCAGCAGCAGCCCCCACAGGAAGTCGGGGATCGACAGCGCCATGCCGCCGGTCACGTCCACCGCCGCCTCGGCCCGGGTCTCGCGCCAGCGCGTGCCGGCCAGCGCCAGACCGCCGCCGGCGGCGATGGCGATCGCGAGCGCGAGGAGCGACAGCTCCAGCGTGGCCGGCAGCCGGCCCAGCACCAGCTGTGCCACCGGCTGGCGCAGAGAGATCGAGGTGCCGAAATCCCCGCCCAGCACGCCCGCGGCCCAGATCAGGAACTGCTCGACGATCGGGCGGTCCAGGCCGTAGATCGCCCTCAGCCGGGTGATGTCGGCCTCGGTTGCCCCGGGGGGCAGCATCATCGCGATGGGATCGCCCGGCACCACGCGGATGACGACGAAGACGATCACCGCCACCCCGATCAGGGTGACGACGGTCGTGGCGAGGCGGGTCAGGATGGCGCGCAGCATCGGGGCGGGGGCGCCGGAACGCCGGGCGGCGTTCCGGCAGCGGTCCTCGGGTCAGGCGCGGGTCATCAGATGCGGCAGCAGGGCGCCCGAGCTGTGGGGCGTCACCCTGACCCCGGCCGCGTGCACGATGGGCTGGACATACTGCAGGAGCGGGATGACCAGCGCGTTCTCGGCGATGTAGCGGTCGACCGCCTTCCAGCCGTTGATCCGCTTCTCCTCGTCGGGCTCGCTCCACAGCGGCGCGATCATGTCGATCAGGTCCTGCCCGTCCCAGACCGAATGGGGGCTGGGGCCGAACATCGCGAAGCCGGTCGAGGTGGTCGGATCGCCCACCGCATTGCCCCAGTTGTAGAACGCCGCGGGGGCCAGCTGGTCGGCCGCGCGCAGCTCGTAATGCTTGGCAACCTCGTAGACCTCGATCTCGGCCTCGATCCCCACCCGGCGCCACAGCCCGACGATCGCTTGGATCATCTCGTAATCCTTGGGCTTGAAGCCGCGGGTGGTCTGGATCTTGAAGCGCACCGGATTGTCGGGGCCGTAGCCCGAATCGGCCAGCAGCCGGCGGGCCAGATCCGGGTCGTAGGGCACCTTGATGGTGGGGTCATAGGCGATGTATTGCGGCGTCTGCAGCGTGTCGATCGCCACGCCATAGCCGCGCAGCAGCCGGTCTATGATCAGCTGCTTGTCGATGGCGTGGGCGGCGGCCTTGCGCACATTGGGATCGAGCATCGGCGGGATGTCGTTGAGGAAGATCATCCCGATATCCGAGATCGGATGCGCCACGCCGCCCAGCCCGGGCTTTTCCTTCAGCCGGTCGAATTCCTCGTAGGGAATTTCCAGCGTGATATGGGCGTTGCCCGATTCCACCTCGGCCACGCGGCTGGCGGCATCGGTGACGAAGCGGATTGTCACCCGCTCGAATGCCGGCGCGCCGCCCCAATAGGCGCGGTTGGCCTTCAGCCGCACGAAGGCATTGCGCTCGAAGGCCTCGACCATGTAGGGCCCGGTGCCGATCGGGCGCGCCTCGAATCCCTCCGGGCCCACCTTCTCGTAATAGGCGCGCGGCAGCACATAGCCGGTCAGGAAATACATCCACTTGAAGATCGTCGGCTCGAAGCGCAGCACGTCGGCGGTGACGCGGTTGCCCTGGACGCGGAAATTGCCGATCGTGGACCAGATGAACTGGATCGGGTTGCCGGTCTCGGGCTTGCCGGCGCGTTCCAGCGACCAGGCGACGTCATCGGCGGTGAACGGGCTGCCGTCATGCCAGGTGACGCCCTCGCGCACATCCATCCAGACCTGGCTGCGGTCATCGTTCCAGCCCCAGCCGGTCAGCAGCCCCGGCGCGGGGCTCAGATCGGGCTTCTGGTGGATGAACATGTCGAAGACCGACTGATAGATCGCCTGAATCGTCGGATTGACCGCCGAGGGGCCCACCGTGGGATCCCAGCTGGGCAGGTTGACGTTGTAGGCGATCACCAGCTCGTCGATCGCCTGGGCGCGGGCTGGGCCCGCCACCGGCAGGCCGAGGGCCGAGAGCGCGAGGCCGGCCGAGGATGTCCGGAGCAGGCTGCGGCGTGTGATCTTCATGGTGCGATCCCTGTTGGTTGCCTTTTCGGTTGCAGTCAGTTTCCGGCGAGCCGCCGGCCGAGGAGAAAGCCCGAACCCGCCCCCACCC
>RFGB01000097.1 GCA_003697125.1 Alphaproteobacteria bacterium
ATCACCCCGCTGCCCAGCCCCAGCGCCATCAGCTGCCCCATGACGGGGCCGTATTTCTCGGCATATTCCGTCCGCCCCGGCAGGATCAGCGCCAGCCCGCGCGGCCCGGGCGGGGTCAGGGCGAGACGGATCCGGCGCCCGTCGGCGGCGCGCAGCCAGACCGCCGACACCCCTTCGGGCGCGTCCGCGACCGCGGCGTGGAACGGCGCCGGTTCAGGCAAGCAGGCCGGCAAGCTTCATCGCCACGCCCATGTCGCCTTCCAGCTTCAGCCGCCCGGTCATGTAGGCGGTGGTCGGGTTCACCTCGCCCGACAGGATGCCGCGGAAGGTCTCGGCATCGGCGGTCAGCGTCACATCCGCCTCGCCCTCGCCGGCATGGACGCCGTCGCTGTTCACGCGCACGCAGCCCTCCTCGCCGATGCGGAAAAGGGCGCTGCCGGGCAGCGTCTCGCCGGCCAGCTTCTCGCGCAGGGCGGCCACCGCCTTGTCGATCACGTCGCTCATCCGTCCACTCCTGAAGTTTTGCCGCGTCTCGCCGGGCGCCTCTCGATTTTCGCGCGCGGCATGCTAACCTAATGCTCATGAGCGCGGGACGGAAGATCACCGCATGGGGTGCCGCGGCGTCAGCCCTTGTCGCGGCGCTGGCGGCGGGGGGCATGGCGGCGGGCGCCGAACCGGCGCAGCCGTCCCGAACCCCGGCGGTCGCGCCGCGGCCGGAGGCATCCGAGGAGCTGGCGCTGCTGATGTCGGCGCTGGCCGACCCCGATGCCGAGGCGCCCGCGGCGATCGAGGAGCGGATCATCGCGCTGTGGTCGCGCTCGGGCTCGCCCACCGCGGACCTGCTGCTCGAACGGGGGCGCAAGGCGATGGCCGCGGGCGATCTTCGCGCCGCGGTGGACCATCTCTCCGCGCTGGTCGATCACGCCCCCGACTTCGCCGAGGCCTGGAACGCCCGTGCCACCGCCTTCTTCATGATGGAGGAGTTCGGCCTCGCGCTGGCCGACATCGAACGCGCGCTGGCGCTCAATCCGCAGCATTTCGGCGCGCTGGCGGGGCTCGGCATCATCCTCGAGCAGATGGACCGTCCGGCCGAGGCGCTGGCCGCCTTCCGCGCCGCGCGCGCGCTCAACCCGCATCGCGAACCGGTCAACGAGGCCGTGCGGCGCCTCGCGCCCATGGTGGACGGGCGCGACATCTGACGCTATCACCGCAGGGCGCGCCGCTCCGTGCCCGGCGCGCGCCAACAGGGGACCGGCCTGCCAGCAATGTTCGATACCGGCCATTCCCGGGATTCGTCGGTGACCGCGCTTCTGGGTCCCACCAACACCGGCAAGACCCATCACGCGATCGAGCGGATGCTGGCCCACCGCACCGGCATGATCGGCCTGCCGCTGCGGCTTCTGGCGCGCGAAGTGTATGACCGCATCGTCGCGCTGCGCGGGCCGTCGGTGGTGGCGCTGGTGACGGGCGAGGAGCGGATCGTGCCGCCGCGCACCCAGTACTGGGTGTGCACGGTCGAGGCGATGCCCCCGGGGCTGGGCGCGGACTTCGTGGCGGTCGACGAGATCCAGCTGTGCGGCGATCCCGAACGGGGGCATGTCTTCACCGACCGGCTGCTGAACGCGCGGGGCCAGCACGAGACGATGTTCCTCGGCGCCGAGACCATGCGCGCGCGCATCGCCTCGCTGATCCCCCGCGCGCGGATCGAGCGGCGCGACCGCTTCTCGCGGCTCAGCTATGCCGGGGCGCGCAAGCTCTCGCGCCTGCCCGAACGCAGCGCGATCGTCGGCTTCTCGGTCGAGGCGGTCTATGCCATCGCCGAGCTCCTGCGCCGCCAGCGCGGCGGCGCCGCGGTGGTGATGGGCGCCCTCAGCCCCCGCACCCGCAACGCACAGGTCGCCCTCTACCAGAACGGCGATGTCGATTTCATGGTCGCCACCGACGCCATCGGCATGGGCCTCAATCTCGACCTGCGCCATGTCGCCTTCTCGGGCCTGAGCAAGTTCGACGGCCGCCGCCACCGCCGCCTGCAGACCAGCGAGCTGGCGCAGATCGCCGGGCGGGCGGGGCGGCACCGCGACGACGGCAGCTTTGGCGTCACCGGCGAGGCGGACCCGCTGGACCCCGACACGGTGGCGGCGATCGAGGAGCACCGCTTCCCGCCGGTGGCGCGCCTGGTGTGGCGCAACAGCCGTCTGGACTTCGGATCGGTTCCCGCCCTGATCGCGGCGCTGGAGGCCGCGCCCGACCATCCCGACCTGATCCGCGCCCGCGAGGCGGACGACCTGGCCGCGCTGCGCGCGCTGTCCGCCGACCCGACCATCGCCCGCACCCTGACCGGGCCGCAGGCGATCCGCCGGTTGTGGGAAATCTGCCAGATCCCCGACTTCCGCAAGGTGGGCGCGGCGGAGCATCACGCCCTGCTGGCCCGCATTTACGGGTTCCTCGCCGGCGGGCGCGGGTGTATACCCTCGGACTGGCTGGCCGGGCAGCTTCGACGCATCGACCGAACCGACGGCGACATCGACGCGCTTTCCAAACGGCTCGCCTATGTGCGGACCTGGACCTATGTCGCGCAGCGCGCGGGCTGGGTCGGGGATGAGGAGCTGTGGCGTGAGGAGACCCGCGCCGTCGAGGACCGGCTGTCGGACGCGCTGCATGCGCGCCTCACCCAGCGATTCGTCGACCGGCGCACCAGCGTGCTGGTCCGACGCCTGAAGCAGAGGGAGAGGCTGGTGGCCGAAGTGAGTTCCGACGGATCGGTGACCGTGGAGGGGCATCCGCTCGGGCGTCTGGAAGGGTTCATGTTCCGCCCGGACCCCGATGCCGCGGGCGAGGAGGCGCGGCGCCTGCGCAACGCCGCGGCCCAGGCGCTTCAGGCGGAACTGAACCGCCGCGCCGACCGGCTCTACAATGCCCCGGATCCCGAGATCGGCCTGACCGAGCAGGGCGGGCTGATGTGGGGCGATGCCGCGGTGGGCCGCCTCGTCCCCGGCGCCGATCCGCTGAGCCCGGGCGTGCGCGCCTTCGTGGACGAGGATGCCGACCCGTCGGTGAGCGAACGGGTCACGCGGCGGCTGACCCACTGGATCAACCGGCGCATCGCGCAGAACTTCGAACCGCTGATCAAGCTGCGCGACGACGCCACCCTGCAGGGTCTGGCCCGCGGCGTCGCCTTCCGTCTGGTCGAGGCGATGGGCGTCATCCCGCGCGAGGAGATCGCCGCCGACGTCAAGGCGCTGGATCAGGAGGCGCGGGCCAGCCTGCGCCGCCACGGCGTGCGCTTCGGCCAGTACACGCTGTTCCAGGCCCAGCTGCTGAAGCCCGCCCCCACCC
>RFGB01000098.1 GCA_003697125.1 Alphaproteobacteria bacterium
CGCGCGCGCCGCGCGCCGGGGTCCGCGCCCCCCGGCGGCCCGCCGCCGGCGCCGGCGTCAGCCGCGCACGCGGCGCACCAGCGCCCACAGGGCGGGGAACAGCAGTGCGGCCAGCGCCAGCTTCAGCGCATCGCCCACCAGATAGGGGGTCAGCCCCCAGGCGAGGGTCTGGGACCAGGCGCTTTCATACTTCGCCGGATCGAACATCCCCCCGGCGATCAGCTGGTGCAGCCACAGCAGGCCGGGGACATAGATCAGCGCGTTGCCGATCAGCATCGCCAGCGCCATCTTCCAGACATTGCGGTCCCAGCCGGCGCGCGCCGCCGCGCCCAGCGCCACCGTGGCGAGCACGAAGCCCAGCAGATAGCCCCCGGTCGCGCCCAGCATGTAGTCGATGCCCTTCACCGCGCCGCCGGTTCCGGCGAAGACGTCGAATCCCATCGCGCCGATCCCGAGCCAGGCGAGGATGGTGACCAGCCCGAGCCCCGGCCCGTAGGCGGCGCCGAGGCTGAGCACCGCGAAGGTTCCAAGCGTCACCGGCACGGGCGAGGGCCACATCGGCACCGCCACCTTCGAGGCGGCCGCCAGCGCCGCGACCCCGATGGCGACCAGCGCCGCGTGCCGGGCCCAGACCGCCGCACCGGTCGCCGGGATCAGGGTTTCGTGTAGTGTCCGTGTCTGCGCCATCTCGGTCCCCCTGCTGCGCATTCGTCCATGGTCGCGGCGAGTATTCCCCGCGCCGGGCGCGGTTTGCAAGGGCGTCGGCCCCTCAGCCGATCCGCAGGTAATGGGTCACCAGGCGGTAGTCCTTGCGCGGACCCTCCACGCGCCATTCCGTCCGCCAGTGCCGGGGATCGGGAAAGAAATAGGTGACCTCGTAGAGGTCGGGGTCGCAGTAATGGCTCGCCGCCGCTTCCGGCCGGCGCGGGTCGAAGCGATGGAAGAAGCGCCCGTCCTCGAAATGCACCGCCACCTCGTCCGGCGCGGGAAAGCGCCACAGATAGCGGCGGAACGCCTCGGATCGCAGCCCCCCCAGCCGCAGCGTTCCGCGCTCCTCATAGGCAAGCCCCCCCGGCACCGGAGAGAACACCGCCCGACCCTCGAAGCGGCCGGCCCAGCCGCTGTCGAAGTCCATGATGTGCCGGTCCACATGCCAGTGGCCCAGAAAGCGCGCGGCGGCTTCGTCCATGGCCAAGGGCTACACGCCCCGCGCCGGCCGGGCAATCATCCCCGCCGGCGGCCCTTGACGCCCCCGCCCCGGGGGTCCATCAGGCGGCGCAAGCACAGGAGGCCCCGATGATCCCGCGCTATTCCCGCCCCGAGATGGCCGCCATCTGGTCGCCCGAGACCCGCTACAGGATCTGGTTCGAGATCGAGGCCCATGCCGCCGACAAGATGGCCGAGCTGGGGATCATCCCGCCCGGGGTTCCCGCGGCGGTGTGGCGGGCGCGCGAGATGGTCTTCGACGTGGCCCGGATCGAGGAGATCGAGGCGACCACGCGCCATGACGTGATCGCCTTCCTCACCCATCTGGCCGAGCTGGTCGGCCCCGAGGCGCGATTCGTCCATCAGGGCATGACCTCGTCGGACGTGCTCGACACCTGCCTTGCCGTGCAGCTGTCGCGCGCCGCCGACATCCTGATCGCCGACATCGACGCGCTGCTCGCGGTGCTGAAGCGGCGCGCCTTCGAACACCGGCTGACCCCCTGCATCGGCCGCAGCCACGGCATCCATGCCGAGTCCACCACCTTCGGGCTGAAGCTCGCCCAGGCCCATGCCGAATTCGCCCGCGCGCGGGCGCGGCTGGTCGCGGCCCGGGCCGAGATCGCCACCTGCGCCATTTCGGGGCCGGTGGGCACCTATGCCAGCATCGACCCCCGGGTCGAGGCGCATGTGGCCGCGAAGCTGGGCCTCGCGGTCGAGCCGATCTCGACCCAGATCATCCCCCGCGACCGGCACGCGGCCTTCTTCGCCGCGCTGGCGGTGGTGGCCTCCTCGGTGGAGCGACTCGCCGTCGAGATCCGCCATCTGCAGCGCACCGAGGTCCTGGAGGCGGAGGAATACTTCGCCCCCGGGCAGAAGGGGTCCTCGGCCATGCCGCACAAGCGCAATCCGGTGCTGAGCGAGAACCTGACCGGGCTTGCCCGCATGGTGCGCGCCTATGCGCTGCCTGCGCTGGAGAACGTGGCGCTGTGGCACGAGCGCGACATCTCGCATTCCTCGGTCGAACGCATGATCGGCCCCGACGCGACCGTCACGCTGGACTTCGCCCTGGCGCGGCTGACCGGCGTGATCGACCGGCTGGTGGTCTATCCCGACAACATGGCCCGCAATCTGGGGCTGCTGCGCGGGCTGATCCATTCCCAGGCGGTGCTTCTCGCCCTGACACAGAAGGGCGTGTCGCGCGAGGATGCCTATGCCATGGTCCAGCGCGCGGCGATGCGGGTGTGGGAAGGGGGGCCGCGCGACTTCGCGGCCGAACTGGCCGCCGATCCCGCGGTGGCCGCGGTGCTCACGCCCGCCGAGATCGCGGCCTGCATGGACATGACGCGCCATCTGGCGCATGTCGACATGATCTTCGCCCGCGTCTTCGGCGAATGACGCCGGCCCGCCCCGGCACCGGGGCGGGCGCCGCGATCAGGCCTCGTTCATCACCTGTTCCTTGGCCACCGCGCGCAGCTCGACCATCTGGCGGCGGATCTCCGCCTCGGACACGCGATCGCCCAGATCCGCCTTCAGCTTGCGGAAGACGTCCTCCTCGCCAACCTCCTCGAAATCCGCCTGGACGACGCTCATCGCATATTCGTTGGCCGCCTCGCCGCTCAGACCGAGGAGTCCGGCCGCCCACAGGCCGAGAAGCTTGTTGCGCCGGGCGATCGCCTTGAACTGCATCTCCTGGTCATGGGCGAACTTGTTCTCGAAGGCGCGCTCGCGCTCGTCGAAGGTCGTGCTCATCGGCATCTCCGGTCATGTTGCGCTCGCCCCACCAGATAGGCCAGCGCGCGCCCCCTGTATAGGGGCGCGGGGCCGGGCGCTTGTGCTCGGCGCCAAATCCGCCTACATGGTGCCGTCTCCGGGGTGCCCGTCCGGCCACCCCCCACATTGCTTTTCCGGAGATCGACATGGCCCGCCGCAGACTGGTCTACGAGGGCAAGGCGAAGATCCTCTACGAGGGTCCGGAGCCGGGAACGCTGATCCAGCACTTCAAGGACGACACCACCGCGGGCAACGGCACGCGCAAGGAGGTGATCGAGGGCAAGGGCGTTCTCAACAACCGCATCTCGGAACACATCATGGGCGGGCTGAACGCCATCGGCGTGCCCACCCATTTCATCCGCCGGCTGAACATGCGCGAACAGCTGGTGCGCGCGGTGGAGATGATCCCGCTGGAGATCGTGGTGCGCAATCTCGCCGCGGGGTCGTTCTCGCAGCGCCTCGGCATCGAGGAGGGCACCCAGCTGCCCCGTCCGATCATCGAGTTCTACCTGAAGGACGACAAGCTGGGCGACCCGCTGGTGACCGAGGAGCACATCATCGCCTTCAACTGGGCCAGCCAGCAGGACATCGACGACATCATCGCCCTGGCGCTGCGGGTCAACGACTTCCTGTCGGGCCTGTTCCTGGGCGTCGGGATCCGGCTGGTCGACTTCAAGATCGAGACCGGCCGGATCTGGGAGGGCGACTATGCCCGCATCGTCGTCGCCGACGAGATCAGCCCCGATTCCTGCCGGCTGTGGGACATCAAGACCGGGCGGAAGCTGGACAAGGACGTCTTCCGCCGCCAGCTCGGCTCGCTGTCGGATGCCTATTCCGAGGTGGCCACCCGCCTGGGCATCATGCCGATGCCGGGCGAGGAGAAGGCCGGCAACCGCCGCGGCCCGAAGCTGGTGCACTGAAGCCGGCGCGGCACCGGCTCAGCCCAGCGTCACCTCGGCCTCGATCTCGACCGCGATGCCGAAGGGCAGGCTGGCCATGCCCACGGCGGAACGGGCGTGACGGCCGGCCTCAGCCCCCCACAGCGCGATGATCAGTTCGGAAAATCCGTTGATCACCCCGGGCATCCGGTCGAAGCCCGGCGCGGCATTGACCATGCCGAAGACCCGGTTCCAGGCGACGATCCGGTCCAGATCCCCCAGCTCGCGCCGCAAGCTGCCCAGCATCGACAGCGCGGTCTTGCGCGCCAGGAGATGGGCCTCGGCCTCGCTCACCTCCGCGCCAACCTTGCCGAACGGGCCGGCCAGCGACCCGTCCGGCTCCTGCGGGCCATGGCCCGAGACGAAGGCGCGCCCGTCGCGCAGGTTGACCCAGGGAAAGGGCAGCGCCACGCCCCCCGGCGCCGACAGGGGCGGGGGCAGCTGCAGGCCCATCCGCGCCAGCTTCGACTCGATCCGCGCCACCGCGCCCCCCCGCTTCCGGAACCGGCGCGAGCCTAGCCGCCCCCCGCGGACGCGGTCAAGGCGGGCATGACCCTTGACAGCACCGCGCCGGCGGGCGAGTCAACGGAACCGCACGGAGGCTCGCATGCGCGCACGCGTCACCATCATGCTCAAGCCCGGCGTCCTGGATCCGCAGGGCGAGGCGGTGCGCCACGCCCTCGCCAGCCTCGGCTTTCAGGGGGTCGAGGCCGTGCGCCAGGGCAAGGTGATCGAGATCGACCTTGCCGAGGAGGACCGCGCCGCGGCCCAGGCGGCGGTCGAGGCGATGTGCCAGCGGCTTCTGGCCAACACGGTGATCGAGACGTGGCGGATCGAGTTTCCCGACTGAGCGCGGGCCCTGCGATCGCCACGCGGGGGGAGGGCTGACCATGCGCGCCGCGGTTCTTCGGGCCTATGGCGAGGATCTTGCGATCGAGGAGGTGCCCCGCCCCGCCTGTCCCGAGGACGGGGTGGTGCTGAAGGTGCTGGCCTGCGGCGTCTGCCGCTCCGACTGGCATGGCTGGCGGGGCGAGCATCCGCGGGTCAGGCCCGGGCAGATCCCGGGCCACGAATATTGCGGCATCGTCGAGGAGGCGGGCCCGCGTTCGGGCTGGAAGCCCGGCGACCGGGTGATCGCGCCCTTCCTGCTGGCCTGCGGCAACTGCCCGTCCTGCCGCGAGGGCAACCAGACCGTCTGCCCCGACCAGCGCCTGCCCGGCTTCGTCGAGCCGGGGGCCTTCGCGGAATATGTCGCGGTGCCGCTCGCACACAACCTGACCCGCCTGCCCGAGGGGATGTCGCCGACGCTGGCCGCCGGGATGGGCTGCCGCGTGACCACCGCCTGGCATGCGCTGACCGGGCGCGCCCAGGTGCGGCCGGGCGAATGGGTCGCGGTGCATGGCACCGGCGGCGTCGGCATGGCGGCGGTGGCGCTGGGCCATGCGATGGGCGCGCGGATGATCGCGGTGGACATCGTGCCCGAGAAGCTGGAGATGGCGCGCCGGATGGGCGCCGAGGCGGCGCTGGACGCCGGCGCGGGCGATGTCGCCCAGGCGATCCGCGACATCACCGGCGGCGGCGCGCATGTCTCGCTCGAGGCGCTGGGGATCGAGGCGACCGCGCGGGCGTCGATCGCCTGCCTGCGCCCGCTGGGGCGCCATGTGCAGGTGGGCATGCCGGTGGGCAGCACCGCCGACATGACGCTGCCGATGAACCTGGTCTATACCGGCCAGCTCGCGCTCTACGGCACCCGCGGCATGCCGTCCTGGCGCTATCCCTCGCTGTTCGCCTTCCTCGAGACGACAGGGCTCGACCTGATGCCGCTGATCGGGCGCGAGATCCCGCTCTCGGCCGCATCGGCGGCGCTTCGCGCCATGAACGGGCCGACCCCGCCGGGCGTCGACGTGATCACGGACTTCACCGCATGATGCCGCTGTCGCGCGCGCCGCTGTGGGCGACCCTGCCCGACGGCAGGCGGGTGGTCTCGCGGCGGGTCTGGTTCCTGCTGTTCCTGACCCCGGCGCTGTTCGCGCTGGCCGCGGCCCTGTTCGCGGGGCAGTCGCTGATCATCACCGCAAGCTGGACCCGCACCACGGGCGAGGTGGTGCGGGTGTATGCCTGGGAGGGCTGGAACCCGGTTGACGGCGCGACCACCGACTATTCCCCGGTCTTCCGCTACGAGTTCGCGCCCGGCGAGACCACCGAGGCCAGCACCGGCCAGTCCTCGCCGAACTGGAACTTTCCACCCGGCACGCGCCGCGTCATCTATTTCAACCCCGGCACGAAGGGCGATGTGCGCCAGGACGATTTCGAACAGCTCTGGGCGCTGCCCGCCACCCTGGCCGGGCTGGCCGCCGCCGCGCTGGTCCCCGCCCTGATCGCCTTCGCCCGGATCCGGCGCTGGCAGAGGCGCGCAAGCGCCACCCCCTCGGCATGAAGGCACATCGATGAAGGCCGCCGTCATCGTCTTTCCCGGCTCGAACTGCGACCGGGACCTTGCCGTCGCCCTGCGCGCGGCGGGCGCGCGGGTGTCCATGGTCTGGCACAAGGACACCGGCCTGCCGCCGGGGATCGACCTCGTGGGCATTCCGGGCGGCTTTTCCTTCGGGGACTATCTGCGCTGCGGCGCCATCGCCGCCCGCGCGCCGGTGATGGCCGCGGTGCGCGCATTCGCGCTGGGCGGCGGCCCGGTCATCGGCATCTGCAACGGCTTCCAGATCCTGATCGAGGCCGGGCTTCTGCCGGGGGCGCTGATGCGCAATGCCGGGCTGCGCTTCGTTTGCCGCGATGTCGCGCTGCGGGTGGCGAGCGACGACAGCCCCTTCACCGCGCTCTACCGGCGCGGCCAGCGAATCACCCTGCCGGTCGCCCATCATGACGGCAACTATGTCGCCGATGCCGAGACCCTGGCGCGGCTGCGCGGCGAGGACCGCATCGCCCTTCGCTATGACGGCCCGGCGGCCAATCCGAACGGGTCGTGCGACGACATCGCCGGGATCCTTTCGGCCAACCGCCGGGTGCTGGGGCTGATGCCGCATCCCGAACGCGCGGCCGACCCCGCGCTGGGCGGCACCGACGGGCGGGCGCTGTTCGCGGCGCTGGCTGCCTGAGGCGGGCGGCTCAGAACCAGATCTCGCGCCCCTCCTCCCGGCCGCGGTAGAGATGGGCCACCTGCGGCCCGTAGCCGTTGTAGATCACCGTGGGCACGACCTCGTCGGTGCCCAGAACGCGCTCGGTGCGCTGGCTCCAGCGCGGATGCGGCACGTCGGGGTTCACATTGGCCCAGAAGCCGTATTCGTTGCCCTGCAGCTCCTCCCAGAACCCGACCGGACGGGTGTCGGTGAAGCTGACGCGCACGATCGACTTGATCGACTTGAAGCCGTATTTCCACGGCAGGTGCAGCCTGAGCGGGGCGCCCATCGCGTTGTGGAGCATCTTGCCATAGGCGCCGACCACCATCAGCGGCAGCGGGTTGGCGGCCTCCTCGATGGTCACCCCCTCGACATAGGGCCAGGGATACCAGTGCTGGCGCTGGCCCGGCGCGACATCGGGGTCGAGGAAGGTCTCGAAGCGCACGAACCGCGCCGAGGAGAGCGGTTCCGCCCAGGCGACCAGCGCAGCCAGCGGAAAGCCGATCCAGGGCACCACCATCGACCAGGCCTCGACGCAGCGGTGGCGGTAGATCCGCTCCTCGAGCGGCATGGCCTTCAGCAGATCCTCAAGCGCCACGGTCCGCTCGCGCGCCACCAGGCCATCGATCCGAACCGACCAGGGATCGGTAACCAGCCGCCGCGCCGCGCCCGAGATCGCCTTGGACGAGCCGAATTCGTAGAAGTTGTTGTAGCTCGCGTTCAGCCGTTCCTCGGTCACCGCGCGCCCGGCATCGGCGAAATCGGGATTGCGCGCGGGAAGCGGGCTGAACGGGGCCGGCCCCTCCTCCGCCCGGGCCGCCGTTCCGGGCAGCGCCGCCATGGCCAGCGCCCCCGCCCCCGCCGCCAGCAGCCGCCGGCGGGCCCGCCAGACCGGCTCGGGCGTCACCGCGCTTTCGGGCAGATGCCAGTCCGGCCGCCGGATGATGTGCATGGTCTTGCCTCCCTTCGGTATACCCCCCGGCTAGGGCCGCCCGGCGGCGCTGTCCAGTCAAACCCGCTTGAGCGGGGGGCGGCGCGGCCCTATCCTCGCCGCCCATGGATGGCGGCGCGGCGAAGGGCAGGACCGGCGGCGCGGCAACCCGCTGGGGCGCGCGCCTTGCCCTGCGTCTTGCCGCCCTGGCCGCGGCCGCGCTTGCGGTCGCGCTGATCTGGGCCAGCCATGGCTATCTGACCAATCTCTACAGCGAGGGCCTGCGCAACCGCGCCAATGTGCGGGCCGCGATCTATTCGGGCAGCCTGGTCAACGTCCTGCAGCGCCACCAGCTGATCCCCGCCGTGCTGGCCCGCGACAGGTCGCTGATCGACGCGCTGATCAAGGGCCGCTATGCGATGACCTCGGCGCGGCTGATCGACGTCAACCGCGAACTGGGCGCGCGCAGCCTGATCCTGATGGACCGCGACGGGCGGATCGTGGCGGCATCGGACCGCCGCCTTCTGGGCACCAGCCGCGCCGACCAGATCTATTTCCGCAGCGCGGCGCGGGACAATGGCACCGTCTTCGCCATCACCGGCATCGCCGAGCGCGACCGCGGCTTCTTCTTCGCCCATCCGGTCCGGTCGGGGGGAAGCCTTCTGGGGGTGATCGCGGTCGAGGTGAATCTGGGCCAGATCGAGGAAGGCTGGGCGCGCGACAGCGGGCGGGTCTTCGTGACCAATTCCGAGGATGTGGTGATCCTGTCCTCGACCCCGGACTGGCGCTACCGGCTGCTCTCGCCGCTGCTGGAGGAGGCGCGCATCGCCGCGCTGCGGTCGCGCCGGCTGGGGGGGCTGGAGATCCTGCCCGTCGACGAGGCCCAGTCCGGCCGGCGGCTGCGCATCGACGGCGTGACCTATCTGCGCCGCGAACGCGCGATCGGGTTCCGCGGCTGGACGCTGAACTACCTCGCGCCGATGGACGAGGTGCAGGCCAAGGTCAATGCGGTGATGGCGCTGGAGATCATGGTTCTGGCCCTGATGGCCGCGGTGATCTTCTGGATCAATTCCAAGCGGGCCTGGCGGCGACTTCTGAACCTGCAGCGCGAATCGGAGGAGCTGCGCGAGCTGAACCGCCGCCTGTCGGCCGAGATCGACGAGCGCCGGCGGGTCGAGCGCACCCTTGCCCGCACCGAGCAGAGCCTGGAGCAGGCCTCGAAGCTGGCCGCGCTGGGGCAGATGTCGGCCGCGGTCAGCCACGAGCTGAACCAGCCGCTGGCCGCGATGCGCACCTATATCGCCGGGGCCCGGCTGCTGATCGAGCGGCGGCGGCTCGAGGAGGCGCTGGTCTCGATCCAGCGCATGGACGACCTGATCGGCCGCATGGCGCAGCTGACGCGCCAGCTGAAGAGCTTCGCGCGCAAGGGCGGGCAGGAGCTGCGCCCCGTCGACCTGCGCGACGCGGTGCGCGGCGCGCTGTCGGTGATGCAGCCTCAGCTTGCCCAGCACGCGATCGAGCTGGTCACCGATTTGCCGCGCAGCCCCTGCATGGTGCGCGCCGACCAGCTGCGCATCGAACAGGTGCTGGTCAACCTGCTGCGCAACGCGCTCGACGCGATCCGCAGCCAGCCCCATCGCCGGATCGCGCTGACCATCGCCCCGGGCCGCGACTATGTGATCCGCGTCACCGACAACGGGCCGGGCCTGCCGCCCGACATCGACGCGATCTTCGAACCCTTCTTCACCACCAAGAAGCCCGGCGAGGGGCTCGGGCTCGGGCTTGCCATCTCGGCCGGCATCGCGCAGGATCTCGGCGGCCGGCTGGTCGCACGGAACCTGAAGGATGGCGGCGCCTGCTTCGAGTTCCACCTGCCGGCCCTGCAGGACATGGAGACGGCGGCCGAATGACCGCCGGGCTGGACCGATGAAGCCGCTGCCACCGACACCCGTCGCGATCATTGATGACGAGGAGGACATGCGCGGCTCGATCGCGCAGTGGATGGAACTGTCGGGTTTCATCCCCGTCGCGCACGAGACCGCCCAGGCCGCGCTTGACGCCATCGGCGCGGACTTCCCCGGCGTGGTGCTGACCGATGTCCGCATGCCCGGCATGGACGGGCTGCAGCTCCTGGCCGCGCTGATGCAGCGCGACCGCGAACTGCCGGTGATCCTCATCACCGGCCATGGCGACGTGCCGATGGCGGTCGAGGCGATGCGCGCGGGGGCATGGGACTTCCTCGAGAAGCCCTTCTCGCCCGAGCGGCTGACCGATCTGGTCCGCCGCGCCGCCGAGACGCGCCGCCTGGTTCTGGAGAACCGCAACCTGCGGCGCGAGCGGGCCGACGCCGCGGCGCTGATCGGCCAGATCGCCGGAGAGAGCCCCGCGATCCGTCGCCTGCGCGAGGATGTGCTGGACTGCGCCGCCAGCGACGCCAATGTGATGATCTATGGCGAGACCGGCACCGGAAAGACGCTGATCGCCCGGGTCCTGCATGGCTGTTCCCCCCGCGCGGCGGGGCCGTTCGTCAGCATCAACTGCGCCGCGCTGGCCGAGGACAGCCCGCCGGCGGCGCTGCTGGCGCGGCTGGACGAGGCGGCGGGCGGCACCCTCTTCCTCGACGAGGTCAGCGCGCTTCCCCCCGCGCTCCAGCCGCATCTGGCCGAAGTGCTGGCCGACCGTGCGGGGCCCGAGGCGCCGCGGATCATCGGCGCCACCCCCGACACCCCGCAGGAGCTGACCGCCGAGGGGCGCCTGCGCAAGGAGATCTTCTACCGCCTTGCCGGGATCGAGATCTTCGTGCCGCCGCTGCGCGCGCGCGGCGAGGACATCCTGACGCTGTTCGACCTGTTCGCCCAGCGCGCGGCGACCGAACATGACGTGCCGACCCCGGCACTCGGCGCCGACGACGCCGCGGCGCTGCTGCAATTCCCCTGGCCGGGCAATGTGCGCCAGCTGCGCAACCTGGCCGAACGCGCGGTGCTGCGCGCCAAGCGCGGGCCGATCGTCATCGCCGAGCTTCTCGACCCCGTGCTGCCGCCGCGTGCCGAGGCGGTGACCGCCGAGCCCCGCCCCCTGAAGGAGCATGTCGAGGCCTTCGAGCGGATGCTGATCCGCAACGCGTTGCGCCGGCATCGCGGCTCGATCGCCGAGGTGATGGCGGAACTGGCCCTGCCGCGGCGCACCCTGAACGAGAAGATGGCCCGCTACGCCATCTCGCGCAGCGACTTCATCTGATCCCCGCCGGCGGGCCCGCGGCCCGGTCGGCCCAGCGCGCCAGCGTGCGCGCCAGATCGCCATAGCCGGTGAAGCGGCGTTCGAAGGCCAGGCCCAGCCGCCCGGCCGCCGCCCGGGCCGCGGCGGTCAGCTGCGGATCGTCGGTCTGGGCCAGATAGACCAGCCGGTCATAATGGCCGAAATAGGCGTCGCGCAGTTCGGGGTGGCGGTCGAGCCCCAGCCCCCGCCAGACCAGCGCATCGAACTGGCGGGCGAGGAAGTCGGTCAGGTAGAAGGCGCCGATCTCCGCCTCGGCCCGGCTGGCGAAGGCCTCCACCCCGTCGAAGAAGGCATAGCAGTGCGGGCCGGGAATCCGTTCGACGCCCTCCTCGGCGCAGACCCGGTCCAGCGCGCCGCCGGTGCCGCAATCGGCATACAGCACCGCGATGCGCGCAAAGCCCTGGGCGCGGGCGGCATGGATGCGGGCGCGCACCGCATCGGCGATGCGTCCCGGCCGGTTGTGAAGCAGGGCGGGCAGGCAGGCGAGCTCGACATGCCGCCAGCGATTGAGCCGGATCAGCGCCAGCACCTCCCGCGCCAGCGCCCCGCAGGCGATCAGCAGGAGCCGCCCCGGCGCGGCGCCGCCCGGCGGCTCCAGCCCCCGCTCCAGCAGCGTCTCGTCATCGGGCGGCTGCCCGGGAACCCGGCCGGTCATCGCCACGCCCCTTCCGCCCCGGCGCGTCAGCCCGCCGCCATGCTGTTGTGGCGGCGCAGCATCAGCGCCTTGGCGGTCTCGACCGCCACCGCCGCGTCGCGGCAATAGGCATCGGCACCGATGGCGCGGCCGAACTCCTCGTTCAGCGGCGCGCCACCCACCAGCACGATGTAGTTGTCGCGGATGCCGCGCTCCTTCATGGTGTCGATCACCACCTTCATGTAGGGCATGGTGGTGGTCAGCAGCGCCGACATGCCGATGATGTCCGCACCCTCGCGCTCGGCGGTGTCGATGTAGTTCTCCACCGGATTGTTGATGCCGAGATCGACGATCTCGAACCCCGCCCCTTCCATCATCATCGCGACGAGGTTCTTGCCGATGTCGTGGATGTCGCCCTTGACGGTGCCGATCACCATCTTGCCCATGCGCGGGGCGCCGGTCTCGGCCAGAAGCGGCTTGAGGATGGCCATGCCCGCCTTCATCGCGTTGGCGGCCAGCAGCACCTCGGGCACGAACAGGATCCCGTCGCGGAAATCGTCCCCGACGATCTTCATGCCGGCGACCAGCGCCTCGGTCAGCACGCGATAGGGCTCCCACCCGCGTTCCAGCAGGATGCGGACGCCCTCCTCGATCTCCTCCTTCAGCCCGTCATAGAGATCGTCGTGCATCTGCTGGACAAGCTCGTCATCGTCGAGCTCGCTCAGGATGATCTCTTCTTCGTCGGCCATGCTGCGGCCCCCTGCCCCGGAAATGGATATCCGCTGTCTTTCCCCCATGTCGGGCGCGATGGATTGCCGATCGCGACCATCTGCCCGCCTTCCCCGACCCGCGGGCGGATTCAGGCCCGGCGGCGGCGGCGTTCGCGGCGCGCCGGCGCCCCGGCCCCCAGCCCGTCGCTGGCCGAGGAGAAGCCGCCCAGCTTCTCGGCGACCTCCTCGAGCCCGGGGCGCGGCCCGGGAGGCACCGTCTCCAGCGCCCGGCGCATCGCGCGCAGATGCTCGGGCGTGGTGCCGCAGCATCCGCCGATGATCCGCGCCCCTGCGTCGCGGGCCAGCACGGCATAGCTTGCCATCAGTTCCGGCGTGCCGTCGTAATGGATGTGGCCCTGGACATAGCGCGGGATTCCGGCGTTGCCCTTGGCGATCACCACTGCGCCGGGGGCGGATTCGGTGATGCCGAGGATGGTGCGCACCAGGTCCGATGCGCCCACGCCGCAATTGGCGCCGAAGGCGATGGGACGCGCGGGCAGCCGGCCGACCAGTTCCGCCATGCCGGCCGAGGTCACGCCCATCATGGTGCGTCCGGCGGTGTCGAAGCTCATCGTGCAGCAGAAGGGGGCGTTCAGGCTCGCCGCCGCCTCGGCCGCGGCGCGCAGCTCCTCCTCCGAGCTGATCGTCTCGGCCCACAGCACGTCGGCGCCGCCTTCCAGAAGCCCCTCGGCCTGTTCGCGGAAGGCCGCCACCGCATCGGCGTGGCGCAGCGTGCCCACCGGTTCCAGCAGCTCGCCGGTCGGTCCCATCGAGCCTGCCACCACCACCGGGCGGCCGGCGGCGTCGGCCACTTCGCGCGCAAGCCGGGCGGCGCGGCGGTTGACCTCGCGCACCCGGTCCTCGAGCCCGTGCAGCTTCAGCCGGTAGCGGGTGCCGCCGAAGGAATTGGTCAGGATCAGGTCCGATCCCGCCTCGATCGACCCGCGATAGAGGGCGCGAATCCGGTCGGGCGCGTCGAGGTTCCACAGCTCCGGCGCCTCGCCCGAGGGCAGACCGGCATTGAACAGGTTCGTGCCCGTGGCGCCATCGGCCATCAGCCAGGGGCGGTCGTGCAGAAGCCTGGTCAGTCTGTCGGTCATCGGGCAGATCCTCCAGCGTCCGCCGGTGCGCCGCGACGGGGCCGGCCGCTCATGCCGCCATCTCCGTCGCCGCGATTTCCCTGATCCGCTGCACCATCGCGCGCAGCCCGTTGGAGCGCTGCGCCGAGAGATGCCCCTCCAGCCCCAGACGCCCCAGCGCCGCCTCGGCATCCAGGGTGGCGACCTCGCGCACCGGGCGGCCATTGACCAGCGCGCGCAGCACCGCGATCAGGCCGCGCACGATCATCGCGTCCGAATCGCCGTCGAAGAAGATGCGGGCATCCGCGCCGGTTCCCTCCAGCCGCGGCACCAGCCAGACCTGGCTGGCGCAGCCATGCACCCGCGCACCCTCGGTGCGCAGCGAATCGGGCAGCGGTTCCATCTCGCGCCCCAGTTCGATCAGGTAGCGGTAGCGCTCCTCCCAGTCGTCGAACAGGGCGAAATTCTCCGCGATCTCGTCGAAACGCGCCGTCATCCTTCCTTCCGCGCCCCCCGCCTGCACCGGCACTCCGGCCTGATCCGGGGCGGCTGCCCGGATACCTAGGCGACTCGGGAAGGAAGTTCCAGCAGAAGCTTTTCCCGGATCCGATCGAACGCCTCGGCGGCCGAGCCGGCATCCGCCGCCACGGGCTGTTCGGGCCGACCCAGCATGATCACCGGCAGCGCCCGCTGCCGGGCGGCCTGCAGCAGCGCCAGCCCGCCGCTGCCACCCTGGTTGCGCATCACCACCGAATCGATCCCGGGATGGCCGGACAGGGCCGCCGCGGCGGCATCCGGCCCGGTCCGGACCGGACGGCAGCCGCGCAGGGCGGCGAGCGCGGCGTCGGACAGCGCCCCCGACACCACCAGCGGGCAGCGCAGCCCATGGCGCAGGATCGCGCCCGCCGCCCGGCGGGGATCGGCCACCGCGATCCAGCGGTCGCAGGGTCCCGGCCGCCATGCCGGGACCAGCAAGCGCAGACAGGGCCGGCCCAGCGCCGCGGCGACGTCCGCGGCGGCGGCGGTCAGCCGCACCGCCCAGGGATCGGTGGCCAGCACCATTGCCGCGGCGGCGCGGATCGGCCCGAGCAGATCCCCCGGCCCCGCAGGGGCGGGCGATGCCGCCCCGGCGCCGGCGCCGGCATCGCCGCCGGTGGGCATCAGGCAGGGGATGAATTCGGGACAGGCGGCAAGCCTGCGGGCAAGGTCGGCGCCCACCGCGCTGTCGCCCAGGATCAGGACGCGCCGGGGCGCGGATTCGGTTGCGGGCTTGTCAATCATGGCACAACACGCTTTCTACAATTCTCAGGACATTCTATCAGACTGCGGTGGGGCGGTCTGCTGCCCGGAGGTTGTGATGCGTCGTCTTGCACGGTTTCTGGTTGTTCTTGCCGCAATTCCGGGTTGCAGCGTCAGCACCGAGATTCGCGGGCTCAATCCGTTCTCCGCGGCCCCGGCCGAGGCGCCCGCCGCGCAGCCGGAGGTCCCCGTCGATCCCGTGGCGCGGATCGAGAGCCTGGAAATCGGTCAGGCCTATCGCGGCGTCATCGCCACCGCGACCGGGCTTGCCGATCTTGCCGGCTTTCACCATCCCGAGCTGCGGCTGCTGAACGAGGGCCGTCCCGCGGCCGACGGGATGATCGAGCTGGAGATGGTCGCGCGGCCGCCCGAGCAGGCGAGCCTGTCCGTCGATGCCGCCGCGCGGCGGCTGATCGCGGCCGTCTTCCTGCCCGAGGAACTGGTGCGCGCGGCCCGCGGGGTGCGGGTGATCGGCGCGACGAATGTGGTGGCCCGCCCGTTCTGAGGGCGGGCCTCAGCCCAGCTCGACCAGCTTCACGCCCTTGGCGCCGGCGGCCAGCGCGATCCGGCCCGCGCACAGCCGGCGCGCATCCTCGCCGAACACCTCGGCGCGCCAGCCATGCAGCATCGGCAGCCCCTCGGTCTCGCCGGCGGCCAGCCGGTCGAGATCGGCGGCCGACGCGATCAGCCGCGGCGCCACGCCCGACGCCTCGGCCTTGGCCTTCAGCAGCACCCGCAGCAGGTCGCTCAGCGCCGGGCTGGCGGCCGGCCGGTCGGGCGTCTCGGCCGGGCGCGGGCGCTTCTCGGGCGGGCAGTCGAGCCCCTCGCGCACCGCGGCCAGGATCTCCTCCATCACCTCGCGCCGGCGTCCCTCGCGCTGCAGGAGCCGCGCGCGCGAGAGCTCCTCGAGGCTGGTGGGCCGGAGCGAGGCGATCTCGAGCAGCGCGTCATCCTTCAGGATGCGGTTGCGCGGCAGGTCGCGCGCCTGGGCGGTGCGTTCGCGCCATGCCGCCAGCGCCCGCACCACGGCCAGGAACTTCGGCGAGGAGGAGCGGGTCTTGAGCCGCCGCCACGCCTCCTCGGGGTCGTTCTCGTAGGTGGCCGGATCGGTCAGCACCGCCATCTCCTCGGCCAGCCATGCCGCGCGCCCCGACGCCTCCAGCCGGGCCGCGAGCTTCTCGTAGATCACCCTGAGATGGGTCACGTCGGCCAGCGCGTAGGCGAGCTGCTTCTCGCTGAGCGGCCGGACCGACCAGTCGGTGAAGCGGGCCGACTTGTCCAGATCGGCCTTCGCCACCCGGCGGACCAGGGATTCATAGCTGGCCTGGTCGCCCAGCCCGCAGACCATCGCGGCAAGCTGGGTGTCGAATATGGGCCTGGGCATGGTGGCAAAGCGCTGCCAGAAGATCTCCAGATCCTGCCTTGCGGCATGGAACACCTTCACCACCCGCTCGTCGGCCAGAAGCTTCAGCAGCGGCGCCAGGTCCAGCCCCTCGGCCAGGGTGTCGATGATCGCCGCCGCCTCGGGCGTGTCGCCGGGACGGGCCACCTGGACGAGGCAGAGCTGGGCGTAATATGTCCGCTCGCGCAGGAACTCGGTATCTATGGTCACATAGGGGAAGGCGGCGCATTCGGAACAGAAGCGTGCAAGCGCATCGGTGGTGGAAATGATCTGCATGGGGCTCCCGCTTGCTGGCGTGGCAGGATATGCACAGACCGGTGCCGGGCCGCAAGCGCGGCGCCGGTCGCGTCGGCGGGCGAAGGGGATGGCGGCGGATGGAGGCTGAGCAGATCATCGCGCGGCTGGGGCTTTCGCCCCATCCCGAAGGGGGCTGGTATGCCGAGACCTGGCGCGGCCCGCCGGGCCCGGACGGGCGGGCGGTGGGCACGGCGATCCATTTCCTGCTGGAGGCGCATCAGCATTCCCACTGGCACAGGGTGGATGCGACCGAGCTGTGGCTGTGGCAGCTGGGCGCGCCGGTGGAACTGGCCATCGGCAGGCGCCGCGTGACGCTCGGCCCCGACCTGGCCGCGGGGCAGCGGCTTCAGGGGATCGTGCCCCCCGATGTCTGGCAGGCCGCCCGGCCGCTGGGGGGCTGGGCGCTCGTCTCCTGCATCGTCGCCCCGGGTTTCAGCTTCGCGGGCTTCACCCTGGCGCCGCCGGGCTGGGCGCCCGACCTCGCCCCCGGCCCCGACCCGGACGCCAGCGGAGGGCGCGGCGATGAACGCTGAGCCCGCACCGCAGCTGTGCCTCGTCACCCCGCCCGCCCCGGAATCCGCGCGGGTGGCGCCGCGGCTTGCCGCGCTGCTCGAGGCCGCGCCGCTGCCGGTGGCCTGCGTGCGGCTGGCCACCGCCGGAATGGACGAGGCCGCGATCCGCGCCGCGGCGGCATGGCTGCGCCCGCTGTGCCACGGGCATGACGTGGCGCTGGTGATCGAGGACCATTTCCGCCTGGTCGCGCCGCTGGGGCTGGACGGGGCGCATCTGCTGGCCCCGCGCTTCCTGCGCGAGGCGCGGCGCGAGATCGGCGCGGGGCAGATCCTCGGCGCCTTCTGCGGCAGCTCGCGCCATGCCGCCATGACCGCGGCCGAGGCCGGGGCGGACTATGTCGCCCTGGGTCCCTTCTCCATGCAGGGCGCGCTGGGCCCGGGGCGGCTGGCCGAACGGGATTTCGCGGCATGGTGGGCCGAGGTGGTCGAGATCCCGCTGGTGGTCGAGGGGCTGGATGCGGAGAGCTTCGCCGCGCTGTCGCCGCTCGCCGATTTCCTGACTCTCGAGGCGCGGCAATGGTTCGACCCCGCGGAACTGGACCGGCTGACAGGAGCGCGGGCATGAGCGACCGCGACACGCTGCGCGACATGATCGAGGCCTGGGTGGTCTGGCGCGACGCCGGCATGTGGGACAGGTTCCGCACCCTGTGGCACGACGACGGCCGGATGATGGCCACCTGGACGCAGGGCAGCCCCGACGAATTCATCGCCATGAACCGCGCCGGCTGGGAAAAGGGCGTGCGGATCCTGCACTTCCTCGGCGGCTCGACCATCGAGACCGCCGGCGACCGGGCGGTCACCCAGACCAAGATGACCATCAGCCAGCGCGCCCGGCTGCAAGGCGTGCTGGTCGATGTCACCTGCACCGGCCGGTTCTTCGACCTGTGGGAACGCCGGGCGGGGCGCTGGGGGCTGGTGCTGCGCCAGCCGATCTACGAGAAGGACCGCATGGACCCGGTCGACCCGACCGCGCGGCTGACGCTGGACCCGGCGATCCTGGCCCGCTTTCCGGAAGGCTATCGCCATCTTGCCTATCTGCAGGCCGCGCTGGGCTATGCGGTCAAGCCCGACATGCCGGGAATCGACGGCCCGAAGGTCGCGGCGCTTTATGCGCTGGGCGCGGCCTGGCTGGCCGGGGACCCGGTCGAATGGGAGGGTCACCGCTGGGGCTGAGGCCGCGCGCGCGGGCGCGGCGTGCAGCGATCAACCTGTTCGGCGGCAACCGCGCTGAGGCCGCGCGCGCGCGGGCGCGGACCGAAGCCCCGCCCGCCCCGGCACCGTCGCGCCCGTGGCGGGACCAGCGCGGCCCCCATGGCTTCGGTCCGCGCCCGGCCCCGGCTTGCAGGGCACTTCGCTCACCGGGGGGCAGCCCCGAGCAGCCACAGGTGGAACGCCTCGAACCCGTCGAGGATCGCGCCGGCGACCGTGCCCAGCGGCCCCGGACCCGCGTCGGAGACCAGCCATGCCGCCACGCCCCAGATCAGCGCATGGACCGCCGCACCCGCCAGCGCGGCCGACGCGGCGAGCGTGAGGATCAGGAAGAAGGCGCCGCATTCGGCCCGGCACAGGAAGGCCTGCCGCTCGCAGGCGATCATTTCGGCCAGCGCCCCGCTGCGCAGCGCGCCAAGGAACACGCTCGATACCGCGATGGTCAGGTGGATCAGCGTCGGCAGCAGCGTGGACAGCAGCATGAAGGCCAGCCACCAGTAGTCGCCGGGGTTCGCCCGCAGATCCGCGAACAGGGCGGAAAGGTCGATCAGCGCCAATCCGTCCCGGAACCGCACCAGATGGACGAAGGCGATCAGCCCGCAGCCGAGGGTGGCAAAGATCGCGATCGCCACCGCCAGATCGGCGAGGGCCAGCGGGAACCCGATCCGCCGCCCATGCAGGCCCCGGCGCAGGAAAAGCCGCGTGACGCCGATGCTGGCGAAGTCGGCCAGCGCGTTGGTAAGCGACAGCAGGGCCAGGAACAGCAGAACCGTCTGCATGGCCAGGGCGCGGCCTTCGGACCTGGCTATCGGCAGCAGGGGGATGGCGATGGAAACCCCCGCCAGCAGGGCCAGCACAAGCGCCAGCATGTGGGCGGGGCGCGGCCCGCGTCGACGGTCCAGCCGGTCGACTGCGGCCGCGACTGCGACTGCGACTGCGCCTGCGGCTGCGAACACGATTGGGCCAAGCTCCCGGCCAAACAGCCAGAACCAGCCGCCCAAGATCCCGGTGGCGAGGATAAACAACGGCAGCAGGCGCCACCCGGGTCCTGATCGTTGATGCCGAACGTAAAGAAACCCTGAAAGCCCCAGGGCGCCGATCGTCGCGGCCCGGGTCAGGGGCTCGGCGGCGGGCAGGACGGTCAGCGCGCCAAGCCGCCCCTCATACCCCGCCGCCCATTGCAGCAGAAGTGCTCCAAAGGGATAGACCAGCGCAAGGATCAGGCAGTGGTCCGGCAGGCCGCGGCTGAAGGCGACCGTGCCGCTTTCCTTCCCGGCGCGCTCAAGCTCGGGTCCGGACAGCCGCGCATCCAGCCAGTCGAGAACCCCGGCCAGCGCCGCCTCGTAACGCGCGATCCGCCGCCGGGTCGACCGGGGCGCGCCGTCCACGTCCTCCAGCCGGTATCCCACCACCCAGGCGGCGAGGGCCGCGCGGCTGTCGGGCCGGTCGGCCAGGAAGCGATGCAGGAACCATGCGAGGCCGAACGGAACGCTGGCGGCCAGCAGCGCCCAGCCGAGGTCGTGACAAGCATCCGTGGCGACGAAGGCGAGCCCGACCATCAGCAACAGGCCGCCGATCTCTCTCACCGCACCATCCCTCGCCCGCAAGATCCCTCGGGACAGAGCCCAGCGGCAATCATGCGTCCCGCAAGCGCCCGTGGGAACCCCTGCCCACGGGTTGAAGGTGTCGCGGGACTTCCGCGGATTGCCGGACGGATGCCGGCGCGCCGGTCGTGGACCCG
>RFGB01000099.1 GCA_003697125.1 Alphaproteobacteria bacterium
GCCCTGACGGGCCTTGTAGCGACGCTGGGTCTTGTTGACGATGTAGATCCGCCCCTTGCGGCGCACGACGCGGCAGTCGCGATGCCGGTCCTTCAGCGAGCGGAGCGAGTTCCGGACCTTCATCTCTCTTCCTCTCTCTCCTCCGGCCGCCCCGGGAACGGCCCTGCCGACAGGGGAAGCGGCTGCTTCCCGGAAATGGTGGGCGTGGCTGGGATTGAACCAGCGACCCCTACGATGTCAACGTAGTGCTCTCCCACTGAGCTACACGCCCGGAAACCCGGCCCGGCGGGTTGCGCCCGCCGGTCTGTCCCGTGGCCTATAGCCAAGCGCGCGGGGCCGTTCAAGGGCTTTCGCCACCGCCGGGCGATGTGGCATGGTGGCGCGCGATCGGCAAACGGCAAGGGACAGGCCACGGTGCGGGATGCTTGCTCGGCCTACCGGCTGCTGATGCCCCCCGCGGGGGCGGGCGGCTGCGCGGTGTTCTCCTCGCCCCACAGCGGGCGCGACTATCCGCCGGAGCTCCTGCGGCAGACGCGGCTGAACCGGCTGCAGCTGCGGCTGTCCGAGGACGCCTTCGTCGACGAGCTGTTCGCCGACGCCCCCGATCACGGCGCGCCGCTGATCGCGGCGATCATGCCGCGGGCCTATGTGGACCTGAACCGGGCGCCGGGGGAGCTGGACCCGAAGCTGATCGAGGGGGTGGCCGACCCCGCCCCCAATCCGCGCGTCGCCGCGGGTCTGGGGGTGGTGCCGCGGGTGGTGGCCGAGGGGATGGCGATCTATCCCGGCCGGATCGATGCTGCCGAGGCGCGGCGGCGCATCGCGTGCTTCCACGCCCCCTATCACGCCGCGCTGGAACGGCTTCTGGGCGATGCCCGCGACCGGCACGGGCTGGCGGTGCTGTTCGATTGCCATTCGATGCCCTCCGACGCGGCGCGCGCGGCCCTGCCCGGCGGGCGCAACAGCGCCGACATCGTGCTGGGCGACCGGCATGGCGCCTCGGCAGCGGCATGGGTGACGGATGCCGTGCAACGCGCCTTCGAGGAGGCGGGCTTCATCGTCGCGCGCAACGCGCCCTTCGCCGGGGGCTACATCACCCAGCGATTCGGCCGCCCCGCCGCCGGCTGGCACGCGGTGCAGATCGAGATCGATCGCGGGCTGTATCTCGACGAGGCGCGCATCGAGCGCGGCGCCGGCTTCGAGGTGACGCGGCGGCGCATCGCGGCGGTGGTGGCCGGGCTGGCCCGGATCGGCCGCGCGCCCAGCCGCCTGGCCGCGGAGTAGCGGCAAAAAATGGGCCGCGCCATCGACGCGGCCCCAGTCTAGGGAGGAAACGCCCGAACACGGGCAGGGACCAGTTTGCATTGCGCCGCAGCATTGTCAATGCTGCGTCGCGAAATTTCCGGAGACGGGGGGAGGCCGGGCCGACGGCTTTTCCCAAGTGGAACCGGGGCCTCGGCGCCCCATCGGCGGGTTTCGCGGGGCGCAACAAGGCGTTGTGCGGTGCGGCAGGCGGCGAATCGGCCCGAATCGGTCTTGAAATGCGGGGCAGACCGGTGGCATGATGCCGCCATCGGCCGGGACACGGCCGCAATGGGAGCACGTCGCCGACGGGCCCCGGTCCAGGGAGGAAACGCCCGAGCACGGGCAGGTGCACAAGCACCACGAGGACCAGAGTGCATTGCGCCGCAGCAAAGTCAATGCTGCGGCGCAAGGTTTTTCGGGCCCGTCCCCCGGACCGCCCAGCATCGCGCTTCGCGCATGGGTGCGCGGCTGCCCGCTCAGCGCAGCGCCCGGCCGATGATGATCGCCCCCGCGCCGAAGCGCGCGCGGATCCGGTCGGCGGCGCGTTCGGCCGCGGCGCGGCGGGCCTCCTCGGGGTGCAGCAGGTCAAGCCCGCGGTCGGCCTCGCCCTCGGGCACCAGCCCCGAAAGCCCGACCCCGATCAGCCGGAACGGGCGCTGGGCCATCTCGCGCGACAGCAGTGCCGACGCCGCGCGGTGGATGCGCCCGGCAAGCTGGGTGGCATCATCCAGGGTGACGCGGCGGGTCAGCAGGCGGAAATCGGCGCGGCGCAGCTTCAGCGTGACCACCCGCCCGCCCAGGCCACGGGCCTTGGCGCGATCGGCCAGCTTCTCGGCCAGGCGCCACAGGTGACCGTCGAGAAGCCCGGCATCGGCGAGGTCGGTCTCGAAGGTGATCTCGTGCGAGATCGCCTGCGGCGGCGCATCGCGGCCGACACGGCGCGGGTCGCGGCCATGGGCCAGTTCCCACAGCCGGGTGCCGGTCCGCGCGCCGAGGCGCGCGCGCAATGCCGTCTCGCCCCGGGCGCGCAGATCGGCGATCCGCCTCAGGCCGTCGCGTTCCAGCGCCGCGGCAAGGCCGGGCCCGACGCCCCAGATGGCGCTGACCGGCATCGGGGCCAGCCGGTCCAGCGTCTCGGCGCGCCCGATCACCGCGAAGCCGCGCGGCTTGTCCAGCTCGGAGGCGAGCTTGGCCAGGAACATGTTGTGGGACAGCCCGATCGAGACGGTGACGCCGGTCTCCCGCTCGATGCGCCGGGCCAGCCGGACCAGCATGCGCGCCGGGCTGGCGCGGTGCAGCCTTGCCGTGCCCGAGAGGTCGAGGAAGGCCTCGTCGAGCGAGAGCGGCTCGACGAGCGGGGTGAGCTCCTCCATCATGGCGCGGATCGCGCGGCTCACCCCGGCATAGAGCTGCATCCGCGGGCGGATCACCACCGCCTCGGGGCACAGCGCCAGGGCGCGGAACATCGGCATGGCCGAGCGCACCCCGCGGATCCGGGCGAGGTAGCAGGCGGTGGAGACCACGCCCCGCCTGCCGCCGCCCACGATCACCGGCCGGTCGCGCAGGGCGGGGTTCTCGCGCTTTTCCACCGCGGCATAGAAGGCGTCGCAGTCCAGATGGGCGATGGCAAGCCGGTGCAGTTCGGGATGGCGGGCGATGCGGGGCGATCCGCAGGCCGGGCAGCGGGCGGCCGGCGCATCCGCGGCGCAGTCGAGGCACAGGGCGGGGACGTCCGGGCCGGGCATGGGGCGCATCCTGGCGGTGGGCGGAAGGATAGCCGCCGCCCTGCGCGCGGGAAAGCCCCGCCGCGGGGCTATTCCGCGGCGCGGCTGGCCACGGTGCCGATGAAGCCGCCGGACTGGCGCTTCCAGTAGGCGGCATAGAGGCCGCCTGCGGCCATGAGCTCGGCATGGCTGCCCTGTTCGGCGACGCGGCCGTTCTCGATCACCACGATGCGGTCCATGTTGGCGATGGTCGACAGGCGGTGCGCGATGGCGATCACGGTGCGCCCGCGCATCAGCGTGGCAAGGGCGCGCTGCACCGCCGCCTCGGTTTCCGAATCGAGGGCGGAGGTCGCCTCGTCGAGCGCGAGGATCGGGGCATCCTTCAGGATCGCCCGGGCCAGGGCGATCCGCTGGCGCTGGCCGCCCGACAGCCGCACGCCGCGCTCGCCCAGATGGGCGGCGTAGCCCTCGCGCCCCTCGCGGTCGCGCAGGGTCAGGATGAAGTCATGCGCCTCGGCCAGACGCGCCGCCCGGATCGCCGCCTCGGCACCCGCTTCCGGATTGCCGTAGAGGATGTTGTCGAGCGCGGAGCGGTTGAACATCGCGCTGTCCTGACGGACCATGGCGATCTGCCGGCGCAGCCCGTCCTGGGTCAGGTCGCGGATGTCGGTGCCGTCCAGCGTGATCCGCCCGCTGTCGGGGTCATGCATGCGCAGCAGCAGCGCCAGCGCGGTGGACTTGCCCGCGCCCGACCGGCCCACCAGCGCCACCTTCTCGCCCGGCGCGATCGACAGCGAGAAATCCACCAGCCCGCCGCCGCTGCGGCGGCCATAGCGGAAGGTCACCGACTCGAAGGCCACCGCGCCCCGCACCCGCCCGGGATCGCGCGCGCCGGGCCGGTCGGTGATGCGGTGCGGTTCGGTCAGGGTGCGGATGCCGTCCTCGACCTCGCCGATGTTCGAGAACACCTCCATCGCCGTCATCGACAGCCATCCCGACATCTGCGCCAGCCGGGTCGAGACAAGCCCCGCCACCGCGATGTCGCCGGGGCTGGCGGCGCCACGGCTCCACAGCCACAGCGCGATGCCGACAAGCAGCACCGGCAGCGTGCCCGCCAGCAGCATCAGGCACAGCCGGAAGGCGGCCGCCATCCGCCCGAAGCCCAGCGCCGCCTCGCGAAAGCGCATCACCGCCCGGCGCGCCTCGGCCTCCTCGCGCGCGGTATGGGCGAAGAGCTTGACCGTCGCGATGTTCGACAGGGTGTCGACGATCCGCCCGGTCAGCGCCGCCCGTCCCGCCGCCCGGGCCCGGGCGCGGGCGCGGATGCGGGGAATGAAATAGCCGATCAGCAGCGCATAGCCCGCGATCCAGCCCGCCAGCGCCGCGGCCAGCCACAGCCCCACGCCCCCCAGCATCAGCACCGCGCCCAGCGCCGCCGCCAGCCCGAAGATCAGGGCGTTGCAGATCTCGACCGTCACCGCGGCCAGCGCCGAGGCGGTCTGCATCTGCTTCTGGCTCAGCCGCCCGGCAAAATCGTCATCGAAGAAGCCGACCGACTGGCCCAGCAGATGGCGGTGCAGCCTCAGCAGCACCATCGGCATCAGGCCGGGCGTCACCGCAAGCCCGGTCAGCGCCGCGCCCGTGGACACCAGCACCGGGCGCACGAGCAGGAAGAAGCCGGCGGCGGCCAGCAGCAGCAGCGCGTTGGCGGCGAAGAAGTCGGCCGGGGCGGCCGCGGCGCGGTCGATCACCCGCCCCAGGATCAGCGCCCCGACCACCTCGGTCAGGCCCGAGAGCAGCGTCACCAGCGCCAGCAGCCCGATGGTGGGCCAGGCCCCGGCCATCGCCCAGCGCAGGAAGGGCAGGAGCCGGCGCGGCGGCGGCCCGTCGGCCTCGGCCAGCGGATCGAAGCGGGACTCGAACCAGCGCGCGAGCCTCATCGCCGCATGCCCCCCGGAGGAGGTAGCGGAAATGCCGCGGCATGGATCGGATCGATGCTGGGCGTGGTCATGCCGTCTCCCTCCGGCGCGCGCCCGCCGCGCGGGGCTGCCCGCCCCGGGGCGGAGTCAAGGCCGGATCAGGCCGGCATCCTTCAGCATCGCGGCGCGGGGTGCAAGCCGCCCGCATCCCGCGCGGCGGCTGGCGCGGGGGGCGCGGCGGCCCTATCCTGCGCGCCATGACCCGTGCGCTGATCCGTCTCAACCGCGCCTCGATCCGCCAGCTGCATCTTCTGGTCGCCGTCGCCGAGGCGGGCAGCATGCGCCGGGCGGGCGAGCAGGTCGGCCTGTCGCAGCCCGCGGTGACCAAGGCGATCCGCGACCTGGAGGATGATCTGGGCGTGCGGCTTTTCGAGCGGGGCAATCGCGGGGTCAGGCCCACCCTGCATGGCGAGACGCTGCTGCGTCATGTCCAGGCGGCGCTGGCGCAGCTGGCCCATGCCGGCGAGGCGCTGGACGACCTCGCCTCGGGCGCGGGCGGGCGGGTGATGGTGGGCACGCTGCTGGCGGCCTCAGCCTGGCTGCTGCCCCGGGCGATCGCCCGGCTGCGCGCCGAGCGGCCCAAGGTGATCGTCGAGGTGGTCGAGGGCGCGAATGACCGCCTTCAGCCGATGCTGGCGCGGGGCGCGCTGGACATGGTGGTCGGGCGTCTCAGCGAGTTCCGCCACCGCAGCGGCGTGATCCAGCTGCCGCTGTTCGAGGAGGAGATCGTCATCCTCGCCCGGCCGGGCCATCCGCTGGCCGGGCGCGGCCGGCTGGGGCTGGCGGATCTGGCCGCGGCGGACTGGATCCTGCCGCCGGTGGAGACGACCCTGCGCCGGCAGCTGGAGAAGGCGTTCTTCGATGCCGGGCTGGACCCGCCGCGCTGCGCGGTCGAATCGGTCTCGCTGCCCACCAACCGGCTGCTGCTGCGCGAGACGGATCTCCTCGGCGCCTGGCCGCGCGGGGTGGCGGCGGACGATCTGCGGGCGGGCCATCTGGTGGCGCTGCCGCTGCGCCTGCCGCAGATCCTCGGCCCGGTGGGGGTGACGCTGCGCCGCGACAGCCCGCTGTCGCCCCCCGCCGAGGCGCTGTTGCGGGCGCTGGAGGCGGTTGGCCGCGCCGGCCCGCCGCCTGATATTCCTGACAGGAATACCTGATTGCCAGCTATTCATTTCTTCCTGCGCGCCACGGCGGCTAGACTCGGCACGGCATGGGATGCGCGGACAACACAGGGATGGGGATCGCCCGGAATCGCGACCGGGGCGCGGCGGCCGATCCGCTGGGGCGGCCACTGCCGCGGCGCGAGGATCCGCGCGCGCTGACCGGCCGCGCCCGCCATGTGGGCGACATCCGCCCCGAAGGCTGCCTGTTCGCCGCCTTCCTGCGCAGCCCGGTGGCACGGGGGCGGATCGCGGCGCTGGACGCGGCCCCGGCGCGGGCGCTGGCCGGGGTGCGGCTGGTGCTGACCGCCGCCGATCTCGACCGCCAGCCGCCGCTTCCCGTCAACCCGATGATGCCCGCCGAGGCCGCACCGCGCGCCCCCTGGCTTGCCGATGGCGATCTGCGCGCGCTGGGCCAGCCGGTGGCGCTGGTGGTGGCCGACAGCATCGAGGCGGCGCGCGACGGGGTCGAGGCGATCGCGCTGGAGGTCGAGGCGGAGCCGCCGGTGCTCGACCCCGAGACGGCCGAGGCCGGTCCGCCGGTCGATCCGGCCCGGCCGGGCAATCTGGCCGGGGCGATGCGCTGGGCGCAGGGCGATGTCGATGCCGCGCTGGCCGCCGCGCCCGTGGTGGTCGAGCTGGCGCTGCGCCATCCCCGGCTTGCCCCGGCGCCGCTGGAATGCCGGGCAAGCCTTGCCGAATGGCGCGCCGGGGTGCTGACGCTGTTCAGCGGGCAGCAGTCGCCGCACCGCGCCCGGGGGCAGCTCGCGGCGCTGCTCGGCCTCGCCCCCGGCCAGGTGCGCGTCATCAGCCCCGATGTCGGCGGCGCCTTCGGGATGAAGGCCTCGCTCTATCCCGAGGATGTGCTGATCGCGCTGGCCGCCCGGCGGCTCGGGCGGCCGGTGCGCTGGGTGGCCGGCCGGGGCGAGGATCTGCTGTCCGCGAGCCACGGGCGCGGGGCGCTGTCGCGCGGGCGGATGGGTTTCGATGCGCAGGGACGGATCCTGGCGCTGGAGGCGTGCTTCCTGTTCCCGCTGGGCTACTGGACGCCGTTCAGCGGCCTGGTCCCGGCCTGGAATGCCGGGCGCATCCCGCCCGGCCCCTATCGCGTGCCCGCGGTCCGGGTCGAATCGCGCGCCGTGGCCACCAACACCCCGCCGATGGGCATCTATCGCGGCGCCGGCAGGCCCGAGGCGGCGCTGCTGATCGAGCGGCTGGTCGACGAGGGCGCGCGGCGGCTGGGCATCGCGGCCGAGGAGGTGCGGCGGCGCAACCTGCTGCGGCCCGAGGAGCTGCCGCGGCCGAACGGGGCGGGTGCGTCGCCGGATTCGGGCAACTATCCCGCGCTGCTGCGCCAGACGCTGGCCGCGGCCGACCTGCCCGCGCGGCGCGCCGCGCTGGCGCGGCGGCGCGCGGCGGGCGAATGCGTCGGGCTGGGCATGGCCTTCTATGTCGAACCCTGCGGCCAGGGCTGGGAGGCGGCGCGGATCACGCTGCAGGCGGACAAGCGCTTCACGCTGGCCTTCGGCGGCTCGACCCAAGGGCAGGGGCGCGAGACGGCGCTGGCCCAGATCGCCGCCCACGCGCTGGGCTGCCCGGTCGGGGACGTGGCCGTGCTGTCGGGCGATACCGCCTGCACCCCCGAGGGGATCGGCGCGCTGGCCAGCCGCTCGACCGCGATCGGCGGCAGCGCGGTGCTGGCCGCGGCCGAGGAGCTGATGGCCCGCGCGCGCGCCATCGCCGCGGGGCCGGAGGGGCGCGCGCCCTGCGCGGTGCCGGGCGGGCGGATCGACTGGGCGCGCATCGCCGCCCTGGCCCCGGGGCTTTCCGCCGAGGTCCGCCACGCCCCTGCGGCCGAGGCCTGGGGCGCGGGCTGCTGCATCGCGCAGGTGGCGATCGACACCGCGACCGGGCGCCTTGTGGTCGAGGAGATGATCTATCACGACGATGCGGGCGTGGTGGTCAACCCGCTCCTGGCCGAGGGTCAGCTGCATGGCGGCATCGCCCAGGGTCTGGGCGAGGCGCTGTGCGAGGCGCTGCGCTTCGATGCCGACGGGCAGCTGATCAGCGGCTCGCTGATGGATTACGCCCTGCCGCGGGCGGCCGACATGCCGCGCCGCCTTGCCACCGGCCGCATCGCCACCCCCAGCACCGCCAACCGGCTGGGTGCGCGGGGGGTGGGCGAGGCGGGCTGCATCGGTGCGCCGCCCGCGGTGCTGAACGCGGCCATGGACGCGCTGCGTCCCTTGGGCGTGGCGCATCTCGACATGCCGCTGACCCCGCACCGGATCTGGCAGGCGCTGGCCGCGGCCAGGCATGACGGCGCCGGGGCGGCCGCAGGGCATCGGACCGGGGAGCCGAGCTGATGGAGTATCGCAAGCCCGAGGCGAAGGAATGGGCCCGCGCCCACATGCGCGGGATCTGGGCGGCGGCGCTGCAGCCGTTCCGCCCCGGCGATCTGGCGCTGGACGAGGACGGCATGCGCGCCAACATCCGCCACTGGGTGCGCGAGCTGGGAATCGATGGCGTGTTCATCGCCGGCAAGCAGGGCGAGTTCTTCTCGATGTCGGTGGCCGAGCGCAAGCGGGCCTTCGAGATCGCGGTGGACGCGGTGCGGGGCACCGGCGCGCGCACGATCATGAGCGTGTCGGACCAGAACCTGGCGGTGGTGCTGGATCTGGCCCGCCACGCCCAGGCGGTGGGCGCCGACGCGATCGTGGTGCATGCGCCGGTGCTGCATTTCGTCTCGCGGCAGGACCGGATCCTGAAGGAATACTACCGCCGCATTTCCGAGTCGGTGGACATCGCCATCGCGCTGTGGAGCCACCCCGACAGCGGCTATCTGATGAGCCCGGAGCTGTGCGCCGAGCTGGCCGAGCTGCCCAATGTCGTCGCGATCAAGTATTCCGTCCCGCGGCAGATGTATCGCCGGCTGACCGAGATCGCCGGCGACCGGCTGATCGTCTCGACCGCCTCCGAGGAGGAGTGGCTCGACAACATCCTCGAACTGGGCTGGCAGCTCTACCTGTGCTCGTCACCGCCCTATCTGCTGCAGACCGCGGCCGACCGGCGGATGCGCGAATACACCGATCTGGCCTTTGCCGGGCGGGCCGAGGAGGCCCGCCGCGTCAGCGCCAGCCTCGAGCCGGTGCGCCGGGCGCTGAAATCCACCCGCCCGCCCGACAAGCCGCAGGCGCACCAGAAGTTCTGGCAGGAGCTGCTGGGCCAGGTGGGCGGTCCGGTCCGCCCGCCGATGCTTGAGCTGACCGAGGAGGAGCGGGAGGCCACGCGCCGGGCCTTCGAGAGCTGCGGGCTGCGGCGGACCGCCGACGCGGCGCAAGCGAGGGAGACATCGCCATGAACGCCTATTCCCCCCATCCCAGCTTCCGGCCCTTCGACTTCCGGGCCTGGATCGAGAAGAACCGCGACCAGCTGAAGCCGCCGGTGGGCAACAAGCTGCTGTTCGAGGATTCGGGCATGGTGGTGATGGTGGTGGGCGGCCCCAACCAGCGGGTTGACTTCCATGACGATCCGGTCGAGGAATTCTTCTACCAGCTGCAGGGCGACATGCTGCTGAAGATCGCCGAAGGCGGGCGCATCTATGATGTGCCGATCCGCGAGGGCGAGGTCTTCCTGCTGCCGCCCCATGTCCGCCATTCGCCGCAGCGGCCGGTGCCCGGATCGGTCGGTCTGGTGGTCGAGAGCCCCCGCATGCAGGGCATGAAGGACGGCTTCGAATGGTACTGCTTCAACTGCGGCGCGCTGGTCCACCGCGTCGAGATCGCGGTCGGCAACATCGTCACCGACCTGCCGCCGCTCTATGACGCCTTCTGCGCCGACGAGAAGGCACGCACCTGCAAGGCCTGCGGCGCGCTGCATCCGGGACGCACGCCGCCCGAGGGCTGGGCGGTCATCTGACCTGGCCGCCGCCATCCGGCGCCGTGATGCCGGGGCGGACTGGCCGCAACCAGGGGAGGAAAGGGTATGAAGCCGATGACGGGATGGACCGCTGCCGCGGCGGTCGCGCTGGCCGCGATCACGGGGGCGGGCCCCGCCGATGCGCGGGAATTCCGGCTGGGCCTGATCACGCCGCCCAGCCACATCTGGACCAAGGCGGCCGAGGCCTTCGCGGCCGATCTGGCGGCCGAGACGGGGGGCGCGCAGAAGGTGGCGGTGTTCCCCTCCAGCCAGCTTGGCAACGAGGCGCAGATGATGCAGCTCCTGCAGTCGGGCGCGCTCGACATGGCCTTCATGACGGTGGCCGAGGTGTCGAACCGCGTGCCCGATTTCGGGGCCTTCTACGCCCCCTATCTGGCCCGCGACGTCGCCGCGGCGGGCCGGTTGTTGAAGAGCGATGTCGCGCTCAACATGCTGCAGACCCTGCCGCGCAAGATCGGCGTGGTCGGCATCGGCTTCGGCATGGCGGGCATGCGCCAGATCGTCAGCCGCGACAAGGTGACCACCGCCGCCGACCTGCGCGGCAAGAAGCTGCGCATCACCCCCTTCGAACCGATCCGCGACTTCTACGTGGCGCTGGGCGCCGCGCCCACCCCGATGCCGCTGCCCGATGTCTATGACGCGCTGGCCAACGGGCAGGTGGATGCGATCGACATGGATCTGGAGCTGATCTGGAAGCTGAAGTTCTACGAACATGCCCAGACGATCCTGATCTCGAACCACATGATGTTTCCCATGGTCGGGCTGGTCTCGGCGCGGGTGTGGTCCGGCCTGTCCGAGGCGGACCGCGCCACGATCACCCGCCTGATGCGCAGGCATCTGGACGGCGTGATCGCGACCGCGATCGAGGAGGAGGGCCGCTTCCTGGCCGAGGTGGAGAAGACCGGGCGCGAGGTGCGCCATGTCGGGCCGGAATTCTTCGGCGAGGCGATCGCCGAATGGGAGCGGATCTGGGCGCCGAAGGCCCCGGCGCTGGGTGAGCTGCGTGCGGCGGCCTCCGGCGGCTGACCCCGACCGCCACCGCGGGCGGGGGGCGCGGGCATGCTGGTGAGGCTTCTGGGCGCCCTGTCCGATGGCGTCGCCCGTCTGGAGCGGGCGGCGCTGTTCGTCCTCGCGGCCGCGATCGTCGGGCTGATCCTGACCAATGTCGTCACCCGGTCGATGGCGCGGGCGATCTACTGGGTGGACGAGCTGGCCATCTATGCGATGATCTGGATGGTGTTCGTGGGGGCGAGCCTGGCGCTGCGCCAGCGCAGGCATGTCCGGGTCTCGGCGCTGATCCTGGCGCTGCCCGCGGGCGCGGCGCGCGCGGTGGAACTGGTGGTGGATGCGCTGCTGCTGGCGCTGGGGCTGTTCCTGGTCTGGGCGGCCTGGATCTGGTATGACCCGCTGACCCTGGCCCGGCACGGCTTCGATGCCGGGACCTTCGCGGGGCAGACCTTCAACTTCATCTATGACGAACCCACCAGCACGCTGGGCCTGCGCAAGTTCTGGATCTGGCTGGTGATGCCGCTGTTCGCGGCGACCAGCAGCCTGCATGCGGCCGCGAACCTGGCCGAGCGGCTGGCGGGGCTTGCCCCGGATCCGGCCGCCCCGTCGGCCGGGGCGGCGAATCCGGGCGAGGAGGCGGCGCGGTGACCGGGGCGGTCTTCCTCGCGCTGCTGCTGGTGGGGCTGCCGATCGGCTTCGTGCTGATGGGCACCGCGGTGGCCTATGTCTATCTGACCGGCAACACCACGCTCTATGCCTCGTTCATGCAGCAGCTCTTCGCCGGGCTGGAGAGCTACGGCCTGCTGGCGATCCCGCTGTTCATGCTGACCGGAGAGGTGATGAATGCCGGCGGCCTGACCCGGCGGCTGGTGGCGATGGCATCGGTGCTGGTCGGCGGGCTGCGCGGCGGGCTGGCCTATGTCAACCTGCTCGCCAATGTGATGATGGCGGCGATCATGGGCTCGGCGGTGGCGCAGATCGCGGTGATGAGCCGGGTGATGACCCCCGAGATGGAGCGGCGCGGCTATGACCGGGCCTTCGCCGCGGCGCTGACCGCGGCGGGGGGGCTGCTGTCACCGATCATCCCGCCATCGATGCTGTTCGTGATCTTCGGGGTTCTGGCGCAGATCGCCATCGGCGACCTGTTCATCGCCGGCATCCTGCCCGGGCTGATCCTGGCCGGGGCCTTCCTGCTGGTGGTGGCGGTGATGGGCTTCGTGCACGACTTTCCCCGGGTGGCGCGCCCGGCCCGCGCCGAGGCGCTGCGCGCCCTGGCGGGGGGGCTGCCGGCGCTGGCCATTCCCGGGGTGATCATCGGCGGGATCCTGCTGGGCTGGGCCACCCCCACCGAATCGGCCGCGCTGGCGGTGCTGGCCGCGCTGGTGATCGGGCGCTTCGTCCATGGCGAACTGTCGCTGGCCGCCCTGCCGCGCATCTTCGTCGAGACGGCGATCGGCGCGGCGACCGTCGCCTTCCTGATCGCGGCGGCCAATGTCTTCGGATGGGTGCTGCTGTATGAACAGGTGCCGCAGCGGGTGGCGCGCTGGGCGGGCGAGCTGACCAGCGACCCGTTCCTGTTCATGCTGCTGGTCAACGCGATGCTGCTGGTGGTGGGGATGGTGATCGACGGCATCGCGGCGGTGATCATGGTGGTGCCGATCCTGCTGCCGATCGCGACCGGTGTGTTCGGCATCGACCCCTATCACTTCGGGGTGGTGGTGTGCATCAATCTGGTGCTGGGGCTGCTGACGCCGCCGGTGGGGGCGGGGCTCTATGTCGCCGCCGGCATGGCCCGGACCAGCCCGACGGCGGTGTTCCGCGCGCTTCTGCCCTTCCTCGGGGCGACGCTGGCGGTGCTGGTGCTGCTCAGCTGGCAGCCGCGGCTGGTGACGCTGCTGATCGGGGGGTGAGCGCAGGCCGGCCCCGGGGGCGGCGCGGCTGGCGGAGGGATGCCGGCCGCGCGCCCGTCTGGCCGGTCACTGCTGCGCGGCGAGGATCGCCCGCGCGCAGGCCCGGGCGACATCGGCGCGGAAGGATTCGCCGACATTGGCCACCCAGCCCGCCTCGATCACGAAATCGTCCTGCTTCCAGGACTTCTCGGCCTTCAGCAGCGCGATCTTGTCGGGGGCATCCTGCGCCCTGGCCACGCAGAGCGGGGTAAAGGCCTGAAGTATGGCGGATTCCGCGCTCGCCGCCTCCATCCGCTGGGCGGTGCTGCCGGTCACCCAGCCGCCCCAGACGAAGCCGACCACGATCGCCGCCGCCGCACCGCCGATCACCCCCCAGATGGCGGGCTTGACCCAATCGGGCATGTTCATCGCACTGTCCTTCCGTTCATTTCCGGTTTCCGTGGATTTACCATACCAAGAATGGACAATTTCCGGTCATGCATCCGGCGCTGCCGTGATCACGTTCTCGGGGGCGTTTCGCGCGGTCCTCGCCTCAGCCGCCCGGTTGCGGGCGCGCAAGCCGCGCCTGATGGCGCAACGCCGCCAGCGCGGCATCGATCTTCGCCCGCGCCTCGGGATCGGCGAAACGCGCGCGGATGTCGGCCTCGCCGCGCACCCCGCCCACCGAGATCATGTAGGGCAGGGTCAGCGCCCCCATCAGTTCCAGCGCCGGTCGCAGGGCGCGCATCGCCCGCCACGCGCCATAGGGCGCGGCCGAGGCGCCTGCGATCAGGGTGGGCTTCAGGGCCATCAGCCCGGGCGAGATGCGGCTCAGCCAGTCGATTCCGTTCTTCATGCTGCCCGGGATGCCGTGATTGTATTCCGGGGTGACCCAGACCTGCGCGGTTGCGTCGGTGATCCGTCTGGCGAGGGCGCGCATCGCCGGGGGCACGCCGTCCGTCGCCTCGCGCCGGGCGGAATATTGCGGCGTGTCCTCGAACAGGGCGTAGTCCACCCGGTCGATGTCGAAGCCGTCCCCGGCGAGCTCGTCGAGGATCACCGCCAGCAGGGCGGCGTTCAGCGACCCGTCGCGGGTCGATCCGGCAAGTGCGAGCAGTCTCATCTTCGGGCGTCCTCCCTGCATCCGTTCCGGCGGTCGATCACGCTGCCGCGCCGGGCGATGGCGATCGGATAGACCAGGCTGCGCGCGGCGCCGGGGCCGGGCTCGATGCGCAGCGGCGGGTCGGGCGGATCCTCGCCGCAGGCGAATGCCGCGACGGCGCGGGCGATGCTGGCCGAGGGAAGCACCACCGCGCTGATCCCCGGCCCCCAATGGGCGAACCAGTCGGGGTCGTCATAGGCGATCAGGCTCAGGTCGCCGGGCACCGATCGCCCGGCCCGGGCGGCGGCGGCCAGGAAGCCGGTGGTCAGCTGCGAGCTGCCCAGCACCACCGCGTCGGGCGGGGGCGTGGCGGACAGCAGCCGCAGACCGGCCTCGAGCCCGAAGCCGGGCTGCGGGGGGCCGAGCGCGCACAGCCCGTCATCGGCCAGCCCGGCTTCGCGCAGCGCCGCGCGATAGCCCGCCAGGCGCGCCGTCCCCGTGCTCAGCGTCTGTTCGCCGCCGCCGATATAGGCGATCCGGCGGTGGCCGGTGGCCAGCATCAGCCGCGTCGCCGCGGCGACCGCCTCCCGGTCGTCGGCCACCACCAGATCGGCGGCCAGCGCGGGGTGGCGGCGCACCATCTGCACCACGCGCATCCGCGACAGCATCTCGGCCGCGCGCGCCGTCAGCCTGCTGGTCGGGGTCAGGATGACCGCCCGCGGGCGCATCCGCGCAAGCTCGGCGATCTGCCGTTCCTCGCGTCGCGGATCGTCATCGGTGATCGACAGCACCAGCTGAAGCTGGCGGTCGGCTATGCTGCGCGCGACCTGCTCGCCGATGCGCGCATAGAAGTCGTTGCGGATGTCGGGCAGCACGAAGCCGACGAGGTTCGAGGCCGATCCGCGCAGCGAGCGCGCGGCGTGATCGGGGCGATAGCCCATCTCCTCGGCCTTGCGCCGGACCAGGGCGCGTGTGCTGTCCGAGACGTAGGGCGAGTCGTTCAGCGCCCGCGAGACCGTCGCATGGCTGAGCCCGAGCGCGCGGCCGATGTCCTTGATCGTCACCATCCGGGCCTTCCTTTCCGATCCGCCTGGGGCGATGTCGTCACCGGTTGACAGTTGTCCGGACATCCGGTTATGAACACGTGTTCATGAACCGGCGCCGCCCGCCTGTCAAGCGCGGCGCATGCCGCGGGGATCCGATGCGAATCGTCGCAATCCGCGAGACACCGGTGCCGCTGCAGGCCGCCTTCGCCAATGCGGTGGTCAGCTTCGCGGGGCATGACGTCTCGCTGGTCGCGGTGGAGAGCGACGTCCGCCGCCAGGGTCGCCCCCTGACCGGCATCGCCTTCAACTCGATCGGGCGCTTCGCCCAGTCCGGCCTTCTGCGCGACCGCTTCATCCCCCGGATTCTCGCCGCCGATCCCGACGCGATCCTGGACGCGGAAAGCGGGGCGCCCGATCCCCTGCGGGTGCGGCAGGCGGCGATGTCGGGCGAGAAGCCCGGCGGCCATGGCGACCGCGCCGCGGCGATCGCGGCGCTGGAACTGGCGGTGTGGGATCTGCGCGCCAAGCTGGCCGACGAGCCGGCATGGCAGACGATCGCGCGTGCATTCGGGCGCGAGCCGCAGCAGGCGGGCGCGCCGGTCTATGCCGCCGGCGGCTATTACGGGGCCGACGCCGATGCATCGGCGCTGGCCGAGGAGCTGCGCGGCTATCTCGACAGCGGCTACCGCGCGGTGAAGGTCAAGATCGGCGGCACCTCGCTGGCCGGGGATCTGGCGCGCATCGAGGCGGCGCTGGCGGTGCTGGACTGCCCGACGCGGCTGGCGGTGGATGCCAATGCCCGCTTCGATGCCGGCACCGCCGAGACCTGGGGCCTTGCGCTGGACGGCTACGGCCTTCGCTGGCTGGAGGAGATGGTCGACCCGCTCGACTATCGCGGCCATGCCCGGCTGGCCGCGGGGCTGCAGACCCCGATCGCCACCGGCGAGAACCTGTTCAGCCGTCAGGACGTCGTGAACCTGCTCGAATTCGGCGGAATGCGCGCGGGGCGCGACCTGTTCCAGATGGATGCCGGGCTCAGCTACGGCCTCGGCGAATATGCGGCGATGCTGTCCGAGGCCGAGGCGCGCGGCCATGACCGCAGCCAGATGGTCCCCCATGGCGGGCATCTGATCAATCTGCACATCGTCACCGCGCTGGGGCTGGGGGGCTGCGAGGCCTATCCCCGCGTCTTCGCCCCGGTGGGCGGATTCAGCCCGCAATGCCGGATGGATGACGGGCGCGTGCGACCCGGCGACGCCCCGGGCTTCGGGCTGGAGGGCAAGCCCGAACTGCGGCCATGGATTGAGAGGGTCGCGCCATGACCGGCCCGGCGCGGATCGCGATCCTGGGCGCCGGGGCGATGGGCTCGGTCTATGCCGGGCTGCTGGCCGAGGCGGGGCATGAGGTGCTGGCCATCACCCGCGACGCCGCCCATGCCCGGGCCATCGGCGCCAGCGGGCTGCATCTGCGCGGCCCGCGCGGCGACCGGCGCATCGCGCTGGCCGCCGCCACCCGTCCCGAGGGTCCGCCCGCCGACATCGTCATCGTCGCCACCAAGTCGGCCGACGCGGCCGGCGCCGTGCGCGCGGCGGGCCAGCTGATCGGCCCCGCCACCCTCGTCCTCGCGATCCAGAACGGGCTCGGCGCGGCCGAGGAGATCGCCGCGGTCCTGCCGCCCGGGCGGCTGGCGGTGGGAATCGCCCAGGCCTTCGGCGCCTCGCGCCCCGCCCCGGGACATGCCCGGCACGAGAACGCCGGCAAGATCCGGCTGGGGGCCTGGCAGGGCATGCCCGCCGAGGCGCTGGCGCGGCTGGTCGCGATCTGGCGCGGGACCGGCGTAACCGCCGAGCCGGCGGCCGACCTGCGGGCGATGCAGTGGGAGAAGCTGATCTGCAATGCCGCCTACAGCGGGGTCTGCGCGGTCTCCGGGCTGACGGTGGGCGAGGTGATGGACAGCCCCGATCTGGCGCCGGTCAGCCTGGCCGCGGCGCGCGAGGCCCATGCCGTGGCGCGCGCCCGCGGCGTGGCCGTCGCGGTGGATGATCCCGTCGCCCACGCGCTGGCCTTCGGGGCGCGGGTGCGCGCGGCCAGACCGTCGGTGCTGATCGATCTCGAGGCCGGCCGCCCGACCGAGATCGACTACATCAACGGCGCCGTGGTGCGCGAGGCCCGGGCCGCCGGTCTCGACGCCCCGGTCAACGCCACGCTGACCGCCCTGGTCCGCGCCCGGGAAGGGCAGGGGGCGCGCGCCCGGGCCTGACCGGCCCGGCCGCGGGCGCCATGGCGGCGCCCGCCACGACAGGAGAGAGAGAGGGGAGGAGCCGATGTTCCCGCAGTCCGTCCACCACGTCGCCTATCGCTGCCGCGACGCCCAGCAGACCGTCGATTTCTACGAGAAGGCCCTGGGCCTGAAATACAGCTTCGCCGTCGCCGAGGACCGCAATCCCACCACCGGCGAGCTGGACCCCTTCATGCACATCTTCTTCCAGCTTCCCGATGGCAGCTATCTGGCCTTCTTCGAACTGCCCGAGGCACCCGAGATGGGCCGCGACGAGAACACGCCCCCCTGGGTGCAGCATCTGGCCTTCGACGTCCGCAGCGAGGAGGAGCTTCTGGCCGCGAAGCGCCATCTGGAGGAGATGGGCGTCCAGGTGGTCGGACCCACCGATCACGGGATCTGCCGGTCGATCTACTTCTTCGATCCCAACGGCCATCGGCTGGAACTGGCCTGGCGCACGATGTCGCCCGAGATGGAGGCGGCGCTGAAGCAGGCCTCGGGCCCGATGCTGGAGGAATGGAACCGCACCAAGCGCGCACCGAAGATCGCCGCCGGGCTGACCGGCCGCGGCGGCAAGGCCTGAACGGCGCTGGCCGACAAGGGAGGACATGATGAGGAACGCAGCATTTCTTGCCGCGGCATTCGCCGCCGCGGTGACCGCGGCACCGGATGCGGGGGCCCAGACGGTTCTGCGCTTCGGCTGGTGGGGCAGCCCCGAGGCGCATTTCAACAAGATCGGCGCATTCCGCTGGGGCGAGCAGGTCGAGGAGGCGACCGAGGGCCGGGTTCGGGTCGAGTTCCTCGCCTCGCCCCCCGGATCGCCGGTGGTCTTCCATGACCTGATCCGCGACCGCGTCATCGATGCCGGCTACTACATCCCCGGCATCGCCCAGGGCCGCTTCATCCTGCATCAGGTGGCCGAGTTTCCCTTCCTGGGCGATTCCGCCGAGGCGAACTCGGTCGCCTACTGGCGCATCTACAAGACCTATCTCGAACCGGCCGGCGAGCATTCCGAGGTGGTCGTGGTCACCGCCTCGACCCACGGGCCGGGCATGATCCACAATGCGCGCCGTCCCGTCGAAAGCGCCGCCGATCTCGCCGGGCTGAAGATGCGCGTTCCGGGCGCGACCATCGGCCGGCTGGCCGACAGCCTCGGCGCCACCGCGATGTTCGTTCCCTTCACCGAGGTCACGCAGGTTCTGTCCAGCGGCGTCGTCGACGGGATCTTCGTTCCCTACAACGCCATCGCCGACATGTCGCTGGCGCGGTATCTGCCCTATACCACCGAGGTTCCGGGCGGCATCTACAACCTGGTCTTCCATTTCGCGATCAACCGGGAAGCCTGGAACGAGATCTCCGAGGCCGACCGGGCCGCCATCATGGCGGTCTCGGGCGAGGCGGGCGCGCGCATGATCGGCCATTCCTGGGATGTCGGCGACCGGGAGGGGCGGGAATACGTCCTGGCCCAGGGGGTGAAGATCAGCCGGATGTCGCCGCAGTTCCGGGCCGAGATCGAGGCGGCCTTCGCGCCGATCCGCGCGGAATGGGCCGCGAAGGCGGCCGGGCTCGGCATCGACGGCGAAGCGGTGATGGCGGCCTTCCAGGCCGAGGTGGCGAAGCTGAATGCCGAGCTGGAAGGCGGGGCGGCGCGGTGAGCGGAGCCCGCGCGGCCCGGGGCCGGGGCCGGGGGCGCTGGCGGCGGCTGGCTGACCGCGCGCTGCGGGGCCTGGTGGCGCTGGTGCTTCTGGCGCTGATGATGGTGACGGTGGTCGATGTGGTCGGGCGCGACCTCTTCGACCGGCCGCTGCGGGGCGGCTATGAGCTGTCGGGGCTGATGCTGATGGTGCTGTTCTACATCGCGCTGCCGGGGGCGACGGCGGGCGGCCATCACATCGCCGTCAGCCTGATCGATCGGGCGGCGCCGGCGCGGCTGCGCGCCGGGCTGGCGCTTGCCCGCGACCTGCTGGGCGCGGCGGTGATGATCGCCCTGGCCCTGTTCGTGCTGCGCAGCGGCCTGGCGGCGGCGCGCTATCAGGAAACCACCCTGCTGCTGCGCCTGCCGGTGGCACCGTTCCGGGTGCTGGCGGCGCTGTCGCTGGGCCTGGCCGGGCTGGTCTTCGCCTGGTCCGCCGTGACGGGCCGGCGCGCGTGACCGGGACGGGCGATGCTTGAGGCGGTGCTGGGCTTCGCGGCGCTGCTGCTGCTGGTCTTCCTGCGCGTGCCGGTGGCGCTTGCCATGCTGGCGGTGGGCATCGGGGGGTTCGGGCTGATCGTCGGCTGGAAGCCGGCGCTGGTCTCGGCCGCGCAGCTGGCGGTGCATACCGCGCAGGAATACGGGCTTCTGGTCATTCCGCTGTTCCTGCTGATGGGCAACCTGATCTCGCGGGCGGGGATGTCCGAACGCCTCTACGACGCATCCTATGCCTGGCTCGGCCACCGGCGCGGCGGGCTGGCGCGGGCGACCATCGTCTCCTGCGCCGGCTTCTCGGCGGTCTGCGGCAGCTCGCTGGCGACCACCGCGACGATGGCGCGCATCGCCGTGCCGCAGATGGAGCGCCTGGGATACGCGCCGGCGCTCTCGGCCGGTTCGGTGGCGGCGGGCGGCACGCTGGGCATCCTGATCCCGCCATCGGTGATCATGGTGCTCTATGGCGTGCTGACCCAGACCGACATCGCCGCATTGTTCATCGCCGGGATCGTGCCGGGCCTGATCGGCGTGGCGTTCTACATGCTGGCGGTGTCCGCGGTGACATGGCTGCAGCCCGATGCCGGCCCGCCCGGTCCGCGCACCGGCTGGCGGGGCCGCTGGCGGGCGCTGGCCGGGGTATGGGAGATCGTCGCCTTCTTCCTTGCGGTGATGGGCGGGATCTATTTCGGGGTGTTCACCCCGACCGAGGCGGCGGGGATCGGCGCCTTCGGGGCCTTCCTGTCGGTGATCTTCCGGCGCGCCACCGATCTGGCGGGGATGGTGGCGATCTTCCACGAGACCGCGATGCTGTCGGCGGCGCTGCTGCTGGTGCTGATCGGGGCATTCGTCTTCTCGGCCTTCCTCAACATGACCGGCATGCCGCGCGAGATCGGCGCGATGGTGTCCGGGGCGGGCTATCCCGCATGGCTGGTGATGGCGCTGATGATCCTCGCCTATCTCGTGCTCGGGATGGTCCTCGACAGCATCTCGATGATCCTGCTGACCATCCCGGTCTTCCTGCCGCTGGTCAGGCTCTACGGCTTCGATCCCGTCTGGTTCGGCATCATCATCGTCGTGGTGACCGAGATCAGCCTGATCACGCCGCCCATCGGCATGAACCTCTTCGTGCTGGCCAATGTCGCGCCGGGGCTGGGAATCGCCACGATCTATCGCGGTGTGATACCCTTCGTGATCGCCGACCTCGTGCGGCTTGCGCTGCTGCTGGCGTTTCCCGTCCTCTCGCTCTTCCTGCCCGCCATGATGGATTGACCGCACCATGACCGACACCGCCGACCAGGGCTTCGCCCGCATTCCGCAGCTGGTCCGCTATCCCGAGCTGCAGGCCAATCCCGAGACCTACGGCTTCACCGGCACCCAGGGGATGGTGAATCTGGACGGTCAGCTGCTTCGGCCCGAGGCGCCCTCGCGCACGCTGCTGATCTTCATGCATCCCGCCACCACGCTGCATCTTCTGCCCATGCCCACCGCGCTGGCCCGGTCGGGCGCCCATGTGCTGTGTGCGGCCAGCCGCTATGCCCGGTTCGACGCCACGCTGATCATGGAGAAGGTCGCCTGCGACATGGGCGCTTGGGTGCGCCATGGCCGCGAGGTTCTGGGCTATGAGAAGATCGTCCTGTGCGGCTGGTCGGGGGGCGCCTCGCTGTCGCTGTTCTATCAGAGCCAGGCGGAACGTCCCACGATCACCGACACCCCCGCGGGCGATCCCTGCGACCTGACCGCGGCGGGGCTGATCCCCGCGGACGGGGTGATGATGATCGCGGCGCATGCCAGCCGCGCGCGCACCCTGAGCGAGTGGCTCGACCCCTCGGTGATCGAGGAGACCGACCCCGACCGCCGCCGCCGCGAGCTTGACATCTATGACCCGAAGGGCGCGCCGCGTCCGCCCTATCCCGCGGACTTCATCCGCGAATACCGCGCGGCACAGCTGGCGCGGATGCGGCGCATCACCGCCCGGGTGCGCGAGAGGCTGGAGGATCTGCGCCGCCGGGGCGGCGCCGAGTATGAGACCGCCTTCGTCGTCCACCGCACCATGGCCGACCTGCGCTGGCTCGACCCCGCGGTCGATCCCAACGACCGAAAGCCCGGGACCTGCTTTCTGGGCAATCCCGAGGCGGCCAATGTCAACCCGGCCGGGCTGGCGCGCTACAGCTCGCTGCGCAGCTGGCTGTCGCAATGGTCGCTGGACGACAGCCGCTGCGACGCGGTGCGGGGGGCGGCCGGGATCTCGGTGCCGCTGATCGTGATCGAGAACAGCGCCGATGACGGGGCGCCCGCCGCCCATCCGCGCATGGTCCATGACGCCGCCGCGCAGACCGACCGCGAGATGCATGTGATCCGCGGGGCGACGCATTACTATCGCGATCAGCCCGAGCTTCTGGCCCGCTGCGTCGACATCTGCCGCGACTGGCTGCAGCGCAAGGGCCTGGTCGCCTGAGCCGCCGCGGCGCCGCGTTCGCGGGCCTGGCGGGGGCTCAGCCCGGGCCGGGCGGGATGCGGCCCGTGGCCAGGACCGCCCCGGTGGGCTGGCCGGTGGGTGAACCGCCGGGGGGTTCGTCGCTGATCGCCAGCGTCGCCCCGGCCAGCTGCCGGGCAAGGGCGGGCGCGATCGCGCGGCGCAGCGTTCCGGTCTGCGGCAGCACCCCGAGCGAGACCGGCGCCGGTGCGCCCTCGGGGATCAGCCACAGCTCCATCGCCCGCCCCGGCGCGGCGGCGCCGCGCAGCAGCTCGGCCACCAGCTCGGCCCCCGCCTCGCCGGCCGGCCGGATGCGCGCGGCGACCTGCAGCGCGCCGTCCTCCGAGGCGATGCGGGCCTCGATGGTCGGGGGCGGGGCCAGCAGGCCGAAGCGCAGGGCCAGCGCAAGCGCCGCCGCGGCGGCCAGCGC
>RFGB01000100.1 GCA_003697125.1 Alphaproteobacteria bacterium
GGATATGTTCGATCTCGGTCTCGGCAGCGTAGCCCACAAGCTTGATCGGGTCGAGCGCGATCACCGTGGCGCAGGGCTGGCCGGGCTGCAGCAGGCTGCCCAGCTCGGCGGCATTGGTCTCGAGATAGCCGTCAAAGGGGGCGGTGATCCTGAGCCGCGCGATCTCCAGCTCGGCATGGCGCACCGCCGCGCGCGCCGCCTCCAGCGCCGCGCGTGCCGCCTTGGCCTGGGTCTCGGCGGCAAAGCCGCGTTCGGACAGCGCGCTTGCCGCCCGGTAGCGGGCGTCGGCCTCGTCCAGCTGCGCCCGCGCCTGGGCCAGCGCGGCAGGGCGCTCGCCGGGGTCGATCTCGCACAAAAGGTCGCCCCTGGCGACGCGCGCCCCCGCGCGCAGCGGGTCGGAGATGACCCGCCCCGACACCTCGGCCATCACCGTCACCTTGCGCCAGGCCTCGGTGCGGCCGCGCAGCACGATGCCCCCGGGCAGGGCGCGCGCCTGCGAGTGCATCGCCACCACCGCGACCGGGCGCTCCTCGGCCGCGGCGGCGGGTGCGACGGCGGGCGCGGGCGCGGCGGCATCGCCGCCGCTGCCCAGCACCCAGAACAGGATGGCGGCCGCCACGCACAGGGCCGAGATCAGGGAAACGGGCCGCATCGTCGCACTCTGTCCTTCTGTCGCCCCACCTGTCGCCCCACCGGCCTGCCGACGCCTGGCGCGCCCGCATGATCCCCGTCTTGGCCCCGCAGGCCGCAAATGGGGTCGGGGCGCGGCCTGTCAAGCCGGGCCGGCCCCCTGCCTTACGACGGATTACGAAAATGATAAACCGTCAGATCACCGGCGCGGCGGTTTTTCCCCCGCACCGGGCCTGCGCCCGCCCGCGCGGGGCTTTGCTTCGCCGCGCGCCCGCGCTAGGGTCGCGCCGCGAGCGTCGGGAGGGGGAGCGCGTGAGTCAGACCGATTCCTTTGTCGAGGAAGTCACCGAGGAGCTGCGCCGGGACCGCCTGTTTGCGGCATTCCGCCGCTGGGGGCCGTTCGTGCTGGCGGCGCTGGTCCTGATCGTCGGCGCCTCGGCCTGGAACGAGTGGCGCCGGCACGAGGCCGAGCGCCAGCGCCAGGAGGCCGGCGACGCGCTGCGCGCCGCGCTTGCGATCGAGGCGCCTCAGGAACGGCTTGCCGCCCTGGACAGGCTGGCCGGGCCGGACTGGCCGGCGCCGTTGCCACTTGCCTTCGCCCGGGCCGCGGCCGAGGCCGAGGCGGGCCGCCCCGAGGAGGCCGAGGGGATCCTGCGCGCGATCATGGATGATGCGGGCGCCGATCAGATCTACCGCGACCTTGCCCGGCTCAGGCTGCTGTCGCTGCGCCCGGGGATGGCGCCCGAGGAGCGCCGCGCGCTGCTCGACCCGATGGTGGGGCCCGACGCCCCCTTCCGGCTGCTGGCGCTGGAACAGCGGGCGGTCGCCTGGATCGATGCCGATGCGCCGGACAAGGCGATCGCGGATCTGCGCGCGATCCTCGCCGATCCGCTGGCCACGGGCGATCTGCGGTTCCGTGCCGCCGAGCTCATGCGCGCGCTCGGCGCGGATCCCGACAGGGAGGGCGGCGATGGCTGATCTGGCCGCGCGCGTCTGCGCGATCCTGGCCGCGCTGGCCCTGTCCGGCTGCGGCCTGTTCGGCAAGGACGAGGAGATCCTGCCCGGCGAGCGCATCCCGGTGCGCCCGGCCGAGGATGTCGCCGTGCTGTCCGATCGCCCGCCGCTGGCCCTGCCGCCCGCGGTCGCGGTCAGCGACTGGACCCACCGCAACGCCAATCCGCAGCATCTGGCCCCCCATGCCCGGCTGGGCGCCTCGCTGTCGCGGCTGTGGGTGGTGGATATCGGCCAGGGCAATTCCGACCGCGCGCTGATGACCGCGGGGCCGGTGGCCTCGGCCGGCCGGGTCTTCGTGATGGATGCGGCCGCCCGGGTCACCGCGCTGGGCAGCGGCGGCACGGTCATCTGGTCCACCTATGTCGGGCGCGAGGGCGAGGACGGGCGCGACGGCTTCGGCGGCGGTCTGGCGATCGCCGGCGACCGCGTGTTTGCCGCCACCGGCTTCGGCGAGGTGCTGGCGCTGTCGGCAGCGACCGGCGAGATCCTCTGGCGCGCCGGCGTCGAGGCGCCGGTGCGCGCCGCCCCGGTCGTGGCGCAGGACCGGGTCATCGTCGTCACCCGCGAGGACCGCGCCTTCGCCCTGCGCGCCGACACCGGGGCCGAGCTGTGGCGCATTCAGGGCACGGTGGGCACCACCGGCCTTCTGGGCGGCGCCAGCCCCGCGGCCGATGATGTCGTGGCGGTCCTGCCCTTCAGCTCGGGCGAGGTCACCGCGGTCGTCGCCTTCTCGGGCCGGCGCATCTGGTCGCATGCGCTCTCGGGCGGGCGGCGTGGCCTGGCGCGCGCGGCGATCAGCGACATCACCGGCGATCCGGTGATCGATGGCGAGACGATCTATGTCGCCAACCAGTCCGGGCGGCTCGTCTCCATCGACCGGCGCAGCGGACGGCGCAACTGGACGGTGAATGACGGATCGCTCAACCCGGTGCTGCCGGCGGGGGGATCGGTGTTCCTGGTCTCGGACCGGGCCGAGCTGATCCGCCTCGACGCGGGCAGCGGCGCACGCATCTGGTCGGTGCAGCTGCCCGAATTCGAGGATCCCGACGACCGCGCCACCGCGATCGGCTATGGCGGGCCGATCCTCGCCGGGGGGCGGCTGATCGTGACCTCCACCGAAGGGGTGGTGCTGTCCTTCGATCCCGAGACCGGCCGGGAGACGGGCCGCGTCGCGCTGCCCGGGCCCAGCTATCTGCCCCCGGCGGTGGCCGAGGGGCGGCTCTTCGTGCTGACCACCGAGGGCCAGCTGGTCGCGTTCCAGTAGCGGGGGCATGCCGGCCGATGCCGTTCACCGTTGCCATCGTCGGCCGGCCCAATGTCGGCAAGTCCACCCTGTTCAACCGGCTGGTGGGCCGGCGGCTGGCGATCACCGACGACCAGCCCGGCGTCACCCGCGACCTGCGCGAGGGGCAGGCGCGGCTGGGTGATCTGCGCTTCACCATCCTCGACACCGCGGGATTCGAGGACGAGAGCGGCGACAGCCTGACCGCGCGGATGCGCGCCCTGACCGAACGGGCCATCGCGGGGGCCGATCTGTGCCTGTTCCTGGTCGACGCCCGGGCCGGGGTGACCCCGGTCGACGCGCAGCTTGCCGCCATCCTGCGCCGGTCGGGCAAGCCGGTGATCCTTGCGGCCAACAAGGCCGAGGGGCGGATGGGCGAGGCGGGGGTGCTGGAGGCCTTCGCGCTGGGGTTTGGCGAGGTGGTGGCGCTGTCGGCCGAACATGGCGAGGGGCTGGACGAGCTGCGCCACCGGCTGATGCCGCATCTGGCGCATGCGGCGCCGGCGGCGCGGGCCGACGACGCCCCCCCGGCCGGCGCCGAGGAGGCGGCCGCGCAGGCCGCCGAGGGGGAGGCGCGCCCGATCCGCATCGCGGTGATCGGCCGGCCCAATGCCGGCAAGTCCACGCTGGTCAACGCCATTCTCGGCGAGGAACGGATGCTGACCGGTCCCGAGGCCGGCATCACCCGCGACGCCATCGCGGTCGATGTCGACTGGGACGGCGCCGCGATGCGGGTCTTCGACACCGCCGGCATGCGGCGCAAGGCGAAGGTGCAAGACCGGCTGGAGCGGCTCTCGGTCGCCGACGGGCTGCGCGCGATCCGCTTCGCGGAAGTGGTGGTGCTGCTTGTCGATGCGCAGTCGCCCTTCGATTCCCAGGATCTGCGGCTGGCCGATCTGGCCGAGCGCGAGGGCCGTGCGGTGGTGGTGGGGATCAGCAAGTGGGACCTCGCCGAGGACCGTCAGGCCCGCATGGCCGCCCTGCGCACACGCTTCGAGGAGCTTCTGCCGCAGCTGCGCGGCGCGCCGCTGGTGTTCCTGTCCGCCGTCACCGGGCAGGGGCTGGGCCGGCTCAGGCAGGCAATCCTCGACGCCCATGCGGTCTGGAACCGCCGCGTGCCCACCGGCCCGCTGAACCGCTGGCTGGCCGACATCACCGCGGCCCATCCGCCCCCGGCCCCCGGCGGGCGGCGGATCCGGCTGCGCTATCTGACCCAGATCAAGACCCGCCCGCCGGAATTCCTGCTGTTCTGCTCGCGGCCCGAGGAGCTGCCCGACGCCTATCGCCGCTATCTGGTCAACGGCCTGCGCGACGCCTTCGACCTGCCGGGCACGCCGATCCGCCTGACCTTGCGCAAGGGCGAGAACCCCTATGCCGGACGCGGCAGGGGCGGGCGCTGAAACCCGCCCGCGCCCGGCCCCGGCC
>RFGB01000101.1 GCA_003697125.1 Alphaproteobacteria bacterium
GGCCGGGGCCAGCGCCGGGCTGGGGCTGGTCCTTGCGGTGCTGTGGCTCGAGGCCGAAACCGGGGCGCGCTTCGCCGCCTGGGTCCGGCCCCTGGTCTACCTGCCGCTGCTGGTGCCGCAGATCGGCTTTCTCTACGGGCTGAACGTGGGATTGCTGCAGATCGGCCTATCGGGGGGGATGGCCGCAGTCGTCTGGGCGCAGCTTCTGTTCGTCTTTCCCTATGTGATCATCGCCCTGGGCGATCCCTGGCGCCGGCTGGATCCGCGGCTGATCCGGGCCGCGGCCGCGCTGGGGGCGGGGCCGCTCAGGCGGCTGTGGGCGGTGAAGCTGCCGGTTCTGCTGCGCCCGGTGCTGACCGCCGCGGCGATCGGGGTGGCGGTATCGGTGGCGCAGTATCTGCCGACCCTGTTCATGGGCGCGGGACGGATCGCGACGCTGACCACCGAGGCGGTGACCCTGTCTTCGGGCGCGGACCGGCGGGTGACGGGGGTGTATGGCACGCTGCAGGCGGCGGTTCCGCTGATCGGCTATGCCGCGGCGCTGGCGGTCCCGGCCCTGGTCCACCGCAACCGCCGCGCGCTGTGGGGGGCGGCGCCGGCATGAGCCTGGTGATCGAGGCGCTGACCGTCCGGGCCGCTGACGGCGCGGCGCTGTTCGGGCCGCTGACGCTGTGCATCGCGCCGGGCGAGGTGGCCACGGTGATGGGGCCTTCCGGGGCGGGCAAGTCCACGCTGCTCGATGCGATCGGCGGGCATCTCGCCCCGGGGTTCAGCCTTTCGGGCCGGGTGCTCCTGTCGGGGCGCGAGGTGACGCGGCTTCCGGCCGAGGCGCGGCGCATCGGCCTGATGTTCCAGGACGGGCTGCTGTTTCCGCATCTCTCGGTCGCGGACAACCTGGCCTTCGGCCTGTCGCCGCGGATCCGCGGCCGGGCGGCGCGGCGCGCGGCGGTGGACGAGGCGCTGGCGCTGGCGGGGCTTCGGGGTCTGGGCGGGCGCGATCCCGCCACGCTGTCGGGCGGGCAGCGGGCGCGCGCGGCGCTGATGCGCACGCTTCTGGCCCGGCCCGAGGCCCTGCTGCTGGACGAGCCCTTCTCGGGGCTCGATGCCGCGCTGCGCGCCGAGATGCGGCGCTTCGTCTTCGACCATGTCCGCGCCCGGGCGATCCCGGCGCTTCTGGTGACGCATGACCCCGAGGATGCGGCGGCCGCCGGGGGGCCGGTGGTGACGCTGGCCGGCTGACCCCCCTCCCCCCCGCGCGCGCTCAGCCGGCGGGGCGCGCCGGCCCGTCCTCGCCCGCAAGCGAGGTTTCGATCCGCGCCGGGGCATGCAGCGTGCGGTGAACCGGGCATTTGTCGGCGATCGAGAGGATCGCCGCGCGCTGGTCCCGATCGAGATCGCCCTCCAGCCGCAGCACCCGGGTGAACAGGTCGATGCGCCGGCCCTGATCCTCGCAGTCCGCGCAGTCGCTGGCATGCACCTTGCGGTGCGAGACGTCGCAGGAGACATGGTCGAGCGCAAACCCCTTGCGCCGGGCATAGAGGCGGATGGTCATCGTCGTGCAGGCGCCCAGCGCCGCGGAGAGCAGCTGATAGGGGCTGGGGCCCGCATCGGTGCCGCCCATCGCGGCGGGCTCGTCGGCGACGAGGTGATGGCGCCCGTCGACCACGATTTCCTGGCGGAACCCGTCGGGGTCGGCCTCGCTCACCCGCACCACGCCTTCGGGCGCGTCGGGGCGGGCCGGCAGCGGGGCAAGGCGCAGATAGCGCGAGGACCAGCTGGCGATCAGGTCGGCGACATAGTCGGCATCGGCGGGCCGGCTCAGCATGTGGTCGGCATCGTCGAGCGAGACGAAGCTCTTGGGATGACGCGCGGCGACGAAGATGCGCGTGGCGTTGTCGATCCCCACCACCTCGTCGCGGGGGGCGTGCAGCACCAGCAGCGCCGCCTTCAGCCGCGGCAGCGCCTGTTGCAGCGAGGCCTGGGCAATGTCCTCGACCAGCTCGCGCCCGATCTCGACGCTGCGCCCGCCCAGGGTGACGCTGGCGCGGCCGGCGCGGCGGATCTCCTCGATCCGGTCGGCGAAGGCATTGGCGACATGGCCCGGATCGGCGGGCGCCCCGATCGTGACCACGGCGCCGAGCGAGGGGATGTCCGGCGCCGCCGCCAGCGCCGCCGCGCCGCCCAGCGAATGCCCGATCAGCAGCTGCGGCGCCATGCCCCGCCCGGCCATCCATTGCGCCGCCGCGCGCAGATCGCCGACATTGGACGAAAAGCCCGTTGTGGCGAAATCGCCCCCCGATTCGCCGATCCCGGTGAAGTCGAATGCCAGCACCGCGATGCCGCGCGCGGTCAGCCTGCGGGCGATCCGCCGCGCGGCCAGGCTGTCCTTCGAGCAGGTGAAGCAGTGCGCGAAGATCGCCGCGGCGCGGGCCTGGCCGTCGGGCAGCTCCAGCCGCGCGGCGAGCGGGGCGCCCGACGCGCCCGGGAAGGTCGCCTTCTCGATCCTCATGAACCCCTCTCCCCCTTTCGGCTCCTTCACGTCCCGTCGCCGCCTTCCGGATGGCCGAGCCGGTCCAGGATCGCGGCAAGCCGGGACGGATCCTGCCCCGGCTCCTCCCCGCCGGCCAGCGCGATCAGGGCGGTCGCGAGGCGAAGCTGGGCGACGAAGCGCGCGCATCCGCGGCACATCGCCAGATGCAGCCGCATCCGGAGCCGTTGCGCAAGCCCGAGCTCGCCATCGATCAGGGCGCTGGCACGCGCCGCGACCTCCCTGCAGCTCAGCATGACGCAAGCCCTCCGCCTCCGGCCATGGGACAAGGACAGCCCGGGCGCCGCGACGTTACGCCCCCCGCCCGGCCGCGCGGGGGGATCATGCGATCCGCTCCAGCGCGGCGCGCACCGCCAGCCGCGCGCGATGCAGCATCACCCGCATGTTGCCCTCGCTGATTCCCAGGATCTCGCAGACCTCGCGCGCCTCCAGCCCCACCTGGGCGCGCAGCACGATCACCGCGCGCTGGCCGGGGGGCAGCGCCGCGATGGCCGCCTCGACATGGGCCAGCACGCTGCGCCCGGCGACGATCCGCTCGGGCGTCAGCTCCTCCCACAGCGCGGGCATCCGCCGCCAGCGTCCGCGCCCGTCGAAGGCATCGGCCAGTCCGTCCGGCCCGTCCGTCTCCTCGAACGAGACCATCCGCCCCTCGCGCGCGGCCCGGTTGCGGGCGGTGTTGACCAGGATGGTGAAGATCCAGCCGGCCAGCGAGCAGTCGCCGCGGAAGTCGCCGATCGCGCGCATCACCGCGATCCAGCTGTCCTGGGCCACCTCCTCGGCGCTGGCGCGGTTGCCGAGGATGCCGGTGGCCACGCGGACCATCGCGGCATTGTGGCGCCGCCAGACCAGCGCGAAGGCCTCGCCGTCCCCCGCCGCCAGTCTGCGGACGAGCGCGGCCTCCTCGGCCGGGCTCATGCCGCCCCCCGCGGCCGGCCGGGCCGCGGCGTCACTGCGGCCCATGCCGCAGGCTGTCGATCACCGGACAGTCCGGCCGCGCCTCGCCCGAACAGCGCCGGGCCGTCTCGGCCAGAACCGCCTCGATGCGCCGCAGATCGGCGATGCGCGCGCGCACATCGGCCAGATGGCGTTCGGTGCGCGCCTTGACCTCGGCACAGGATGGCGCCGCGCCATCGCCCAGCCCCAGAAGGCCGCGGGTGTCCTCCATGGAAAAACCCAGCTCGCGCGCCCGCAGGATGAAGCGCAGCCGGGCGAGATGGGCGTCGGAATACAGCCGGTAGCCCCTGGCGCTGCGGGGCGGGGCGGGCAGCAGGCCGGCCTTCTCGTAATAGCGGATCGTCTCGATGTTGCAGCCCGTGGCGCGGGCCAGCCGGCCGCGGGTCAGCCCCGCCGCGCCGGGCGTCGCGATCTCGTGATCGGGCATGGCGATTCTCCGGCTTGAGCCTGTAGCGGCTACAGACGCTATCACCTCAAGGAAACCGAAACGAGAGAGAGGATCCCGGCAATGGCGGACATGACGCATCAGGGTGCCGACGGGGACGCCACCGGACGGCCGCGCGGCTGGCTCGCGGTGGGGGGTGTCGCCGGGGCGATCCTCGCCTCGGCCTGCTGCATCGGGCCGCTGGTGCTGCTGACGCTGGGCATATCGGGGGCATGGATCGCGAATCTGACCGCGCTGGAGCCCTACAAGCCCGTCTTCGCCGTGATCGCGCTGGGCTTCATCGGCGCGGGGTTCCGCCAGGCCTATTTCCGCAAGCCGACGGTCTGTGCGCCGGGAAGCGCCTGCGCCCGCCCGACCATGCCGCGGATCACCCGGATCGCGCTGTGGCTGGCGCTGGCGCTGGTGCTGGCCGCGCTCAGCGTCAGCTGGTGGGCGCCGCTGTTCTACTGACCCGAAGGGAGATGCCGATGAGACCGATCCTTGCCCTTGCCCTGACGGGGCTCCTCGCCGCGGCGCTGATCGCCCCGCTGCCGGCCCTGGCGCAGTCGCCGACCGCCGGGCCCGCCACCACGGCCGAATCCGCACAGCGCACCGTGACCTTCACGGTCGAGAACATGACCTGCGCGCTGTGCCCGCTGACGGTGAAGCGGGCGATGTCCGCGGTTGCCGGCGTGCGCGCGGTGACGGTGGATCTCGACTCCCGCACCGCGACGGTGACCTTCGACCCCGCGCTGACCGATGCCGATGCGATCGCCGCGGCCTCGCGCGATGCGGGCTATCCGGCCGCACCCCGTGGCTGACCGCGCGGAGGCGACCGCGCGCGCCGCGCCCGACCCCGCCGCGGCCCCGGCGGGGCGCGGGCGGGGCGGGCATCGGGCAGGCCAGGGGGGATGACATCATGACGGATGACTGCTGCGCGGGCGGCGGCGACGCATTCGACCTCGCCGTGATCGGGGCGGGCTCGGCGGGGTTCTCCGCGGCGATCACCGCGGCCGAGGCCGGGCTGCGGGTCGCGCTGATCGGGCATGGAACCATCGGCGGCACCTGCGTCAATGTCGGCTGCGTGCCGTCCAAGGCGATGATACGCGCGGCCGAGGCGGTCCATGGCGGCGCTGCGGCGGCGCGCTTTCCCGGCATCGGCGCCTGCCGCCACGCGGTGGACTGGCCGGCCGTGATCGCCGGGAAGGATGCGCTGGTCGCGGCGCTGCGCGAGCGCAAGTATGCCGATCTGCTGCCCGTCTGGCCCGGCATCCGCTATGTCGAGGAAGGCCCCGCCACGCTGGAACCGGGCGGCGTGCGGGTGGGCGGGCGGCTGCTGCGCGCTCCGCGCGTGATCATCGCCACCGGCAGCCGGCCATCGGTGCCCGCCATTCCCGGGATCGGGTCGGTGCCCACCCTCGACAGCACAACGCTGCTCGCGCTCGACAGGCTGCCGCGCAGCCTGATCTTCCTGGGCGGGGGCTATGTGGGCGCCGAGCTGGCACAGATGATGGCCCGGATGGGGGTGGAGGTCACCATGGTCTGCCGCTCGGACCTGCTGCCCCGGGCGGAACCCGAAGCCTCGGCGGCGCTGGCCGCGGCCTTCCGCGCCGAAGGCATCACGCTGCATTGCGGCCTGCGTCCCACCGGCTGCCGCGCCGAGGGCGGGCGCGCGGTGCTGACGCTGGAGGATGGCGCGCGCGGGCTGGAGCTTGCCGCCGATCATCTGGTGCTGGCCACGGGCCGCATCCCGAACACCGAGGGGCTGGGCCTGTCGGCGATGGGCATTGCCACCGATCGGCACGGCGCGATCGTGGTGGGCGACGACATGCAGACCAGCCGCCCCGGGATCTATGCGGCGGGGGACGTGACCGACCGCGACCGCTTCGTCTACATGGCCGCGCTGGGCGGCCGCATCGCGGCGCTGAACGCGATGGGCGGGGATGAACGCTGCGACAACGCCGCGATGCCCTGGGTGGTGTTCACCGACCCGCAGCTGGCCGGCGTGGGACTGACCGAGGCGGCGGCGCGCGCGGCCGGGTTCGAGGTGCGCAGCTCGGTGCTGGGGCTCGACGCGCTGCCCCGCGCGCTGGCGGCCCGGGACAGCCGGGGGGTGATCAAGCTGGTCGCCGATGCGCGCACCGACCGGCTTCTGGGCGGGGTGATCTGTGCGCCCGAGGGTGCGGACAGCATCCAGACCCTGGCGCTCGCGCTGCGCTTCGGCATGCGCGCGCGGGATCTGGCGGCGACGGTCTTTCCCTATCTGACCACGGTCGAGGGGCTCAAGCTGGCCGCGCAGGGCTTCCAGCGCGACATCGCGCGGCTGTCGTGCTGCGCCGGCTAGCGCGCGGGGCGGTCCGCCGCGTCGTCGCTGACCACCGGATAGAAGGGCCGCCCCCAGTCGGCGGCGGGATTGTCCATCATGATGTCGATGAAGACCGGCATCAGGAAACCCAGGATCCGCGCCCCGTCGCGCACCTGGTCGCGATTGACGCTGCTGTTCCATGTCGCGCCGCCATGGACCAGCTGGTTGCGCAGCACGTAGAGGCGGTCGAAGACGATCTCCAGCACCCTGGCGCAGTCGCCGGCCCGGAACGCATCGCGGAAGCGGCGGGCCGATTCCACGAACTGCGCCTGCCAGTTCTCGTTGCCCGGGATGCCGTTGTGGTGCTGCCAGAAGGCGTGGAAGACATAGCGGTTCTGCATCAGGAGCCGCACCGGCCCCGAGAACTGCCGCCACAGCGCGTCATAGATGCGCCGGTCATGGTCCAGCGCGACGATGCGCCGGAAATAGCTGCCGAAGGCCGCGCGCGCGCTGGGCTGCACGTTCTGGAACATCTCCTCGTCGGCATAGGCGGCGTTGAAGGCGATCCACAGGAAGATGAAGCGGGCGTCGTGATCCTCGCCGCAGGCCTCGGCGCGGCCGATCCAGCTGATCGCCCGGTGGATCCGCAGCGCGGCGGGCGCTGGGAAGCCGTCGCGCAGCGCCCGCTGCTTGCGCTTCAGCGTGGCGTGGTCCAGCCCCCCGGTCATCCCTGCCCCCGCCGGTCAGGGAAGCGCGACGAAGTCGGCCCGGCGGTAGCCCTCGACCAGATCGCGCAGGCCGGGCGGAGAGATCACCTCGACCCGGTCGCCCCACTGGTAGAGATGCCAGGCCATCTCGAGCCAGCCCGAGGCGCTGAACCGCACGATCAGGCTGCCATCGGGCCGCCGCTCGGTGCGCTGGCCGGGGTGGAACTCGAACTCGGCCGCGCGCGGCGCCGCATCCGGGGCGAAGCGCCAGACGACCTCGCCGAACTGCCCGGGATCCTGCCACACGCCGAAGGCGCGGGCGGCATAGTCGCGGATGGTGAATCCGGGCTGGAAGGTGAAGCTCTCCTCCAGCACATCGAAGGCGCGGATCCGGTCGAGGCGGAAATTGCGCATCCTCTCGTCGCGATCGGGCTGGCGGGCGACCAGATAGCTGCGATGGCCGCTCAGCAGGCCGTGGGGCTCGATCACCCGCACCGGCGCATCGGGCTGGCCATAGCGGATGCGCATGCGGAAGGGGCCGCGCAGCGCCTCGATGATCGCGTCCAGAAGCTCGGGCGCGATCATCACCCGGGGCCCCGGGCGCGCCACCTGCCCCATTGCCATCAGCACCGCCTCGGCATCGGCCTGGCTTCGCGCTGCGGCCTGGGGCGGCAGGCGCGCCAGCAGCCGGTCGCGCAGCTCCTCCAGCGCCCGGGCATGGCGCAGCCGCCGCTCCTCGCGCGCGGTGCGCTCGGCGATCTCCAGCGCCTCCAGCACGCTCTCGAATCGCAGCGACGGCACCGCCATCAGCGGATCGACCACCCGCCAGCGGCGGCGGCGGTCGGGGCCGTCATGGCATGCGACATTGTCGAATACCGCTTCCAGCGCCTCGGTCATCCGCTGGGCGGTGCGATGCGAGACGCCGAACTCCTCGGCGATGTCCGCCAGGCTGACCCCCGTCTGCCGGGTCGCGGCCATGCGGGCCAGACGGAGCAGATCCTGCGCCTTTGCGAAACTCATTGCGGAACAACCGGATCTTCAACAATGGCAGGCTAGCGGCCCCGGCGGGCGGAGTCGAGACGCGCCGCCCCCCGGTTGGCGCGGCATGGCCGGAACCCGTCACGATTCGTCACCCTTCCCGCCGCCCCCGCCCGGCATGGCGGCGAATCCTGCCGACGGGCCGGCGGCGCTTGCGCAGCCGGCGCGGGGCTGCTCAAAACGGGTGCGCGGCAAAGGGAGGCAGGCGATGCGGCTGAAGGGCAAGACGGCATTCGTGACGGCGGCGGGGGCGGGGATCGGTCAGGCGATCGCCCGCGCCTTCGCGGCCGAGGGGGCGGCGGTGACCGCGACCGACCTGCGGGAGGAGGCGCTGAAGCCGCTGGCCGAGGTGGGTGCGCGGGTGCGGGCGCTGGATGTCACCGATGCCGATGCGGTGGCGGCGGCCGCCGCCGAGGCGGGTGCGGTCGACATCCTGTGCCACTGCGCGGGTCATGTGCATCACGGCACGATACTGGACTGCGGGGCGGATGCCTTCGACTTCTCGGTAAATCTGAACATGCGCGGCTATTACCTTGTGGCACGCGCATTCCTTCCGGCGATGCTCGACAAGGGCGGCAGCGTGATCGCCATCGCCTCGGCAGTGTCCTCGGTGATCGCCGCGCCGAACCGCTTCATCTATGGCGCCACCAAGGCCGGGGTGATCGGCATGACCAAGTCGATCGCGGCCGACTTCGTCACCCGCGGCATCCGCGCCAACGCGATCTGCCCGGGCACGGTCGAGAGCCCGTCATGGCATGAGCGGGTGCGCGCGCTGGGCGAGGCGATGGGCGATGTCGAGGCGGCCCGGGCGGCCTTCATCGCCCGCCAGCCGATGGGCCGGATCGCCCGGCCCGAGGAGATCGCCGCGCTGGCGGTCTATCTGGCCTGCGATGAATCGGCCTACATGACCGGGCAGGCGATCGTGATCGACGGCGGCTGGAGCAATGTCTGACCC
>RFGB01000102.1 GCA_003697125.1 Alphaproteobacteria bacterium
ATCGTGGTGCCTTCGGTGGCGGAGGTCACCCGCAGGCTGTCAAGTCTTGCGCTCTCGTAACGCTGATCGGGCTGGAACGAGCCCACGATCCAGCTGTCCACGACCGAGCCGGCCATGGTCCCGATCGCCCCGCCAATGGTGGCGGCGGAGATGCCGAGAATGCCGCCACCGATCGAGGCGCCGATGGCCTGACCGGCGAGACCGAGCACGATGGTTGCCATCAGCGCCTCCTTGGTTGCGGGTAGAGAAAGGCGAAGGCGAGGCGCCGCCGCCAGGATCGGGTGAAGGGTTCCTCGATCACCCCAAGCCGCTCGCGGGCGTGGATCATCGTTGCGGCGTCGGTGAGGATGCCGACATGCTTGGCGATGGCGCGCTCGCGCATACGGAGCATCAGGAGCGCGCCCGGAGGCGCCTCAGCGGGTGCGACCTCGATCATGCAGCCGCGCGCACCCTCGGCCAGCACCTCGCGCGGCCCGGTCTCGCCCCAATCGCGGGAATAGGGCGGGATCGGGAAGGGTTCCGGCCCGACCACCTCGCGCCAGACGCCGCGTGCGAGGCCGAGGCAATCACAACCCACGCCCCTGACACTCTGTTGGTCGTGATAGGGCGTGCCGAGCCAGGACCGGGCAGCAGCGATCACGAATTGAGGATCGGCCATGGCGCTCGTGCATCGCGATGCGATGCACTGCCGCCCGTCGGTTCCATTCGAAACGACGTTGGTCACAGCACGCCCCCGTCATGGCCGCCGTCCTTCGTCGCGTAGCGCAGGATCGTGTCCTGGCCCGGTATATGCGGGAAGCCGCGGAAGTTGGCGGTGTTGGCGAACTTCGTGCCACAGGTCTCGATCCGCTTGTCGCAGCCCGCACGGATGGTGAAGCCATCGCCCTCGGCGATCGAGCGCACCGGGGCTTCGAGCAGCGTGAGGACTGCGATGCCGTCGGTCACGTCATGGCCGAGAACCTCGGCCCGACGCCCCGCATTCGCGCCGCTGGTCCATTCTATGGTCCCGAAGGTGAACCAGCCGGAGGCGAAGCCGCCGAGGCCCGAGGCGGTGAAGGCCCGATCGCGCAAAAGATCGATCATGGCGCCAGTTCCCTTGAAGACCGGATCCTCGAGATCAACGCCGCAGCGCGCATCGCCAAGCGCCGCGTCGCAGGTCGCCTGGAAGGTCCGCCCGACCGTCTGGCCCAGCACGTGCGCGAGCGAGCGCATCTCGGCGACAAAGGCGAGCCGCCCGCGCCGGATCTGGCCGATGGCGCCCCGGCGCATCAGCACCCGCTGGCTGGTGTCCGCCCAGTTTACCCGCCAGACCTCGACCGCCGCGCCGTCCCAGAGCCCCGCGGCAATGTCGGCCTCGGTGATGACGCCGGAGCGCAGCGCGCCCTCGGCGTCCTGTGCGTCCACCGCGAGATCGCCTGAAGCGCGCAGCTCGGACGCCGCGAAGCCGCTGTCGGGCTCGAAGCTCGTCCCGTCGAAGAACAACGGCCGGTCATGGTCGGTGAAGCCGAACACCTGCGCATCCGCCCGCGTGATCCGCCAGCACCAGGAGAGCGTCGTGGTGCCCTCTTCGAGATGGGCTTGCAGGGCTGGCGAAAGGGTTTTCATCGGCAGGTTCCCGTCATGCGGTCATCAAGATCGGCGATCCACCGCGCCCAGTCTGGCGGAACGGTGGCGACGGCTTCGGCAGGCGGCCGAGCGAGCCGCGCCTCGGCATAGGAGGCGCAGCCAGCGTCACCAGCGCCCATCGTTGCGGCGCAGCCGGTCAGCAGGATCGCCAGCATCGCGGCCGTCGCGTACCGCATCACGGCCACGTTCGACCTTCCCGATTGTCTCTTCCAACGCATCGCGTTCCGCTTCCTCTTTGCCTGCGCGTCTGCCTTCGACGCGGCCCCAGATGCGGCCGAGGACGACGCCACCGACAGCGCCCAGAGCGGCCACCAGCCAGATCAGGAAATCAGCCATCGTCCCGCTCCCCGCGCCCGGCGGCGACGCAGAGGGCGACGACGAGGACGCCAAGGCAGCCGCCCACGATCATGCCCGCCAGAAACTCAGGCATAGCCCCGGAACCCGCGCTCGATCCGGTCGCGCAGGCCAATCAGGCCGAGGCCGAGGAAAACGAGGCCGGCGGGCGAGGCGTCGCCCGAGCCGGCGAGCAGCGCGACGAGGCGGGACAGTTCGGCGAGCGGCCCGGTGGCGGGCAGCGTGACGGAGGCGATGCCGGTGAGCATGGCGAGCAATCCCGCCCACCAGGTCAGGGAACTCGGTCGGATGTAACGCATGAGGATCAGTTCCTTCTGGACAGGCAGTTGAAGATTGCGACCAACCGGGGGAGCCAGCCGGTCGGCGCGTCGGGGTTTGAAGCGGGTGGCGGCGGTGCTGGCGACGGGCGCAGCAGCGCCAGCGCTTCGCGTTCGGCAAGCCGCCGAACCGGGCGCGAGAAGTCCACGCGTCCCTGCGCGTCCACACCCCATACCGGGATGGTGCCGCTGGGATACCTGCCATGGCGGAACAGGTCGCGTTCGGCCTCGCGCCGGGGAATGATCGAGGTGGGCATGCGCCAGTTCAGGAACGCGTCGGCAGCCGCGACGCGATCGCCGGCATTGAGATGCCGGGTCAGCGCCGCGCGGGCGATGCCGCCGGTGTTGAAGTGGAAGGAGACCAGCGCATCGAACTCATGCGGCTGGAGCGGCGCCGTAACCGCCCGCCGGACGTCGGCCTCAAAGCGGGCCAGATCGGCGCGAAACACCCGGAACGCCTTGCGGATCCCGGCATCGAGATCGTCAGGCATCCCACGTGGCATCAGCGCCGGATCGGGCGGCCCAGCGGCGGCCGTGTGGCCGATGCCGAAGGTCCAGGCGCCGTTTGAATCGCGGTAGGGGCCGGGCACGATCCCCTCGTGCCGGGCAAGGGCCAGCAGGCCCCGGTCTGTCATGTGCATTGGGTTACCTCAGGAGCGAAAGGATCAGGATCAGCGCGGCGACCGCGAGGCCGATGCGCAGACGGTGGGCGAAGGCATCGCGCGGGTCGTCGGTCAGGCGCCGCAGGCCGCGCAGGACACGAACGAGTTCAGTCATCGCTTCCCTCCCGCGCCGCGCGCAGCCGCGCCAGCGCCAGCTCGATCACCGCCGGGCCGAATACGCCGACGAGATAGGCGGCCGAGCCGGCAGCGCCCCCGGCCGGGATCGCCTGCGGTGGCAGGCCCAGCCAGCTGGTGATGACGGCCATCGACAGGCTCCCCATGCCGGCCGCGATCAGCCCGCCCAGCAGGATGTGCCGGACCGCATCGCGCAGGCGCATCTTCGTGGTCAGCGCGTTGGTCGCGCCGCCGAGCGCGCCCCAGGCGGCGAGGATCACGGCGGTGGAAGCGGCAAGATCGCGCAGCACCGTCGCGACAAAACCGGAATTGTCGTTCATCGCCGGATCTCCAGGAGCGGGATGGAAGTGATGGAGCCGAGCCGCTCGATATCGAGCGTCACGTCGAGCGTGTCCGTGTCGAAGCGGACCGGCACGTCGAATTCGAAGCCGGCGGTGATGGTGGCACCGGAAGCCGGAGCAGCATCGAAGGTCACAACGCCTGTCGTCGTGTCCACTGTCCAGCCGCTCGCCTGTTCGACGCCGTCGATCGCCACGAGAACCGAACCCGCGACCGGCTTGGTGATGGCCCGGGTCCAGACGTGCGCGCCCGACGCGTAGGCCTTCACAAGCTGGAACGCCGTCGTCGTCCCGTCACCTGTGCCGATGGCCTGATCGGTTGCCGCAGGAGTCCCGGACGGCAGGCACGACTTCCAGTCCGCCCAGTCCTTGAAGCGGAATCCGTAGAGGCGCCCGTTGCGGGCCTCGAAAAAGGCGACGACGGCGGCGAGATCGTCCGCGCGGCGGATGCCGTAAGCTACATCGTAGCGCCGGCGGGAGTTGGCCCAGCTGGCGTTGCGCTCCTCGTCGCCCGAGGCGAGCTCGACGATCTGCGTGCGCCGCTCTGGTCCGCCGCGTGCGCCCCGGCTGATGTCGTCCGGAAACCGAACCTCGTGAAACGCCATCAAGATTCTCCGTGGTTAGTGCTCTGGCCCCCGCAACCGGTTCCCACTTGCGGGGTCGCGCTCACAGGCCCCTGCGCCCCAGCGACACCGCCCGGGCGATGTCCGCCGCGATCTGGGTGCGGGACCGCCGGAAGCTGTCTGCGTCGCGGGTGTTGATGTTGATGGTGACGCCGCCGCCCGCGCCGTAAGCCTGCGCCTCGCGCCGGCTCAGCACCCGCTCGCCCCGCTGCAGAATCGCCGGCACCTCGTCGGGCCGAAGACCGGCCCAGCCGCCCGAATGCATCCGTGGCGCCCCGGCGAAGGCCATGGCCGGGACCATGCGCGTGGGCGCCGGCCCGCCGGCCACGCCGCCAGCGTGCAGGATGCTGGCGGCGACGCCACCGCCCGCCCTGCCCAGCGCGCCGCCCAGCAGGTTCGCCAGCGGGCCGAGAATGAACCTGCGCGCCGACAGCCGCGCCAGATCCGCGAGCAGCGACGTGACAAGATCGCGGAAGTCCAGCTTGCCGGACTTCACGAATTCCGCCACCGCATCCTCGGCGCTGCGGAAGGCGCCCACCAGGCTCTGACCGATGTCCGAACCGATGTCGCGGGCCCTGGCGGCGTAATCGGAGAGTGTCGCGGTGACCGACTGCCAGCCCGTCACCGCCTTCTCCGCGGCCTGCTCCACGGCCGTGCCCGCCGCCGGGCCGATCGTCTGCGTTTTCTTCAGCGCGCCGGGCAGGCGATCCGCCGCCGCCGCCGCATCGTTCATGGCATCGTTGAACCGATTCGCCGCGTTCCTCGCCTCATCCAGCGCATCCGTGCCATCCTCGCCGCTTGCACGCATCGCCGCCCGCAGCGCGTCCACCGCATCGCGCACGCCGTCGAAGGCATGGGCGCGGGCGTCGGCGGCGCGGGAACGTAACTCATCGGCTTGGTGGCCGGCATTGCTGGCGGCGTGATCGAGGTAGGAGGCGTAGCTCTGCGCCCCGAAGACGTCGATGCGCGCATCCGCTCCGATCCGCTCGGAGACCGCGTTGAAGGCCGGCCCGATCTGGGCCAGGAAGTCGGCCCATTTTTGCGAGAGAAACGCCATGAGCCGCAGCCAGATCGCCTCGATGTCCGCCCGCATCGCCCGGAAGTCATCGACGAAGGACGTGACGGTCACCTTGATCCCGTCCCAGACCGCCTTCGCGACATTGCCCATGAGTTCCAGCGCCTCGCCGAAGCCGCCGGCGCCGCGCACGAGCCTGGTGAAATGGTAAATCAACTCGCCCGCACCGACGATCAGGGCGCCGATGCCGGTGCGGATCAATGCCCCGCGCAAGACCACTAGCGCCGTGGCGAGACCACGCACCGACAGCGCGGCCGCGGCCAGCCCGGCGACCCAGCGGCCGGCGAGGAAACCAGCGAAGGTCGCGGCATAGCTGGCCAGCCGACCGATATTGTCGAAGAGCCCGGTGATGGCCGGACCGAGCGGACCGGTGCGGTTCGCAAGCGTGGCCACAGCGTCGGCCACCGCCTCGAGCGTCGGGGCCGCGGCGACTGCCAGCTGGTTGGAAAGCCCGCGCCAGATCAGCCCGAGCCGGGAGATCGCATCGTTGGTGCGTTCGATCCGGTCGGCGTCGGCTTCCGAGACCACAACCCCGAAAGCGCGCACGTCCTCCGTCGCCTGGCGCAGGGTCGCGGTGTCGATCCGGCTCATGGGGATGGAGCCTTCCTCGCCGAAGAGCTGCCCCGCGACGGCCGCGCGCTCGGCGACAGGGACGAAGTCCTCGATGGCCGCATTGATCGCGCCCACGCGTTCGTCGAGCGGCAGGGCCAGCAGGTCGGACGCCGAAAGGCCCAGCCGGTCCAACGCCTGCGCTGCCGGGCCGGTTCCGGCGGCCGCCTGGCTGAGCCGCCGCGTCAGATCCTTGGGCGCGTGCCATGGTGTTCTCCTTGAGTTGGGATCAGGCCAGGGGATCGGCCGTGGTGTAGTGCAGGACGACCGGGAGTGAGGCGGATCAGACGACAGTCCAGTGGACTGTCGTGCCGCCGAACGCGGCCTTCAGGCTCGCCGCCCCCTCGACGGGCATATCGACCGGGCGCGGCGCCTCCGCTTCGACCCAGTCGCAGAGCCCGCCCAGCGTCCGGTCAGCAGCGAGTGCTGTGCCGATGCTGGTGCAGAGCGTGTCGAATGCGGCGTCACGGCCCGCGCCCTGAACGACCGCCTCGATCTCGGCGCGGTGCTGGTAGTGGTAGGCGAGCGGCGACAGCGTCACCTCGGGCTCGCCCGGCTCGCCGTCGCGCAGGATCACGAGCCCCCCGGCCGGCACACGCTCGGGCAGCACCTCGCCGCGCAGGGCGGTGGTGGGCAGCGCCGAAAGCCGCACATGCAGCGCGGCGAGGATGGTTTCGCGGGAGGTGGGTATCAGGCGCATCCGTGCCTTTTGACCACTCGGGGCATCGTTCTACGCCCAAGCGGCATACTTGATATGTACGGCGGATTACCGTACATGATGGCGCAAAGGAGATCACTCATGTTCGCCAGTCAGAAAGCCACGCCGACCCCCGGCAAGATGGAAGCGCGCAAGGAATTGCGCCTGCATCGCGCCGATGAAGAGCGGATCCGGGCCGCCGCAGCGGCCGTCGGGTTGCAGGAGGCTGACTTCATCCGTCAGGCCGCCCTTCTGCGTGCGCAGGAAGTGGAACGGCGCCTGTCGCTCTCCATTCTGCCAACCGACGCATTCGAGGCGTTCCGGGCCGCGGTCGAGGCCCCGGGCAAGGTGGTGCCGGGTCTGGCCCGCGCCGCCAGGGCTTCGAAGGGCCGGCTGAAGGATGCCGGCTGACACGCCGGCGGAGCTGCCCGCCCTCACCATCGCCAGATTCGACAAGGCGCTGCACGATCGCAGCGCCTTTTCCTGCGGCTTTCGGCCCATCGACAATTTCCTGAAATCCTCGCTCTCGGGCCAGATCAAGGCCGGCATGGTGCAGGCCTGGATCGCGACAGCGGACGAGGATCCAGCCGTCCTTGGTTTCTACACGCTGGGCGCGATGGCGGTTCGGGCCAGCCTTGGCCCGAAAGCATGGCAGCGAGCCGGCGTGCCCGATATTCCCGTGATCTACATCCGCGCCGTCGCGGTGCGCGCCGACATGCAGGGCAAGGGTCTTGGCACCGCCCTGCTGGTGGATGCCATGCGACGCTGCCTCCGGATTGCAGACCAGATGGGGGCTGCGGCCATCGTTCTCGACGTGCTCGAGGACGAGCATTTCGAGCGCCACTGGAAGTTCTACGCGGAACTTGGCTTCCGGCCACTCGGCGACCCCAACAACCCGCACCGTGTGTTCATTCCCATGGCGGACGTCCGGGCCACGCTGGGCTGAAGGGGCCCTCGCTCTCAAATGCGCCCCTCCACCCAGTTCGCCACGATCAGCCCCGACACGCTGTCGAGCGCCCGCTCGGCGTCGCGGTCGAGGTTCAGCCGCTTCGGCAGCCTGACCTGCGGGACCAGCAGGAAGATCGGCACGGTGGCGCGGCCTCGGCCGGTTTTCGAGCGGGAGGCGACACCGAGGCCCTTGGTGTTGAGCCGCCCGTCGGCGACCAGCAGGCTTGGCCCACGGCTGCGATAGACGAAGCGCAGG
>RFGB01000103.1 GCA_003697125.1 Alphaproteobacteria bacterium
GCGACCAGCCGCACCGTGGCCAGGTCGGTGCCCACGGTCACCTCGCCATCATAGCCGCCGGACCTGACCGCGGCGGTGTAGTCCTCGGCGTCGAGCGCGCCCCCCGGCACCGGCCAGGGCCCGTGCCGGGCCGCGCCGAGCGGCGGGATCAGATGGGTCAGCATCAGGTGCCGCACCCCGGCCCGTCTGGCGAGGCTGCCCAGATCGGCGGCGTTCGACTGGCGGAAATAGATCGGCGGCGGGAAGCCCGAGCCGCCATCGGGCCCCATCACCGGGTGGATCACCGAATGCACCAGGATGTCGGCGTCCTTCGCCAGTGCCTCGACCTGTGCCGAGGTGGAGCTGTCGCGCGGCGGGCGCGGCGTGTCGTTGCCCGCATCGCCGCCGATCACCACGCTGCCCGCCGGGGTGTCGACCCGGAACGAGACATGCCCCGCGACATGGGTCGAGCGCACCGCCCGCACGGTCACGTCGCCGCGCTGCCAGACCAGCTGCGGCGACTCGGCGGGCGTGAAGGTGATGATGTTCAGGATGCCGGCCGGGCCTTCGGGAAGGCGGGCGCGGTTCTCGGCCAGGCGCTGGGCGATCTCGCCCCCAGCCAGCAGGGCATCGGCGATGTGCAGGCCGAAATTGCGGCAGCTCATCACATGGCCGTCCGGGGCCTCGGCATCGCTGGCGCAGATCATGTCCAGCTTCGGCCCGCCGGAATTGAAGTGCCAGCGCAGCTGGGCCATGTCGATCAGGCCCTCGACATGGTCCGAATGCATGTGGGTCAGGAATATCGCGTCCAGCCGCCCGACCGGGATTCCCAGCTTGCTGAGCTGCTGGCTGGTGCCGCGCCCGGCGTCGAACTGCAGCAGCAGATCCGCGCACCCCGTCTCGCTGTCGCCATAGCGCACCAGCGTTCCCGTGCCCGCCAGCCCTCGGAACACCGATGGCCCGCCCTGGGTTCCGGTCAGCGTGACCTCGAGGCAGGGTGCGGCGGCGGCCCCCCCTGCGGCTGTGCACAGCCCGGCTAGGATCAGGGCTGACAGGTGCATTCTCATGGCGTTCTCCTCCCCGGCGGAATTGTCGATATTCTGACCTTGTATCAGGATTTGTCGTTCATTGCATCCGTCGATCCCCATCCGTGCACCGGGCGGCGAGGGGTGAAATGCATGCAGAACGCGGCGCCGTCGCGTTGACAGCCCGGCAAACACCGGGATATTGCATGCAGAAACCGCCCGCCCCGGCGGCGGGCGGCCGGGATCCACGGGGGCGAAAGGTCAGGGCATGGATGCGATCGCACGCTACGGGACGCCGACCACGCGGCTGGTCTCGATGCTGAAATCCTTCGAGTATCCGTTCCGGAATGTCCGCCCCGGCGACCGCTTCCTCATCCTGACCGACGACCAGATGGACCCGCTGATCTGGCAGGCGATGATGGGGGCGCTGCATGCGCGCGGGGCCGAGGCCTGCCTGTGCCTCTATCCCCGGCGGGCCTATCACTGCGCCGACCCCTCGCCGATGGCGATCGGCGCGGCGCGCGAGGCCGATGTCGTCATCGCGCTGACCACCACGGCGCTGAACAGCGGCACGCCGGGCCTGCGCTCCATCCGCTCGGAGGGGGGCGCCAAGGGCAGGACCCCGATCTGGCTGTGGGAGGAGATCACCCAGGAGATCCTGATCGATGGCGGCGGCGCCTGCACCGAGGAGGAGGTCCTCGAGATGTGCGCCCTGCAGCGGCGGATGGGCGAGATCTGCGACGCGGGCCGGACGATCCGGGTCACCACCCCGGCGGGAACCGACCTCGTGGCCGAGATCGGCGGCTACCCCCCGGGGGCGCTGGCCCGGCGCTGGGGGGCGATTCCCTTCGAGCGCGACCCCGAGACCGGGCGCTTCGGGCTCAGCCCCGGCACCTGGCCCTTCGGGGAGTTCCATGTCGAGCCGGTCCCGGGCACCGCCAATGGCGTGGTGGTCTGGGACCACACCGGCCAGTTCCCGCCGGGCAACTGGTTCGAGCCGGTCAGGCTGGTGATCCGCGACGGGCGGGTGGTGGAGATCTCGGGCGGGCATGAGGCCGAGCAGATCCGCCGCTATCTGGAGGCCCATGGCGACGAGAACTCGCTGCTGGTGGGCGGCGAGATCTCGATCGGGACCAATCGCCGCTGCCCGCCGCGCTCGGGCAACATGCGCAGCGAGAAGAAGCGCTATGGCGCGATGCATTTCGGCATCGGCCATGGCGCCGATCGCGGCGTGGTGGTCAGCCGGCTGAGGCTGGAGGGGATCTGCGACCGGGTGACGATGATCGTCGACGATCAGCATGTGATCGCGCGGGACGGGCAGATCTTCCCATGACCGCGGATCGGGGCGAAAGCGCCGGCTGGCCCGTCGCCGAGGAGGACATCCGGCAGCTGATCGCGGCCTTTCGCGAATCGGGCTGCGCGGCGCTGGAGCTCCGGCTCCCCGGCCTCAGGCTGGCGCTGCGCGCGCGGCCGTCGGGCGGCGCCGGCGCGGCAAGCATCCTTTCCGCCCCCTCGCCCGGCGTCTTCCGGCCACGGGTCTCGGCCGGCATGGCGGTGGCGGCCGGCGCCATCCTGGCCGAGATCGGACGGGCGGAAAGCGCGGTGCCGCTGGTCGCGGCGGAACCCGGCCGGGTGGCCGAGCTTCTCGCCCCCGCCGGCGCCTTCGTCGAATACGGCCAGCCGCTGGTCGCGTTCGCCCCCGGGCAGGCGCCCGCGACCGGCGCGGGGCCGGCGCGATGACGCTCGGCCGCGTCTTCGTCGCCAATCGGGGCGAGATCGCCCTGCGCGTCATCCGCGCCTGCCGCGCGGCGGGAATCGGCACGGTGATCGGCGTCTCCGAGGCCGACCGCGGGTCGCTGCCCGCCCGGATGGCCGATCGCGCCGTGTGCATCGGCCCCGCGCCGGCCACGGCGAGCTATCTGGATGCCGAAGCGGTCGTCACCGCGGCGCTGGGAACCGGCTGCGACGCGCTTCATCCCGGCTATGGTTTCCTGGCCGAGAATGCGGCGCTTGCCGAGATGTGCGCCCGCCACGGCATCACCTTCATCGGACCGCGGCCCGAGACCATCCGCGCGCTGGGCGACAAGATCGCCGCCCGGACCATCGCCCGGAAGGCCGGGGTCCCGGTGGTTCCCGGGCGCGACCGCCTTGCCGATGTCGCCGAGGCGCTGGAGGCGGCAGGGGCGATCGGTTATCGGGTGCTGCTGAAGGCCGCCGCCGGCGGGGGCGGGCGCGGGATGCAGCTGGTGCCCGATGCGGCGGCCATGCCGGCCGCCTTCGCCACCGCCAGCGCCGAGGCCCGCGCCGCCTTCGGGGACGGCACGCTCTACCTGGAACGCCATGTCGCCAGGGCGCGCCATGTCGAGGTGCAGGTGCTGGGCGATCGCCATGGCGCGGTGATCCATCTGGGCGAACGCGACTGCACGCTGCAGCGTCGTCACCAGAAGATCGTCGAGGAGGCCCCGGCACGGCATCTCCCCGCCACGCTGGTCGCGGCGATGCGCCAGGCGGCGGTCGATCTGGCCCGCGCCGTCGGCTACGAGAATGCGGGCACCGTCGAATTCATCGTCGATCTCGATGCGGGAACCTTCCATTTCCTCGAGGTCAACACCCGCATCCAGGTCGAGCACCCGGTGACCGAGATGCTGACCGGGGTCGACATCGTCGCCGCCCAGCTCGCCATCGCCGCGGGCGAGCCGCTGGCGCTGCGCCAGGAGGAGGTCGCCTTCCGCGGCCATGTCATCGAATGCCGCATCAATGCCGAGGCCCCGGCGCGGGGCTTCACCCCCTCGCCGGGGCGGATCACCGCGTGGAATCCGCCATCGGGGCCGGGAATCCGGCTCGACACCCATTGCCATGCGGGCTGCGAGGTGCCGCCCTTCTACGACTCGCTCCTCGGCAAGCTGGTGGTGGCGGCCGCCGACCGGCCGTCCGCGATCGGGCGGATGCGCGATGCGCTGGAGCGGTTCGAGGTCGCCGGGGTCGAGACCACGATCCCCTTCCTGCGCGCATTGCTGGCGCGGCCGGAATTCGCCGCGGGCGAGGTGGACACGCGCTGGGTGGAGCGGGTGATGGCGGCCGGAGAGATCGCCTGCGCGGCCGAGGGAGAGGGGTGATGACCAAGCCGGGCTATCGCGACGTGCTGCGCATCCTCGGGCTGATCGACGCGGCCAGGGGCACCGAACTGGAATTCGAGGTCGCGGGTCTCAGCGTCCGCGTCATCCCCGCCGCGCCCGGGACCGGGACGCCGCCGGCCGGGGCGACGGTCCGGGA
>RFGB01000104.1 GCA_003697125.1 Alphaproteobacteria bacterium
GGCCGGGGACGGGGCGCGCGGGGCCGGGGCATCTTCGGCAGGCCGGGCGCTGCGGCGCCGGCGTTCGGCCACCGCCTGCCATTCGGCATCCTTGCGCGCCTCGACGGGCGGCAGGGCCGGGGCATCGGCGAAGCGGAAGGCGGCGATCCGGCGCGTCAGCTCGGCGGCCAGCTCGGTCAGATCGCGCGCGGCGCGCGCGCTCTGCTCGGCCGCCGCGGCATTTGCCTGGGTCATCTCGTCCATGTGGCTGACCGCGCCCGAGATCTCCTCCACCCCGGTGGACTGCTCGCGGCTCGCCGCCGAGATCTCGGCGATGGTCTCGGCCACCTGGGCGACGCTCTGCACGATCTCGGACAGGGCGCGGCCCGTGCCGTGCACCAGATCGACGCCACGGGCGACATGGCCGGCGCTGTCCTGGATCAGCGCCTTGATGTCGCGCGCGGCCGCGGCCGAACGCTGCGCGAGCGTGCGCACCTCGCTGGCGACCACGGCGAAGCCCTTGCCCGCCTCGCCCGCGCGCGCCGCCTCCACCGCGGCATTGAGGGCGAGCAGGTTGGTCTGGAAGGCGATCGAATCGATCACCGAGATGATGTCCGAGATGCGCTCGGAGCTCTGGGAGATCTCGGACATCGCGGCCACGGCCTGATCGACCACATTCTGGCCGTCGCGGGCGCGTTCGGCGGCGGCAGAGGCCAGCTCGGTCGCCTTGCCGGCATTGTCGGCATTGGCGCGCACATTGGCCGTCATCTCCTCCATCGTCGCCGCGGTCTCCTCCAGCGAGGAGGCCTGCGATTCCACCCGGCCCGACAGCTCGGTCGCCCCCTTCAGCGTGGCGTTGCCGACCTCCTCGATCCGGGCCGCCGTCGCGGCCACCCGGGCCATCAGGTCGGAAAGCTTCTGCATCGCGGCATTGCCCGCGCGGGCCAGGTCATGGAAGCGCCCGGCCCGCCCCTCGTCGAAGCGCCGGGTCAGATCCCCCTCGGCCAGACCGCCCAGGACCGCCTCGATCTCATCGAGATGGGAGGCGAAGAGATCGGCGAGCGCGTTCACCCCCTGCGCCGCCTCGGCCAGGAAGCCCGAGGCGCGGGACGGATCGATCCGGCGCGAGAAGTCGCCGCGCCCGATCGCCGCGATCACCTCGTTCATCTCGCGGGCGGTCACCTTCTCGACCGTGCGGTCGTTCCATTCGGTGATCCAGCCCAGCCGGTAGCCGTCGCGGGCGCGCGCCGGGGTGACGTTCAGCGCGAAGATCCGGTCGCCCAGCCGGATTTCCGCCCGGTGGCTGCCCGAGAGCGAATCGAGCATCGCCGCGGTGCGCGCGGGATCCTTGTGGAAGATGTCGATCGAGGTGCCGACCAGCCGTTCGGGGTCGAAATCGGGGGCGAAGCGGCGGATGTCGTCCTTCAGCGCGCGCAGCGTCTCGATCACCGCCGGATTGGCATAGACGATGCGCCGTTCGCCATTGGCGACCATGAAGGCGGTCTCGGCCGCATCCACCGCCGCGGTCATCCGGTTCAGCTGCGATGCGGTCACGTTCAGCGCGTCGAGCTGGCGGGCGAGCCGGCCGATCTCGTCGCGCCGCTCGCGCTCCGGCATGCGCAGGAAATCGCCGGCGACGACGCGTTCCACCGACTGGCCCAGGGCGAGGATCGGCCGGGTCAGCCCCCGCGCCAGCAGGAAGGCGATCGCCATCGCCACCGCCATGGCAATGCCGTCGGCGATCAGCGTCCGGTCGCGCAGGCCGGTCAGCGGGGCCAGGAAGACGTCGCGATCCAGCGTCGCCGCGACCGCCCAGCTCACCAGGGGGTGGGGCACGGGGGAGGCGGCGATCTCGGCCGGGCGGTCGAGGAGATCCCGGCCCTGGCCCACCAGCGGCCGGCCGGCGAACACCCCGCTCAGATCCGCCCCGGAGAAGCGCGTGAGCAGGGGATCGGGCGCGGGCGTCGCATCGGCCTCGCTGCGCAGCAGGCCGTCGCTGCCGATCACGAAGGTCTCGCGCCCGGTGTCCGCGTAGTCGCCGGTCTCGTCGCCCATCACGATCCTGGCCAGCGGTCCGGCCGACAGGCGCAGCGCCACCGCGCCCAGGAACCGGCCATCGGGCGAGAAGATGCCGCGGGCGATGAAGGCGGCCGGCGCGCCGTCCCCGGCGGGATAGGGGGCGAAATCCGCCAGGACCGCATCGCCGCCCGGCCCGCCGTCGCGCGCGGCGCGGAAGGCGGCGGCCAGCCCGCTGTCGGCCCAGCGGCCCGACAGGATGTCGGCGGCGAAATCGGCCTGCTTGCGCACCGAATAGACGACATGGCCCGCCGCATCCAGCAGCAGCAGGTCGTCGTGCCCGCCGGTTTCCTGGATCGCGCGCAGCAGCGCATGCCAGCTGTTGTGCGCCCCGTCATAGGCCGAGAAATCGCCCACGAATTCCAGCTTCTGCCGTTCGCCGGCCGGATGGGGATTCTCGGTGATGTAGATCCGCTGCAGTTCGGCGCCGGCCCTGTCCTTGAGATTGGCATAGGCTGCGGAGAATTCCGCCAGGATGCCGCGGGCCGGGACCAGGCGCGACAGCATGGTGATGTCGGCCTCCACCCCCTCCAGCCAGGTGGCGATCCCCAGCGCCTTCACCCGGGTTTCGGAGAGCAGCTGCTGTTCGGCATTGGCAAGGCTGACGCTGCGCGCCGAGAGATAGCCGAGCAGGCTGATCGCCGTTGCCACGACGAAGACGAGGCCGAGCAGGATCGCGGCGATCCGCGTCCTGAGCCCGAAGCGGATCGGGCGCTCGTCGGCGGGGGGCATGGTGCCGGGGCTCATGCCCGTGCCGGGGCCATGCCGGGATGCGGGAGCGTTCATGGCGCAATCTCCATGCTTGCCGGGCAGGGGTCAGACCGCCTCGAGCCCCGGCGCCACGAACAGCGCGGCCAGGTCGAGCAGCGCGACCATGCTGTCCTCGGTGCTGACGAGGCCCTGGATGGCGGCCAGGTCGCTTTCGGCCGCCGAGGCGGGCACGGGGCGGATGTCGTCGGTCGAGACGGTGATGATGTCCGACACCGCATCGACCAGCACGCCCACCGTCTGTTCGCCGATGGCCGCGATCACCACGACATGGGTCTCGGTCGCCTCGGTCAGCGTGCCCGAGAAGCGCGCGCGCAGGTCATGCACCGGCACGATGGTGCCGCGCAGGTTCAGCACGCCGCGGGTGAAATGCGGCTGGTTGGGCAGGATGGTGGTGGGGGTCCACTGCCGGATCTCGCGCACCTGGTTGATGTCGACGCCATAGACGCGGTCGCCCACCAGGAAGGTGACGTATTGCCGGCTGCGGCCCGAGGATGCGGCCTGGGCATCGGGGCTGTCGAATCCGAACGCACTCATCTAGACCTCCATCGGGACCGGCTGCTGCGGCGCGCCGGCCTTCACGAGCGCAGGAATGTCGAGGATCAGGGCCACGCGCCCATCGCCGAGGATGGTGGCGCCCGAGACGCCCTCGACCCGGTGGTAATTTGCCTCGAGCGATTTCAGCACCACCTGGCGCTGGCCGATCAGCTCGTCGACGATCAGCGCCACCAGCCCGCCGGTCTCGGTGTCGACCACGATCGCCATCTCCTCGGGCCGGTCGGGCCCGCCGAGGCCGAGCGCGTGGCGCAGCGAGACCACCGGCAGATACTGCCCGCGCAGCAGCATCACCCGGCTGCCATTGGGCAGACGCTCGACGCGGTTCTCGGTCAGGCGGATCGCCTCGACCACCGAGGACAGCGGCAGGATGAAGCGTTCCCCGGCCACGCAGATCGTCATGCCGTCCAGCACGGCGAGGGTCAGCGGCAGGGTGATGGTGAATTTCAGCCCCTTGCCCGGTCGGTTGATCAGGCTGACGCGCCCGCCGAGCGTCTGGATCTTCTTCTTGACCACGTCCATGCCGACGCCGCGGCCCGAGACCGAGGACACCTCGGCCGCGGTCGAGAAGCCCGGATGGAAGATCAGGTTGTCGATGTCCTCGGGCGAAAGCGTCTCGTCAGGACCGACCAGACCCTTCTCCACCGCCTTGGCCAGAACCCTCTCGCGGTCGATGCCGCGCCCGTCATCCTCGACGGTGATGATCACCCGCTCGCCGCGATGCTCGGCCGACAGCCAGATCGTGCCCTGGGCGGGCTTGCCGGCGGCCACACGCGCCTCGGGATCGGGCTCGATGCCATGATCCATCGAATTGCGCAGCATGTGGGTCAGCGGCTCGGCCAGCTCCTCGATCACCGTGGTGTCGACTTCCGTGTGTTCGCCCGACAGCACCAGCCGCACATCCTTCTTCAGCGTGTCGGCCAGGTCGCGCACCACCCGCGGCATGCGCTGGAAGACCGACTTCACCGGCTGGGCACGGATGGCCATCACGCTTTCCTGCAGCTCGCGCGTCTGGCGGGTCATGTTCTCGACCGCATGGCCCAGTTCCAGATTGCCGCCGGTGTCGATCTCGGACAGCTTCTGCGCCAGCACCGCCTGGGTGATGACGATCTCGCCCACCAGGTTGACCAGCCGGTCGATGCGGCTGAGTTCGACGCGCAGCGATTTCTGCACCCGCGGCCGGTCCGGCCCGCCGCCATCGCCGGCCGGGGCGGCCGGGCGGGCCGGGGGCGGGCCGGATTCGGTGGCGGCGGGGCGCGTCTCGGCGCGCGTGGCCGCGGCCGGTGCGCCCCCGGCGGCGGGGGCCGCGCCCGCCGCCGGGGCCGCGTCCCCCGGCGGGTCGCCTTCCGCCGCGGCGGGCGCTGCGCCGTCTGCCGTGCCGTCCGCCGCCCCGTCCTCCTGCCCCTCGAGCAGCACGATCTGTGCGGCATGGGCGTAGATCTCGAGAAAGGCCATCAGCGCCGCGGGCGGGGTCTCGGTGGCGAAGTCGAAGATCCAGGACAGCCCGCCCCGATGCAGGTCCAGCTCGGCGACGGGGGGCAGCGTCTCGGGCCCGGTCACGCCGATCAGCCCGTGGGGCTTCAGCGCCCGGATCATCTTCAGCAGGTCATGGCCCGAGAACAGGAAGTTCGGCCCCGGCGTCACCCGCAGGCGGTATTCGTGGAATTCCGGGGCGGGCGGCTCCGCGGCGCCGGCCGCCGGGGCGGGGTCGGGTTCTGCCCGGGGGGCCGGCGCCTCCAGCCCGCCGGTCTCGCGCAGCTCGGCCAGGACGCGGGCGATCCGCTCCTCGGGCAGGGTGCCGCCATCGCGGGCATGCTCGACCAGAATGGCGATCACGTCGCCCGCGCGCTGCAGCAGGGCGCAGATCTCGGGCGTGATGTCCAGCCTGCCCGAGCGGATCTGGTCCATCACCGTCTCGAAGACATGGGCGAAGTCGATCAGGTCGCGGAAGCCGAAGGCCGCCGCGCCGCCCTTGATCGAATGCACCGCGCGGAAGGCGGCATTGACCGTTTCGGCATCACCCGTGCCGTCGCTGAGCTCGTCCAGCCGATCCTGCAGATCGGTCAGGAGCTCGGCGCATTCGGCGAAGAATATCGCCTGATAGTCGGCGCTGTCGTCCATCGGGGCATCCCCTTCAGGTCAGCTGATCGACGAGGCGCAGGATGGTGTCGGGATCGAAGGGCTTGGTCAGCCAGCCCGTGGCCCCCACCTCGCGCGCGCGCTGCTTCAGCCGCTCGGCCGTCTCGGTGGTCAGCAGCAGCATCGGCAGGCCCTGGCCGGCCGGTTCGCGCCGCGCCGCCTCGATGAAGTCGAGCCCGTCCATCACCGGCATGGTCAGGTCGGTGATCACGATGTCGGGGCGATGGGCGCGCAGCTGCTCCAGCGCCTCCTGCCCGTTCGAGGCCTCGATCACCTCATGCCCGGCACCGCGCAGGCAGTCGCACAGCATGTTGCGCAAGGACACCGCGTCATCCACGGCAAGAACGCGTTTCATTTGCCGAACTCCATCTTCATCAGATCCTGGAACAGGCCGAGATCGGAGAAGGCATCGACGAATTCGCGCGAGGGGGCGCGAACGCGCGGCTTCGGGGCCGTCTCGGGCCGGTGGCGGGCAAAGGCGGCGATCACCAGGGCGCAGGCCGCCGGAAGGCTCTCGACCGCGGCGGCGTCGAAGGTCACCTCCGCCTCGGGCGGCAGGGCGCGCAGGGTGTCCAGAAGCTGCTCGGCCTCGGCCAGACCCGGCCGCGGCCCGATCACGATCGTCTCGCTCATTCCGATCTCCTCTCCCGCAGGATGCGGCGCAGGCCTTCCTGCAGATCGCGCGAGGGCGGCTCGGTCAGCTTCACCGCCTTCTGTTCGTCCACCGCCCCCAGCCGGCCCGCGGCCAGCGGCTGGTCGGGCCGGCCGGGCAGCACCAGCTCCACCCGCTCGCGCGCCGTGGCGGGCAGGGGGATGACATCGCCGGGGGTCCAGGCCTGCAGGGTGGCGATGTCCACCCGCAGGCGGTGCAGCACCGCCTGCAGCCCGACCGGGGCCTCGCGCGCGGCCTGCAGCATGCGCGTGGCCCAGATGTCGCGCCGGTCGTCGGGATCGGGCCGGTCCTTGCGCTGCAGGTTCGCGGCGGCCTTGTAGGCGTCCAGCACCGACAGCGGCACGATGAAGTCAAGTTCGCCCGAACGCGCCGCCGCGCCGATGTCCAGCGCCGCGCTGATGGCCAGCACATCGGCATTCTCGGGCGCGATCCGGGCCATGTTCACATGCTGCTCGAACCGGCGCAGCCGCATCGGTTCCACCGAATCGGCCTGCAGGTTCACCGCCAGCGCGGCGGTGAAGGCATCCAGCAGCGCCTCGATGAAGGCCCGGCACAATGCCTGGTCGAGCGCGGTGATCGAGCGCGCGAAGGGCACGGGCGAAGCCTCGGGATTGCCGCCCATGCGCAGGTCGACGATGTGGTAGATCAGATCGTTGGAGATGTTGACCAGCGCGGCGGCCGGGGCGCCGGGCACCTCGACCACCCCCAGCATGGCCGGAACCGGGATCCCCTCCAGCACGCGGGAAAGCTTGCGCACCTCGCATGACAGGATGATCGAGCTCGTCACCGTGTTCAGCACGCGGCGCAGCCTTTCATCCATCAGCTTGGCGAAATCCTCCGCAATCTCCTCGACCCGGGGAATCGGCGGACGGCTGACCCGCGCCCCGGCGACCTTGCGTGCGATGACCGTGGCAGCGACATCCTCCATCCGCGCTCTCCGAACTCTCCGCCCCGGGGACAGGCCGGCCCCCTCCGCAGGACCGGCCCGGCGCGCAGTCTTGGCGGCAACCGGTTGCGGCCCCCTTAAGCCGGGGCGCCGATTGGCGCGGATTCTCACCATTCGTCCCGGCCTGATCCGCCCCGGGGAAACGCCACGGCAAGGATTGCGCGCCAAGCTGCCCGGCGCGGGCCCGTGCATCGGGCAGGGAAGGCGAGGGTCGATGGCCGGCAAGGGCGACAATCTGCGCCCCATCATCAAGCGCAGGAAGAAGGTCGAGGCGGCCGGCCATCACGGCGGCGCCTGGAAGGTGGCCTATGCCGATTTCGTCACCGCGATGATGGCCTTCTTCCTGCTGATGTGGCTTCTGAACGCCACCACCGAGGAACAGCGCAAGGGAATCGCCGACTATTTCAGCCCCTCGATCCCGGTGGCCAAGATCTCGGGCGGCGGTGACGGGCTGTTCGAGGGGGCGACGATCAAGACCGACGACCTGCGCACCGAGGAGGGGATCGGCGCGCTGGAGCCGTTCCGCTCCGACGGCCCTGCCCGCAATGACGAGGACGAGGCGCGGATGCAGGAGGATCTGGCCTTCGCCCGGGTCGAATCGCTGCTGAAGGGTGACAGCGGCGAGAGCACCGCGGCCGACCCGCTGCTGCAGCATGTCACGGTCCGGATCACCGATGAGGGGCTGGTGATCGAGCTGTTCGACCGCGAGGGGCCGCCGCTCTTCGCCGCCGGCTCGGCCAGACCCTCCGAGAAGCTCCTCGCCCTGCTCGACCTCGTCGCCATGGTCGCCGGGATGCTGGAGAATGCGATCGCCATCGAGGGCCACACCGATGCCCTGCCCTTCGCGGGGGATGGTTACGACAACTGGGACCTGTCGGCCGACCGCGCCCTGGCCGTGCGCCGGATCCTGGCCGCGCAGGGCGTTCCCGAAGACCGGTTCCGCCGCGTCACCGGCAAGGGATCGGCCGAGCCGGCGATCGCCGAGGATCCCTATGCGCCGCAGAACCGGCGCATCATCGTGACCTTCCTGCGCAAGACCCGCCCGCCGGCGCGGTTTACGCCGCGTTAAGCCCGCGCGACCACTCTGGCAGGCGGATTTCCGCGTCTTGGGGAGCGCCCGCCATGCCGTTCAGCCAGTTCCTCGGCCTCGGCCCCGCAGATATCGCCTTCACCCTCGCCGGAACCGGCGCCGCCATCGCCTGCGCCACCCTCGCCTGGAAGCTCGATCGCGACGCGCGCGCCGCCGCGCGCGCCGAAGCCGCCCGGGCCCGGGCCCTGGCTGCGGCCGAGGGGAAGATCGCCGCGGTGGAACAGGAGGTGGCGGCGCTGGCCGAGCGTCAGGCGAGCCAGCGCGAGGAGGACCGCAAGGCGATGCAGGCCCGGCTTGAGGCAAGGCTGGCCGAGAATGCCGAGGCGATCGACCACATGATCACCGAAAGGCTGCGCGCCGAGATCGCGGCGGCCGACGAGGCGCTGGCCGAGACGCTGCGGGCCGAGGCCGAGGCTGCCCGCGGCGCTGAAGCCGAGGCGCGGGATGCGGCGATCAAGGCCGCGCTGGCCGGGACGCGAGAGGAGATGGCCGCGGTTCTGGCCGAGGAGGCGGCGGCGATCCTGTCGGCCGCGGCCGAACGGGCGAGCGCGGCGGCCGCGGCGCGCATTGCCGAGGCGGGCCCGGCGCTGCAGGCGGAACTTCAGGCCGAGCTGCGCCGGCAGATGGCCGAGGAACTGCGCGCGGCGGCGGAAAGGGTGGCGGAAGGGGCGGTGGCCGAGGCGCTGGCCGCCCGCCTCGATGCCGCGATGGCCGGGCTGGCCGGCCGGCTCGAGGCGCAGCTTGCCGAACGCGCCGATGCGGTGCTGCGCACCGCCGCCGCACCGATCCTGGCCGAACTGCGCGCCGCCGCGGCAGCCCCGGCGCCCCGCCCGGTGCCGCTGCGCCCGGGCGTGATCAGCGTGCATGCCGGCCGGGGACGCTGAACCCCCTCAGCCGGCGGGGCCACGGCCTACTCCACCCGGAATTCCGCATGCAGGGCGCCCGCCGCCTTGATCGCCTTCAGGATGTCGATCATGTCGCGCGGGCCCACCCCCAGGGCATTCAGCCCCTCGACCAGCTGCGCCAGCGTCACCGCTTCCTCGACCACCGCAAGCTCGGTCCCCGGCTCGGGCTTGATCTCGGCCTCGGTGCGCGGCACCACCACCGTATCCCCGGTGCGCGAGAAGGGATTGGGCTGGACCACCACCGGCAGTTCGCGCACCCGCAGCGTCAGGTTGCCCTGGGCGATGGCGACGCGGCTGATGCGCACGTCATTGCCCAGGACGATCGTGCCCGAACGCTGATCGACCACCACCCGCGCCGGCTGATCGGGCGTGACGGTGACACTCTCCAGCCGGGCGACCAGTTCCGCCGGCGGCATGCCCGCCGCCGCCAGATCGAGCTGAACGGTCCCCGAATCCTGCATGCGGGCGACCTGCCGGCCGAGATGCGCGTTGACCGCCGCGGCGATGCGGGCCGCGGTGGTGAAGTCGGGATTGCGCAGCGCCAGCCGCAGCGACTGCATGGTGGAGAAGTCGAAGTCGATCTCGCGCTCGACCCGCGCGCCGCCGGGAATGGTGCCCGCGGTGGGCACGCCCTGGGTGACCGTCTCGGCCTGACCCTGGGCGACGACGCCCCCCGCCAGCACCGAACCCTGGGCCACCGCGTAGATCTGGCCATCGGCCGCATTCAGCGGCGTCATGATCAGGGTGCCGCCCATCAGGCTCTTCGCGTCGCCGATCGCCGAGACGGTGACGTCGATCCGGCTGCCGGCGCGGGCGAAGGGGGGCAGGGTGGCGGTGACCAGCACCGCGGCGACATTGCGCGGGCGGAACTGTTCGCCCGAGACATTGATGCCGAGGCGTTCGAGGAGATTGGCCAGCGCCTCCTCGGTGAAGGGGCTGTTCCTCAGCCCGTCGCCGGTGCCGTTCAGCCCGACCACCAGGCCATAGCCGACGAGATCATTGCCGCGCACCCCGTCGATGTCGACCAGATCCTTGATGCGCACCCCGGCCGCCGCGACCGGTGCGGGGGCGGGCATGGCCAGGGCGAGGGCGGCGATCAGGCCGAGGATGTGGCGCATGGGCGTCCCTCCATGGGCAGGATCAGCGCAGGAAGTTGGTCAGGCTGAGGCCGGACAGCCGGGCGGTCACCGTGTAGACGGCCTGCATCTGGGTCTCCAGCGCCTGGAATTCCGCCGCCGCCTCGACCGGATCCCTGGACACCATCCGCGCCCGCAGGATCTCCAGCGCACCGCTCTCGGCCGCGGTGGCGGTGGCGGCGGCCTCGATGCGGGCCTGGTCCACGCCGAGATCGGCGCGCAGCCGGGCGATGCCGTCGCGGGCGGCGATCAGGCCCTCGCCCCCGGCCTGGTAAAAGGCGGCCGCGGCGGGCATCTCGGCCGCGATCGGATGTTCGGCCGCGATCACCAGCGTGGCCAGCCCGCGCAGCATGTCGCGGATCGCCTGGGCATCGGCACGCACCGCATGATCGACCCGCCCCTCGGGACCCAGATCGACCCCCGGCGCATCCTGTGTCGCACCGAGATAGCCCAGCGTGGCGAACCCCCCGGCGGGATCGTCGAAGAAGGCCTCGATGGCCGCCAGCGCATCGGCGGTGGTGGCGGCGGCGTCAACCTCGGCGGTCAGCGCGGCGAGAATGGTGTTGGCATCGGCGAGTGCCGGGCCGTCGACCGCGGCGCCGGCGAACAGGCTGCGCCCGCCGAAGCGGGTGTTCAGGGCGCCCACCGCCTGTTCGAAGGCGTCCCGCGCGCCTGCGGCATGGGTGCGTGCCGAGGTGAGATCGCCGATGGCGATCGCGCCCAGCACGGCGACGCCGAGATCGCCGGCGCTGTCATGCAGCATGCCGAGCGCGGTCTGGCTGGCCTCGGCCCGCCCCTCGGCCATGGTCAGCCGTTCGGCCCGGGCCGACAGCCTGGCCAGCTGGCCTTCCAGGGCATAGAGTCGGGTCGGATCGCCGCCCGATGCCGCGACCAGGTCGCTCTTGCGGCCCGTGGCCAGTTCCACCGACAGCGTCTCCATCCTCTGGCGGATGGCGACACCGCCATGCTGAAGGCGCAGGCCCGACAGCAGATCCGGCAATCCGTTGATCATGGCTCAGATCTCCATCAGCCGGCGCCAGAGGAAATCGACCGTCTCGATCACCCTGGCATTTGCGGCGTAGTTGGTCTCGATCTTCAGCAGGCGCTGCAGCTCTGCATCGGTGTCCACCGCACTGACCGAAAGCTCGGCCTCGCGCATCGCCAGAAGCTGGCCGGCGCGGAAGGCGGCATCCCCCTCGAGCCGGGCCGCCTCGGCCTGGAAGAGCCCCGAGACCCCCTGGACCAGCCCGGCCATGTCATGGCTGCCCGCAAGCCCGGTGTCGGGGTCGGCCGGCTGCGGTGCGGCCAGGGCATCGACCATGGCCGACAGCAGCGTGTCATCGCCCGCCAGCCCTTCCGCCGGCGCGGCCAGGCCGTCGCGCAGCCGCCACAGCGCGCCACCTTGGGCGGGATCGACGGCGGCGTTGACCGCCAGCCGCCCGGCCAGCCCGGCCTGGGCGGCCGGGTCGTGGGGCAGGCCGGCATCGGTGAACAGCCCCGCACCGGTGGCATCGGTATCCACCGCCTCGAGCCGCTGCATCAGCCCCGCGGCCAGCGCATCGATGCGCCGGTTCGCCTCGGGCCCGGTGACGTCGCGCAGGGCGAAGGCGGCGCCGAGGGTGCCGCCATCCAGCTTGCCTTCGCCCAGACCCACCGTCACCGGATCGCCATCGAGGGTGACGGTGGCCAGCCCCGCCCCCACGGTCATGTCGGCGGTGACCGCCGCGGCGGGCACGAAGCCGATCTGCGCCGGGCGTCCATCGAGCAGCACGGCGCCGCCGGGGGTATAGAGGGCGATGGCGCCCTGATCCCGCTGGGCGATGCGCACCGGCACGATGGCATTGACGGTATCGACAAGGCGGGCGCGCTCATCCTCCAGCGCGGCCCGCTCGGCGCTGCCCGCCGGGCGCCGGGCGATGGCCCGGTTGAGCTCGTCGATCCGTGCGAGGCTGTCGTTCAGGCTGTCCACCTCGCGGGCGATGGCGGCATCCGCCTCGCCCCGGATCGCGGCAATCTCGCGCGAGACGGCATTGAACCCCCGCGCCAGATCCTGCGCCGCGGCCAGCAGGCCGGCCCGCGCGCTGTCCGATTCGGGGGTGTCGCGCGCCAGCTGCAGCGCCTGCTCGAAGGCATCCATCCGCCTGGCCAGCGCCCCGTCCGCACCGGGCTCGCCCAGCACGCGGGTCAGTCGCGACAGCCCTTCCGACAGCCGTGCCGCATGCCCGTCGGCAGCCTCGGCGGCGCGGCGGTCGGCGATGGCGCGGGGGCTGACGATCCGCGTCGTCCCCTCGACCGCCACGCCCCGGCCATGGCCGCCGAGCACGGTGGAGCTCAGCGCCAGCTCGCGCCGCGCATAGCCTTCGGTCAGGGCGTTGGCGATGTTGTTCGAGGCCAGATCGGCGGCGCGCGAGGTGGCGACCAGCCCCGAATAGGCATTGGCAAGGGCGCTTGACAGGCTCATCGGTCCACTCCCCGCGGCAGGAAAACCGCGCTCAGCGCTTCAGATTGGTGGTTTCCTGCAGCATCTCGTCGACGGTCTGGATGATCTTGGCGTTCGACGAATAGGCCCGCTGGGTCTTGATCAGCGCCGTCAGCTCGGCCGCGACATCGGTGGTCGACTCCTCCAGCGCATAGCCGATCATCGCCCCCGTCGGCCCGTCGCCGGGATCCCACAGATAGAGGTCGCCCGATTCCGCCGTCACCCGGAAGGTCTGGTTGTCGTCGGCCTGAAGGCCGTTGAAATTGGCCACCACGGCAAGGGGGATCTTGTAGATCACCTGGGTGAAGCCGGTGTTGTAGATGGCCGACAGATTGCCGTTCTCGTCCACCCGGGTATCGACCAGGGTGCCCACGGGGGTGCCGTCCTTGGTCACCTTGAAGGGCGCGAAATCATCGGCGAGCTGGGTCAGGTTGTCCTTGTCGCCCGGCCGGCCGATGTCGACGCTGATGCTGTCGCCCGAGCTGAGCGTCACGGTCAGGATGCCGGTGGTGGCGTCATAGTCGGCGGCATCGGCGCCGGCCACCGACAGGAGTTCCCCGCCATTGCCGGCGGTGTCGTCGAAGGTCACCGTGATCGAGGAGATGACGCCGCCCGAATCCGAGATGTCGATGTCCCATTCATTGTCGACCGCCCCGGTGGGGGTATAGGCGACCGTCAGCGTCTGGCTGGCGCCGAGATTGTCGAAATACTCGATCGGCTGGGTGATGGTGTCGCCCGGGGTGCCGGCGGCGACCGCCTCCTGGGCGGCGGTGGCGGGCAGGTTCACCCCCAGCGAAATCCGCGTGGTCGGCGTCGCCGACAGCCCGGCATTGATCTGCACCGGTTCCAGCGCCGAGGTCGAGTCCCTGGGGTTGGAGGGGATCGTCCCGTCGGGGTTGGCCTTCCAGCCCAGCAGCACCAGCCCCGAGGGCGTGGTCAGATAGCCGTTCTCGTCGGGGCGGAACGACCCGGTGGCCGTCATCAGGAAGGGCAGGGTGGTGTTGCCCGCCTTCACCGCGGCCAGCGTCGTGACCGGCAGCATGCCCTTGCCGGCGACCGAAATGTCGGTGGGATTGTCCGAATTGACCAGCCCGCCCTTCGCCTCGACGGCGCGGAACGAGGTCATGCGCACGCCGCCCGCAGTATAGACGCCGGGGGCATCCGCGGTCACCAGGCTGGAAAATTCCGTATCCGCGCGCTTGTAGCCGTAGGTCTCGGAATTGGCGATGTTGTCCGAGATGGTGGCCAGCCTGCTGGCATTCGCGAACAGTCCGGACACGCCGGCGTTGAGCGAGGATGAGATGGTCATGTCGTCCCCTTCGATCAGTCCCGATTCGCCCGGCCCCCGCCACTCTCGCTCCGCCTCTATCCCGGCTTGGGCTTAACAGCGGGCTAAGCGGGGGCTTTGCGCCAAATCCGCATCATCGCCTCAGGGTTAACCGGATCGAAACGCGCCCGGGCCAAGGCTCGGCCCGACATCGGCGGGGGGAGAGATGGACGCCCACCCAGACTGCGCGACGCTCGCCGCCAGGCTCGCCCGGGCCGGCCTTGCCAGCCATCTGATCCGCATCGACCCCGCCGCCCTGCCGGCGGGGCTGGACCCCGCCGCGGCCGAGGCGGCGCTGGCCACCGCCCTTGCCGCCACCGCCGCCACCGCCGCCGCCCCGGTCTTCCGCCTCGCCCCGCTCACCTATGCCCTCGATCCCGGCGGAGAGGGGGCGGAGGCGCTGGCCGCCCGCCTGCCCTGGCCGCAGGCGCTGCAGGTCACCCCGATCGCGGCACCGCCCGGCGCCGCCGATCCCGCCGCCGCCTGCCTTGCCCGCGGCACCGCGCGCGCGGCGCTGATCGCGGGACCGCAGGCGATGCTGCTGCTCGAAGCCGGACTCGCGCTCGCGCTGGCCGAACGCATGGCCGAGCGGATGGCCGGGCAGCCCGCCCCCGGCGACGCGGGCGCCACCCCGGCCCCGCCCGACGGGCCGGCGGCGCGGATCCTTGCCGAGCTGGGCAACCAGCGCATGATGCTGAACGGCCTGCGCGCGCAGCTGCGCGAGATCGACCGCAGCCTGGCCCTGGGGCCGCGCCTGGCCGCGCCGCGCCCGCTGCTCGACCGCCTCGACCGGCTGACGGCACTGATCGAGCATGGGGAGATGCCGGCCCGGGCGGGGGGGCGACCGGGCGGCGGGCGCCCCGGCCCCGACCTCAGCCCGGACGGCGCAGCGCGGTGACCTGGTCGGCAGGAAGCCGCGTGCCATCGGCCAGCACCAGTATCGTGCCGGCCGCCTCGCGCCGCACCTCGACAATCTCGGCAAACACGCTGGCCGGGCGCGTCGCGATCTTCTCGCCGCCGCGATAGCTCTCCACCTCGAAGCGATAGACCCCCTCGGGCAGGGTGCCGCCGATGCCCTCGCCGTTCCAGGTCAGCTCGCTCGCCGCGGGATCGACGGTCAGCCGCGCCTTCTCCACCCCCTCGGCATCGCGCACCACCAGAACCGCAAGCTCGGCCCCCGGTTCGGGTGTCACGGCCAGGCTGAGGGGCTTCGATTCCCAGGGCACCGCGGCGGCGGCGCGCACCTCCATCCCGATCCAGCTGGCCAGGCCCGCCGCCTCGTCATCGGCCAGCGCCGCGGTCAGCGCATCGATCCGGTCATTGGTGCGGATCTGCTGCTCGACCCCGGCGAACTGCGCCAGCTGGGCGACGAATTCGGTGGAATCGGCCGGCTTCAGCGGATCCTGGTTGCGCAGCTGCGCGGTCAGCAGGGTAAGGAAGGTGTTGAAATCCCCCGACAGCGTTCGGGTGGCGTCGGCCCCGCCGCTGGCCCGGGCAGCGGCGTGCGTCGTCGCGGGGGTGGCCTGGGTGGGGGCGGTCACGGCTTCCATGGGAAGATCCTCCTTCGGGGGCGGGGCTCAGAGCCTGAGGTCGAGCCCGCCGTCGCGCACGGGCAAGGTTCGGGCCGGGGCGGCCGCCGGCACGGCGGGCGGGAACGGGGCAGGGGGTGCTGCCGGCGCATCGGGCCGGTCGTGGTGCTGCGCGCGTTCCGGCATGCGGCCATCGCCGCCGGCAAAGGCGAGATCGGCGCCCCGGAAGCCGGCCGCGGCGAGATCGCGCAGCAGAAGCTCGGCATGCCGGCGCATCAGGTCGAGCGTCTCGGGCCGGTCGGCGGTGATCAGCGCGCTCAGATGCCCCTCGGCCCCCGACAGCGTCACCCGCACCCGGCCGAGCTCGGGCGGATCGAGGCGGATCTCGACCTGCCCGTCGCGGTCGGTCGAGATCGCCGCGGCGAGCTGGCGCGACACGGTTTCGGCCAGCCCGGGCGCGGGACCGTGGGCTGGTCCCGGGGCCCTCGCGCGCGAGCCGCCC